>CAZGKP010000194.1:0-7912 GCA_964526215.1 uncultured Candidatus Sumerlaeota bacterium
ATAAGGAGGCTGTCTAATTCTTTGTCATCTTTGTCGTAGAAGGCTATGCAGAAGATAGATTTGGCGAGGGCGCTCCGGGCATCTTTTGTCGCTGCTCCGGTAATTTCCTTTTCAAACTCTAAATTTACGAGGTCGGCAAGTGCCCCGAGTGCCTTGAAAAATGGGACCTCTTTTTGTTTCTCCGATTCGTCTGTTTGCACAAACCAGTGCTCGCCCTTGCGAAAAAGTATGCGCTTCTTATTTCCCTCTACCAGTTCAACACGATGGATGGCGTCCTGCTCAATCGGGAATATGCGGCGGTCACGCAGGTCGTGCCTCGTGAGATAAAAATCACCGACGCGTGTCCAGTCCACGCCAAAAACGAGGAGGCGGTGCGATGCCCGCGCATAACATATATCGTGCTCCTTTGCTTTATTGCCGAATGCGATGACTTCCCGCTTTTTTCTATCTTCTGGATAAATGATGACACGCGCCCTGGGGTTGGCAAGTCCGTAGGGCTTCAAAGATACGGGATGTTCGTCCTCAAAGGTCTTTATGCGCAGTGCTTCAATGTCAGATATGAGGCTCTCAACTTTCCCCTGATTCGCCGGCACATCAGGCGGCTGCTCAAAATGCCACACCCCCTTATCATCTTTTCTCAGCCCCACAAAACTCTCGCCGACAATCACCTTTATGCCGTATATGTCGGGGGATTTGAGCGTGAAGATTTCTTTTGAACGGAACTCGCCGGGGTCTTTTGAAATCTCATTTATGAAGCGTGCCGGAATCGTGAATATCTGCTCATCCTCGCTTCGGCGTGCGAAATAACGCGGCTTCGGGGAATCTTTGCGACCGACGAGTATTGTGGTAGTTTTTGTGGCGGTGGTCGTAACGGTGAGCCAGGGGGTTTCAAGTCCATAGAACCCCGGAGTTGTTGCGCCGTCATCCACAAAGGACATTGCATGAAGCGTCTCTATGTCGAAGAGCAAATTTGTCATCACATTTTCATCGGCGCGGTCGCCGACGGGTTGCGTAAGGAGCCATTTACCATTCGCCTCTTTTTTAAGCGAAATTATCTTGTCCTTATGCCGCACCTCAATCGCCTTTATGTCTTGGGACTTTGCGCCGATTACGGTTTTATCCCGCAGGTTGTATAGATTTTTATCGAGGAAATTTTTTATGTGCGAGGCGATTGTGAAAACGGTTTTTCCGCCTTTGATAGTGGCGAAGAAGCGTCCTGCGCTCGTGGATTCCAGACCGACCAGGAGAGTCTGTCTCTCGCCCGATTTTGCGTCCTCCAATGTGATGCTCTCGCGAGGTTTATCAAGCCCGTATTGCACATAATCCTGCGTCTCAACCGAGTCGTATCTCTTTGCAACGGTGAGATTGGTTATGAGGGATTCAATCTGAGCCGCATCTGCTTTCAGTTTGCGTGGCTTTATGATGTGCCACACTTCGCCTTTTTTCTCGATGCGAAACGCGCCGGAAGGATTTTTTAGCGTGAATGCCAAGACGTCTTCTTTTTTGATAGTGAAGAGAGCCTCCTCGCGCCTTTTCAGAATTTCGCGCTTTTTTGAAAGGGTGTGGTCGGCAAAATATCCCGCTGCCGAACATAAAAAGATAAGCCCCAGAATAATCGTCTTCCGCCAGGTCATTTCACTCTTCTCCTGATAAGCGTGTGTCCCAGCCCACCGAAAAATATCAGAGAAGGTAATGTAACTACCAGAAGCACTGTGAGAAATTCCCTCTGGGCAAGCGTCAGAGACATCGGTGTATCCTCCACCACCTTTGGCGGGATGGCGACAATGTCCGCCTTCTGGGTCAGCCACGAAAAACTGTTCACAAACAAATAGACCGGAATCTGGTAGGCGACGTTTACGTCTGTGAAAATATCCGAATCACCGAATACGACAATTCTGGTCTGTTTATCTTCATCTGCGCCGGGAGGTGTTTTCGTAGCGGTAACGGCAAGCGTCTGCGGTCCAATCTCAGAGCGTTCCGGCGGGGTGATTTTCTTTTCCATAAGTGCCTTCACCGATTGACTCCAGCTGTATTTGCTGGATTTCAGCAATGGCTTGACAATAAACGTTGCTGGCAGTGTCTCTGCCGCAGTTACCGTGCGGGCGAGCGGCACAAAAAGCGCCACACTCCCATAAGGGATGTTCTCCGTGATGGGATGTTTCATATATGTGGCGACAAGGGGGACAATCGGGAGTCCGAAGCGCTCCATACTCGCCTTATTTGGGTCCATAATGATGTCATCCTTCAGCACCACACCGAAATTTGCGAGTAGTTTTTTGAAATTGGGAAATGTCTGCTCAAGGCTGGTCGGTGGGTCAAGCATCAGGATGAAGCGACCGCCTCCATCGAGGTAAGATTCAAGAGCATCGCGCTCCAGCGGATACAAATCGAGGCGTGGACCCGTGCATATAATGGCGGATGCATCTGCCGGCAGAGTGCCCGTTCGCATAAGTTCAAGGGTTTTAACCCTTATGCCGCGTTGTTCGCAGATGCGCTTGAGCGTATAATATGTTGAGACATTCTTCTTGAGCTGCTCTTCAGTCGGCTCCTCAAGGGAACCTTCGCCGTGCCCGGTAAGGAAATAAACCACCGTATCTTTTTTGCGCTGGACATCAACGAGGGCGTTCACAAATGTGCTTTCGTCGAGATTGCGGATTTTCTTTTTGCGCTTGCCACACTGGATAAAGACATCTCCGGGGTAGAGCTCGGTATCAAACTCTTTACGGAGGCGTTGTGCCTCGCGGAAATCTCTGAAGGGATTACGCACGCTGACCTCTAATCTGTCCGTGTATGGAGTGTATTGGTCAAAGAATCGCCGCATTTCCCGGGGTGTTGTGGAGAAGCCAGTGATGGTAATCGTGTCCTTAATCCCGCGCATATAGCGAATCGTCTGCGCCGAGAGACTGAAGGTTTTGTTCTTCGTCAAATCCCAGCGAACGTGATGGTTGCTGATGATAAGATAAAGGAAAACAAGTGCACCAAGGAAGAACATCACATTCAGTCCAAGCCGCACGTAATTAGCGAGATTGCCCGATTCCCCCGTGGAGAATATCGAGAGGAAAGCCAAGAGTCCGATTCCGGCAAGAATAAATGTCGGCAGTGTAAAACCGCCTGATATTGCAGCGATGACGTTTGCCGCCACCAGCATCAAAACGCCCGTAATCGCAACCAATTTAAGAATCTTTGCCATCCGATTTTGTCCGTTGTTTCAGATTTTCCAGCGGCGCACTTTCAGTGCCTCGAGTGATAAAAATAGGAAAAATCCCGCAAAAGCCAGAAAATAAAAGACGTCCTTCAATTCAATCACGCCCCTTTCAAAACCGAGGCTGTGCTGACGTATAGAGATGGCGGACGCCAGTGCCCCTGTCCATCCCTCTTGCGAACTCGTTACATCCCCCACTAAATAGAAAAACAAAAGCCCCGCAAAACTCATAAATGCCGCGATTATCTGGTTCTCTGTTACAGACGATGCAAAGACCCCAAATGAAAGGTATGCCACCACCGTGAGCAAAATCCCCAGATACCCTGCCCAAATTACGTGCCACTCCGGCTTGCTGAATTTCTCCACAATGAGCGGATAAATAATGCAAATCGCAAGCAATGTCAGAATCATCGTAAAGGCGGAGAGGAATTTTGCCCACAAAATCTCGCCGTCCCTCACAGGACAGGTAACCAGAACCTCAAATGTCCAGCTTTTCCTCTCCTCGGCAATGAGCCGCATCGTAAGTAGCGGAATTAAAAAAAGCATAAGGAAATTTATCAGGCTGAAAAAACCTCGAATCACCCACTCGGTAACATTCATATCCCGCATCCCATACATCTGCCGCATCGAATAATCGCCGTAAGTGTTTGCAAATTCTATTATCATCCCCAGAGAGAAATAGCCGGTTAGAAAGAAAAATATCCCCGCCAGCACGTATATAACCGGAGATTGCAGATATGCCTTTATCTCCCTCTTATACACCGGAAGCCACATTGTCCCCACCCTCCATAATTAACCGACGCTCAATGACTAATGACGCGAGCACAGCAAGCAAACGACGCTCCCAAAGGGAGCAAATGACCAATGACTATACATTATAGAGTTCAGCAGTTTTTTCAGTTTCGCCCATCACGACTTTCACAAAGACATCCTCCAGAGAAACCTCAACGGAGTGGAGTTCATAAAGCTGGCAACCCGCGCCGATAAGGGCGGTGGGAATATCCCTCCGCACATCTCGTCCCTTTTCCACATCAACATAGAAACGCAGTCGTCCACCTTCAGATTTATCACCGCCCTTTACGCTCTTGACTCCACGAATGCCCGAAAGAGTTGATGCGATTATGTCCCGTTTCCCCACCGCAACAACCTCAAGGCGTCGAACAGGCTCAATCTGCTTTGCAAGTTCATCAGGCGTCCCGACCGCCGCAATCCGACCCAGATTTATGATTGCCACACGCGAGCAGACCGCAGTTACCTCCGGCAAAATATGGGTGCTCAGGATGACGGTCTTCCTCCCCGTCATTTCCTTGATGAGAGTGCGGATTTCCCTTATCTGGGCAGGGTCAAGCCCGACCGTTGGTTCATCCAGAAAGAGGACGTCAGGGTCGCTCACCAGCGCCTGCGCAAGTCCCACCCGTTGCCTGAATCCCTTCGAGAGATTCCTTATCAGACGGTCTGCCACTTCCCTCAGACCCGTCTGTTCAAGCATATCTCCAACGCGCCTGCGGCGAATGCCACGCTCAACCCCCTTCGCCTCGGCAATAAAATTGACATAAGCCCGCACTGTCATATCCTCGTAAAGCCCGATTGTCTCGGGCATATAACCGATGTGCCTCCGGACATTCATCGAATCGTGCATCACGTCATAACCAGCAACAACGGCACTTCCGCTGGTGGGGGGCGTGTGACAGGTCAGGATACGCAGTGTCGTAGTTTTGCCCGCGCCATTCGGACCAAGGAATCCGAGTATCTCGCCCCTCTCAATGTCAAGAGAGACATCCCGAATCGCCACGGTCTTGCCGTATATTTTCGTCAGACCCCTTACCTGAATCATAGCAACCTCAAACCTCAAGCCAGGACAACATTACTTTAGAAATAGCGCAAGATTTATTCCACTAACAAAGGTGGGAAATCAAAGGCAAGTTTTAGTTTTGGGATAGTCCCTTAAGGCGGCAACATCCACAACATTTTGTCGCTGTTGAGTTTCTATCAAGTTTATTCGCAGGGGCGAATTAAAATCTAATCCGCCGTGGCGGAAACAACTGACAATTTAAAATTCGCTCGCAACAATTTTACCTTTTACCTTCTTTTTTCCAGTGCCTATTCCAGCATCTCGTTGCGCAATTGATGCGCGGGCGTGAAGTGGCGACGCGCTGATAAATGTAACGTGATAAGTACCGTTACTCCTACCGCCGCACTTAACATAAAACTCACCAGTATCTGATACCTGACCGCCTGCGCCGGGTCATTACCGGCAATCATCTGCCCCGTCATCATTCCCGGTAGATGCACCAGCCCGACTCCCAGCATTGACGTAATATTGGGCATTAAGCCCGCTTTTAGTGCGCGATTGATGGATTGCCGTGCCGCCTGCGCTCTCGTTGCACCCAGCGAGATAAGCGTCTCCACCTTTCGCCGTGTCTGACGTATGTCATTCTGCAAACGCTCCAGGGCAAGCGCCGATGCCGTCATTGTGTTCCCGATAATCATTCCCGCTATCGGTATCAGGTAGCGGGGATTATACCACGGTTTGATTTTAATCACTACCTGCGTTACCATTACGATGGAGAGCACAGAACCTGCGAGTATGGCAAGACCCAGTATCGGATAAAATGCGGGACTTGCCTTCCTTTGCTGGCGCAGGACAATTTGCGCCGCTATGCCTACCATCAATAAAAGATACGCCAGAACCGCCAGACCGCTGTCCAGCCCGAATATGAATCGCAGGATGTATCCGATGATGGCAAGCTGGAGTGCTGCTCGACCGAGCGCATAAAGGTATAGCTTACCAATCTTCAACCGCTGCAAAAAGATTATGAGGATAACAAGTAGCGGCATAACAAGTGCAATCGCAAGGTTTTCCAGCGTAATAATTTCGGTAGGCGCATTTAGCACAGACATAGATTCTGCCTCCCGGATACTTTAATGACTGACATAGTGTGATGAGTTATCGGATGTTTCAGTTGTGAGATATTCCCGCACTTTCTTTACGAAAGCCAGCGAGGATTGTAGGATTTGTCCGGACTTTTCCAGAGCAATTGGTTTCAATGTGCGATAGTCCGCCTCTTGCCTGAGGTCGAATACAGTATGTGGCGAGATGGAATCCTCACGCGTAAATATACCCTTTTTTACGAACTCTGTGTCAAAAAGGCTAATGGCACCTCGATGGCGGCGAGGGGTCTTGCCAATTTTCTGAAGAAGGGCAAGGACAGCATAGAACATAGCATAATATGCCCGATTAATAATTGTCCGTCCGCTTCCACCAGCATTAAGCAAAAGCTTTGCATCTCTCAAGACTTCACTGGCTTGTTCCAGCCTCATCCCGATTAAGAGCCTATCCCAAAACCCCTTGTAAATCGGTAAGCAGACAGTGGGGGACCAACCAAAACCTTGCAGGGATGGGCAGACTGAATGCAAATATGGGGTTTTGGGATAGGCTTTAAGACCTTGCGTTCGTCTGGTTTCATATTGCTATTCCTTCTCGGCGTACGGCTTCCATAAGTAGTGACGAGCGTTCGGGGCTTTCTTCGGCTTCCTGGCGAGACATCACGACCGGAGTTATGAGGATTCCTTCCTCGAAACCAGCCTCCCAAGCACAGCGACTGATGAATAGCCGCGTCTCCCAGTCCACAGCATCAGGCAAGATCACGAGCACATCGAGGTCGGAGTCTTCCGAAGCCTCGCCGCGTGCCCGTGAACCGAAGACTATTACCCTATAAGGCTTGACCCTGCTTTCGAGTAGATGCCTGAATCGCTTGACTATTTCTCGGTCTCTGGTTTCCATCTCTCATCTCTCCTTTTGTTATATTTAGACTGGAACGGATATCCTTATTCTGTCAGGTAGATTTACGATAATGTGAGCTCTCTGGAGTGGCGTTTTTTTGGGATTATTTTAATTCTCCTCTCAGGAAATACCTGGTGAGTTCGCTTTGGGGTGCAGTAAAAAACTGCTCCGCCGGAGCGGATTCGATAATTTTTCCGCCGACCAGAAGCACCGCACGTGTGGCAATCTTGCGGGCATGCCCTACCTGATGCAAAACGGCAAGTAGCGTCAGACCGGCAGTGTTCAGGCGCTTGAGTGTATCGAGTAAGCCCGCAGCGGCAGTCGGGTCGAGATTTGCAGTGGGCTCGTCCAGCAAGAGGACTTCTGGTTCGGCAAGGAGCGCCAGTGCCACTGCAACTCGTTTTATCTCACCGGTGGAGAGATTTTGCGCATTGTGCGATAGAAAACCCGATGGAAGGCTCACCGCCTCAAGTGCTTCCTCGAGGTTCTGTATGGTGAATGGCGAGTTGCGGTAGCCGAGTCTTTCGTGTATGCGGAGGTTGTCTTCGACAGAGCCATCGAACAATGCAGGTTCCTGAAATACAAGTGCTACCTTTCGGCGCAGGGTTGTCGGCGGGATGTCGGTGTATGGGATGTTGCAGAAAAAGAGGCGTCCCCGGCTTGGTTCATCAAGGCGTTGTAAGATGCGCAAGAGGGTGGTTTTGCCCGCACCTGATGGTCCAACAATGACGAGCCTTTCGCCCCGCCTCAATTCAAATGAGACGTCTTCGAGCAGAATCTTGTTGCCTTTATGGTGCACCGGCATAATGCGCCAGAGCGATTCCGCCTGCAGTATCGGCACATCTACGTTGTTCATAATACTTTTTGAGATACCTTGACAATGTGCGCAAGGTCAAAGGAAAAGAGAATCTATCGCTCTGTAAGAA
>CAZGKP010000195.1:0-7904 GCA_964526215.1 uncultured Candidatus Sumerlaeota bacterium
CTTTATGCGCACCCCAGGACAACATCGAACATCTCAAAGTGTGCGACGCCTCAACATTTCATTCACCACGGTTGATGAGCATTATGACATCGGCGATGTCAATCTTGCCGTTATCGTTCTGGTCGGCATAGGGTAATTGCCCGGGATTCAGCTTGGGGCATTCTGCGACTTCCCGACTTCAGGAGATACACCTTATTTTTTCGGGGGTGGGGGGAAAATTCTTGACAGAAATAACTGGTTGCTTTTATACAGCCATCTTTATCTATTGTTGAATTCTGTCCAGGTTCTCGTCGAGGTGAATCTGATGCCGGAACTGCGTAAAGACCCTATTATAGGACGCTGGGTGATTATTGCAACCGAACGCGCAAAACGCCCATCCGCTTATGGGACAAAAATCGAGCCGAGAAAAGAGGGATTCTGCCCATTCTGCACGGGCAACGAATCCCATACTCCACCGGAGGTCATGAGCTATCGCCCCGCCGGGACCACAAGAGATACCCCGGGCTGGTGGCTGCGTGTCGTGCCTAATAAATTCCCCGCCCTCCAGATCAAGGGACAACCTAAGAGAATGGGCGTGGGGATGTTTGACAAGATGAATGGCATAGGTGCACACGAGGTCATCATCGAGACGCCCGAACATAACCTCTATATCGCAGATATGACCGATAAGCAGGTTGAGGAAATTATCTGGGCGTATCGCGACCGTTCTATTGAACTCCACAAGGATAAGCGTTTCCGCTATATCTTGATTTTTAAGAATCACGGTCGCGAGGCGGGCGCATCGCTTGACCATCCACACTCACAGATTATTGCCCTGCCAATCGTCCCAAAGCGCGTGCAGGAAGAAGTGGCGGGGGCTGCTAAATATTACGACTATAAGGAACGGTGCGTCTTTTGCGACATCATAAATCAGGAACTCAATGACAACCTGCGCATCGTCGCCGAGAATGACACATTTCTGGCTTTCCTCCCCTTTGCATCACGTTTTCCTTTCGAGACGTGGATTATCCCTAAAGAACACGATGTCTTCTTCAGCGACATCCAGAAAAATGGCGTGACTGACCTTGCCCGCATCCTCAGACTGACCTTGAGAAAAATCAAATACACACTCAACGACCCACCCTATAATTTCCTCATCCACACCACACCCTTTGAGAATGGCTCTGTGCCATATTATCACTGGCACATAGAGATTATGCCGAAACTGACCAGTGTGGCGGGTTTCGAGTGGGGGACGGGATTCTATATCAACCCCACGCCTCCAGAGGCAGCCTGCCATTACCTTGCAGAGGTGGAAAATGGCGAACCCCAGCCCGAGGTTATTCAGGTCGCCGCCTCCTCCAGAGGTTAAGAGTCTCATTACATCTCAGCCCGCCCGAGGCGCGTAAATGCACTGACCGGTCTCACGGGTTACCGAAACTCTCTATCTCGTTTCAGACAGATGGTTGATAATGACAAACAAAAAAAGGAATTCAAACCCGGCATCGGAACAAAGATTGCGGTGCTGATTTTTTGCGCAATAGCCGGAAGCCTTGGCGCCGGAATACTTTGCTCCGTTGTGACCACAAAATGGGTTAACTTCCTCTCTCTGCGGCAAATGCAGCGCTATACAATAATCGCAGTGGGCGTTGGCGCCGTGATAGGCATCATATTCGGGCTGAAAACCATCTCCTCAAAGGAAGATTTTTGATTCAACCGGCGGGGTGAATCGAACAGATTAGGTTGTGTGCGATAATAGCTTTTGAAACTTATCTCAGCGCCTCCGCGAGAGAATAAAAACCTCGCGCAGAGACACAAAGACGCGGGGGAAATTGAATAACAAACATGAAAAAGTGAATTATCGCACACGGCATAGTCTTCCGGTTGCGGGTGAAAGTTGATGGATTTAGTCAGCAAATTCCTCGAGGCGTGTGAGGCGGCGGATGATTCTGCTCACCTGATTGATGAGTCCGAGTGTATGTCCCTGCCTGACCTGGGACGGAGGGCATCTCTCCTTGCCCGCATAATCGCTGCACGCGACAAAAGCCAGGGCGGCAATGTGGCGATGCTTTTGCCCAACACTATAGGTTTTGTTACAGCCTTCTGGGGCATACTCCTTGCCGGAAAGGTGGCTACGCCCCTGAACTTTATGCTCCACCCGGCAGAACTTGCATCTCACCTGAATGACTCGAGGGCATCTTTACTTATTACGACCATCGCCTTCAAATCTTCAGTGGAGGCAATGCTGGCTGAACACGATATCCATACCGAAGCTATCTATCTCGAAGAACTTACACAGGAGACAAGCCGTCCCGGATTTGTGTCGTCTGATTCGGTCTCTGACTCTACACCCGGCGACCCCGACCGCCCCGCCGTCCTAATCTATACCGCCGGAACCTCTGGCTTACCTAAAGGCGTGCTCCTTTCCCACAAAAACCTCCTTGCCAATATCGAGGGTTGCAGGCACGCCCTGAATACGGGCAGAGATGATACGTTTCTGGGCATTCTTCCTTACTTTCACTTATTCGGAAAAACCACCTCGATGCTGCTACCGCTCCTGACCGGCTCGCGCATCATCCTTTTGCACAGTATCCATCCGCAGAAAATTCTCACCTGCATAGAGAAGGAACGCGTAACCGCCCTCATCCTTGTCCCCACCATCTATGGGCTTCTGGTGGGGTCACCTCAGATAAAAAAGACCGATTTCGGGTCAGTCAGGATGGCAGTTTCGGGTGGAGGACCTTTGCCACCTGCGCTGGAGGAGGCATTCCCCGCCATCACTGGCAAACAAATATATAACGGCTACGGGCTTACGGAGGCATCCCCGGTTGTTTCCGTGAATACGCCCGATGCATACAAGAAAGGCAGTATCGGGCGCCCGCTCATAAATGTCTCTGTCTCGGTGCATAACGAGGATGGACAGAAACTCCCATCCGGGCGTGTCGGCGAGTTCTATGTAAAGGGGCATAGTGTGATGATGGGTTATTTCGGTCGCAAGGAGGAAACACGAAAGGCACTCACTCCAGGGGCGTATTTGCGCACCGGCGACCTCGGCTACATTGATGAAGATGGTTTCCTATTCATCACCGGACGCAAGAAGGAGCTTATAATTTCAGGCGGCGAAAACATATACCCGATGGAGATAGAGAATCTGCTTTCCTCGCATCCTGCAGTTGAGGAGGTCGCCGTTGTCGGTATAACGGATGAATTGCGAGGCGAATATCCCCGTGCATACGTCAAGCTGCGTGAGGGAAAACGGGCAGGCGCCCTTGCACTGAAGCGTTACTGTCGGGAGAGATTAGGTCCATACAAAACCCCGCACGAATTTGTATTTGTCCCCGAATTCCCAAAGAATGCACTCGGCAAAATCCTCAAACGAAAACTGGTGAAGTAATGCCGAAAGGACAGAAAGAAAAAACAGTTAGCCGAGATGAACGAAAATACCAAACACAAATCAACTGTAAGTAGTTATCATTTATCTCATCGCTTTTATGGAGATGGGCACGAGCTTAAACTTCGAGAGGAAAAGGCGGCATACCAAACTGGGGGAGTTGAGCCGTGCCTGTTGAATGACCGAAAATGTGCTCAACAATTTCGCGTTTTTCTTTAATGGTAATATCCCAAAGGGATAATAAAAATGCCAACCGGCTTCTAAAATGTTTAGCCCTAAATTCACTACCAATAACAAAATAACCACCTCGAGAAGAGTCCCTTAATAAGGGCGGATTGTCTTCTGCAAAAACCGGCCAGCCGTCTTGGTTCCTTTTTAAGTACTGGCTATTTCCAGCTATGTTCATTGCTTTATTATATACATATGAATTAAAAACGTAGGTCAATCTGCCGGCATGTTTTAATGCATTAAATCTATCTAAGTCGTTATACACATAAGATATAGGAGTACCGATTATTATGAGAGGAAAAAAGTCCTGTGATGCTATTTTCCTTTCCTTTATGCATTCAACTGATACTGTATCGATATTACAAGTTCCACCGCCAAGATACACTTTTGAAAATGCTCTTAAGACAGCCTTCTTTATTTGCCCTAAAGTTTGTTCTAGTGCCGACCTGGAGTTTAAGAATAAACCGTGTAATTCGGCGTGCGACGGATGTCTCGTATCAACAAGATGATTAATCTCAAAATGATTAAGTATATGCCCCTGTAAATAACCAAGTAATTTGCTAAAAGAAGTGTTATCTAAATTGGCATTTTTAAACTGAGGAAGTGTATTGAAAAGGACAAACATATACCGCAATGCATGAAGTATCAAAGAGTGCTCTTGGTCTTCTGCACTTGCACAATTTATCGAAAATTTACTATGAAAACTTGTCCAGAAGTGACGAGAATACAAATTAATATCCCCCAAAAAACCAAATAGCAACTGAATCATATCTGCAAAAATGTGGCGAAGTAGGTCACGATTCCTTTTAGGTGTTTCAAGGAATTGATACTTCGTTGCAAAGTCCCTAATGGCGCCTAATGTTTCCTCAAATTCAGACGTTGAAAGAAGGTGATGTCCTGCCTCATGGAAAATATTTACCAGATTTTCTGGCTCAAAGAGATGATGGATATTACATTCAATAATTGTTCCACCGCCGCCGGGGTCGAAGGTCATTATTTCTAATTCATTGCTTATTAATACAAGAGCTCCTTGTTCGTTAAATGAATACGCCAAACGAAGAATCCAGTCTTGAAGACCATTTAGAATGGAAAGTAATTGTTGGCATCCTCCTTTATAATAAGTATTATAATTCAATAATTCATTCATCACATATCCGGCTTGAACCCTGCATATTATAGATTTTTCAATATAACTGATAGATTCACGCGCCCATTCTGTTGTTCTTGCCAATAGACGTCTACCAAGGAGAGAATCGGGATTGTCTAACGCCAACATCTCAGCTACAAAATCTTTTCATCCATAGTAAAATGTATTCGTAAAAGGGAATAATTCTGTAAAAAGGTCGAATAGATATGGATCTCTAATACAACTATTGTACAAGGCAAAGGCATTTATTATTTCTGAAATAAGACAACGAGGAAAGCCGAATCTAATAAGGTCTCTGCCAACATTTCTTATTTCTTGCTGCGAAAATCCGTTGAAATGTGATTGGATAAACTTTTGAGTAAAAAAGTGATTCTGAGGGATGTCTTTTTTTTGTACCAAAACCGGAATCCCAACCTCTGTCCATGTAGAGTATACATGGGTTCCAAAATCAAAGTTAACATCACTGGGATTTTGAGGTAACGGACCGGGATCTGCAAAATAATACCTCTTACGGTATAATTCAAATATTAGCTTCCCCGTTGGCATCAGGTGAGGTTGAGGACTTTCTTCACACTGATTGGTGGGAATATGAAAACATGGAGAGAATAAGCGAAAGGGATACTGGCAACCTTGAAGATTGTGGTGATTTCTAAATCTGCAATCCCATTGGAAAAGATAATCTCTTTTTCCGGCCACAACAAATTTCAGGGCGAACTCATCTTCGGGGGAGAGAAGGGGTATTATGATGAAAGTTTGGATCTTCAGTTGCAGCCACCAGAGAAAAATGACCGGGTTTACAATCTGCAAATATTAATGGCAAAACCGGTTCTTTAAGGTCATGGAGCTTTTTTAACCAAGGTTTTTTTTGGGGATCAAGTTTCTCGAAGTGCAAAGACAATAAATTTTGTGTTTCGGTTTTTTTTTGACTCTGTTGAGAGTTACTTGTAGACCGTTTTCCAGTTATTTGTCCAAAAAATTTGTAAAGTTTCCTTTGTAAGTCTATATCAAAACCGTGGACAGTGTAAGTAGTTGAAAATGTATGCGATTGGCATTTGGGCGGTTCATTCTGTGTAAATCGCCATATTATATTTTCTTCCAAAGGTGTTAAACCAGGTGATAGTTGGGAGTAATACTGTGACTTTTCAAAAATTACTCTTATAGCTTCTTTATAGTCTTCAGATTGATTAGCTTGTGTTAAGTTTAGAAGTGTATTCTTTTCTTCTTCGGACATAACTCCCTTAAAACTTAGACATCGTTTATTAGTATCGTAATATATCTTGCGCCCCAGCGAGCGCGGGAATTCTAAACCTTCTGGTAACTGGCCGAGTTTTTCGGAAACCGTGTCAAGATCGGAGGGGAAGGATTCCCGAAAATCCATTATTACCTGAGAAATTTCAGAATAACTATCACCAAACACTAATAGAACAATCTCATTCCAAGACAGCGAGTAAAAGGCAATTATTTGGGATTTGTTTCTATGTTTTATAAACTTGCCGTTTACCATTTCGACTTTACCTGTAACTTCGGGCAGGTGTTCGAAAAATTTCAACATAATTTGATTGATAAAAGGTAATCCCCCATCAATATTTATAAAGTTGTTAATTTTAAATTGGCAAATTCCGATAAGGGGTAAAGAGTTTCTCCAGTTTTTAATAGTTGAGTACATACAATTATCGGAAAACTGAGGATGGGATTTATACGTGGTTTGTAAATCACCGGGAAGGTTTTGAAAATCGGGAATGGCTCCGTAAATGAATTGTTGAGGTGTCCCATAATCAAGGAGAGACAACCTGTTAATAATTTCAAAATGGTCAACGAGCATCAAGGTGGCCACGTCGAACTTTCCAAAAGTAGCAAAGGACAGGGGTTTATACAATGGAGCGAAGTAGGCGTTGAGTAGCTGTTCAGCGTCATCTGGTGTAGTATTGTTAAGAAGATAATCCCGAGAAACGGACTTCAGTTTTTCCTTATAGGTCTCCAAGAAATCGGAAATATGTTCATCTGCGAAAACAGGCTCGTGGCCTGGGGGAGAAGAGAAAAGGGCGATTAAAATCCCATAACTTTTTAATGGTAAACATTTGGAGGCTTTTTTTATTTCTGAAATTCTCTTAGTAGAATAGTCGTCTATGGACATAGAAGATCCTTTTATCTTGGGTTTTTTCAAATGGAAAAGAACCAGACAGTACTGAATACAAAGTTAGCGCTTCGGTAAAAAAGTCGACTCATATGGCCTTTTAGATGATTTATCCCGAAAGTGACTACTGATACACTCGGGAAACAAATACGCATAATTTTAGTGCTCCGACCAGTTTGTGATGAGTTGTTTTGAGTATAACGTTCAGGTTGTATGAAGACAATCTAAAGTTGATCTCCAAACCCGTCATTTTAAAATAGTTGCTCCACTAGGTAAATGCCTTGTTTTAAAACATCCTTGCGCGGCAAAATACAAATTAAAAAAGCCCTATTTTATTAGCATCTTTTTTGCTGGATGAGCCAAAAAGGCAAATACTGCTTATACAATACTACAGATTTCGCAGATGACACAGATTATTACTTTGATCATCCCCTCAAAGTGAGTTGTGAGTCTGCGAGATCTGCGAAATCTGCGGCAAAAAGGGAGACCGAAGTGTCAATATTTATTTATCTTCCTTCGGTTTTTTCGCAGGGTTGTCCTTTTTCTCTGGTGCAGGATACCGATTAATGTAGGAGCTTTTTCCTACATCCCTTTCGAAGAAAAATTTCCCGAATTTGGGTCTCCCCTTTTCGTCACGTTTGGTCGGTAACATTTGACCACCTCCTCTTAAAATAAGATTATCTGAAATCTGATGATCCCCGAAAAGAGATATAAATTGAACTAGATTAATCCTTATTATTGGTTAGGGAAAATGCCGTCAACCTTTTTTTCGAGTTTTTTGATGGAGTGAAAATTGAGAAAACTCGTAGTCCAGAGGTCTTGCCAGTTACTGCTCGAGGGAAATCGAATATCCGGGGCGCTGTGTTGCCCGTCATAGAGAGGATTTATGGGTGTCCCTTGAAGTATCTGAAAAAATGGCTTGTTACGGGCAATCTCGATGTAATGCTCGGCAAAATTCAGCATAATTGCCTGCTCCATTGCCTTGCGCGACTGCAGCCGCTGAAAATTTATCAAAGCCATCGTCG
>CAZGKP010000196.1:0-3666 GCA_964526215.1 uncultured Candidatus Sumerlaeota bacterium
GCATCCACCGCCAGAGCCCCAGTAGTTGCCCTTTGCATAGAGATTGGTTCCCGTATTGGCATTATATACACCCCATTGACCGGGAGTTGTGATGCCGTTATCAATGATGTTGGAATCGGTGATTGAAGCATAACCCTGCGGACCGCCATAGAGACCATATTCACCGTTGGTGAGCGTCATACCAGTGATGGTGAGCGAACCACTGGTGACAGAGATGCAAGCGCCAGCGCCGCCGGCATCTACCTTGGCGCCCTGATAGGACTTCATCTCAAGTCCCATATCTTCATCGAGTAAAAGTCTTTCCGTATACAAACCACCCCCACAGAGAATCACATCAGGGGCGAAGGCATCCTCGATGGCGGTCTGGATGGTGTCATAGCGATGTCCATAAACCTCGCTGTCGAGCACAATCATACCAATCCGTCCGCAACTGAACTGATAGGCGTAATCGGTTGGGTGAAACGCCCGGAGGGAACCGTAAAAGACATAAGCCTTATCGCCTTCAACCAGCACATCAGGCCAGTAGTCCCACCAGAAGGCGTATCCGGTGCTCCCGTCCTCTCCGGTGCCTGTATTCGGATAATGTCCGGAAGAGAGCAACCATGGTCCATCCCAGTCACCCTCGACAAACATATTTCCACCTTCGTCCAGTTTCCAGATTTGCAGCCATTGAAGATTCCAGCTGCCGCATCCAGCGGTGGAATCCCAGGGGGCATCTGCTATATACCACTTACCACCCATTTTGAATATCGCCGGGTCGTACTCGTAGGTGGGGTTAAGATATGGCCATCTGTTGGTGCCGCGCGGGGGTGTCCCAAAAAAGAAATTCCCGGAGCTCACCCAGTATGTCCCGGAGACATTCGACTTGTGGATTTTCACGGCGCTCGATTCACTACAGGTCATATAAAATAGATTGTCAACGACCTGCACCTTCGGAATGTCACCGCTGCCAGCGGGGAAAGTGTAGACTAATTCCCAGGATGCCGGGTCCAAATCAGCGGTTGTGTTTTTATAGACTCTTGGACCAGCCGCCACGAATAACCAGACAGCCCCGTCTTTCACCGCCGCATCAATGTGTGTGGTCGCCGTTATACTGTCGGCACGCTGATGTGTCCAGGTGCCGCCCATATCGGTTGTGGTGTAATAGTTCAGTTTGGTATCCTTACCGGCTGCACCACGATGGTTGGCGGCGAAAATAACAATGGCGCCATCACTCGGGCGCGGGACGATTGCCGGGCATTCGAGTGAAGGAGTACCATAAGTGTCGCCGTTTAGCGTTCCACCGGGAATCCCCGCATCGGAGGGCCAAACCGTTTCCAGAATCACCTTCTGCTCGGCAGTGGGAAGGGACGCGATTTTGTCCGACCACTTATAGCACAGATGATACCAGGGCTGACTATCCGGATCCTTCGCTATGTCATTGATGCCGGGCGGGGTTGGCGAGGAGCCGAATAGTTCATTCCCCTGCGCCCAAACGACCCAGTAATTGCCACTGTGGTCCTTGCAGACCGAGCAGTTACGGTCAATGCGCCAGTTCCCATTTATGTCGTGGGCATTGGAGATGTCAAAGGAAACTGACGCATTGCGATTCAACTGCGCATTCACACTCATAGCCATAACTAAAATCACTGCTACGAGGATAGACCTTTCCACGAGTTTACTTCTCATTTTTCTCTCCTTTTTATGAAGGTTTAAACTACCCTTCGTTTTTATCCGAGGAAATATCAGAAGGAAGGAATTTTAGAAAGGTTCCCTGCGCTTTATTTTCCCCGGCTCATCAGACTCATTTGCCTCACACCTTCCCGCGATTAGTGAGGCTCCGCATCCCTCCTTTCTATAGCATTTAGTAAAATTCTTATCGGGGTTGATTACGCTCCTTCACTGCTTACGCAAATATAGTCAAATTTAATAAATGAATAAATACGGATTATGGCTATCTCGTCAACATTTTTTTTAATTTTTTAATTTTTTTTGTGCATCTCCCGAAATCGGGAAATGCACCCAGGATTAAAGGTTAATAATATCTTTCCTTGATTTCTCTCCTAAAGCCAATTATAGATTTTTTTTATTGGTTGATTCACAAAGAGGCTCACAAAATGGCGCTTTTTTATTCAAGGCTAAAAGGGGTGGATTTCGCCGCAACTCCCGATGGCAATCTTGCGGTGCGGTATCGGGAAATTGACCCCGAACCACTGGGGGAACTGAACCTCATCGCACTCGCTGCCGAAAAGCCAGAATCACCCGTGCCGGTGAAGGTGCGCCTTCTCCGCAACGAGGGAAAGGGGCTAACCTTTGTCGCCGAGTCGTCTCTCCTCTCTACCGAGGGCACAATCACGGCATTTCCCGATGTCCCACACTTCCAATTTCGCTTGCGGATAACAAATCGCTCCAACCCGGGTGCATATAGCCTCGAGGTGCATTTCCGCACACCTTCAAAAGGGACACCTCGCTTTCTCGTCCCCGGCATCTTTTACAAACACAACCGCCCGCCGAATTGCACACGCATCTATCCGGCATTCAGCCTGGACACTAAAGAAAAAAAAGACGCCTTTATATCTAACTACTGGGCATTTCGCTCCGACCGTTGCGCCGAACCCGCAGTCTTTGGCTGGAATGATGACTTGAGCTTCGCACTCGCCACCCCCGCAGTCTTTGAAAAAGGACAGAGCGGGATTTTCTTCAGCGCAGATAACCACAACGTCGAAATCGGGCTTCACTTCCCATATCGTGAAGAACCGGTGAAATACTCCTTCTGCTACGATTCGATGAGCGCGGCGGAACGCACCTTTTTCCACCTCCGGATGGGTGAGAATTTTCGGGTTGCTTTTGATTTTTCAGTGGCAAGACGCGATTTGCATTTTTACGCACCTTTTCTGCGCCGCCTCTATGAACGCGACCACAAAAGCGAAATTACCAAGCCCTGGATGGATGCCGCAAACGCAAATCGGCTCCTCACTTACGGGCTATTTCACTGGCATTATGACGGGGCAGAATCTGCCCTGTGGGAGACGTGCGCATTCGACAAATACTTTGGCAAAAGGAATAGCTATGTGGAACGCTTCAATATGCACGTTGCCTGGGTGAGCGGTGCACCGGCGGCAATGGCGCTACTGTGGTACGGGCGTATTACGGGCAATGAAAATTACACAAATGCCGCACTGAGCGTGCTAAATAAAATCGCATCCGGCATTGCACCGCCGGGGACATTTTATCCCGCCTGGGAATACGGTAAGGGGTGGACAAGCGGCTGGAATCCCAGCGATGACTGGATTCAGGCAAGAACCGCCGCCGAGGCTACACTATTCCTCTTGCGAGCGGTGCGGCTGGAACTCCGCTTCGGCTATGCGCATCCCACCTGGGCGGATGCGGTGAAAAAGAGCCTCGAATTCGCCGTCAAAGTCCAGCACGAGGACGGCAATTTCGGCTCATATTATGATGTGAGGACAGGCGAGGTAACCGAATGGGACGGTGCGGGTGGGCTTTTATGGATTGCGCCCCTCATCGGCGCATCCGTCCTTTTTAATGAACCTCGTTATCGCGATGCCGCCATAAAGGCGGGGAAATATTACCGGCGCTTTGTCGAGGATGAGTTTATATATGGTGCACCCGAAGACGTCCATCTCACACCCACATCCGAGGATAGCTATAATGCCCTCATCAGTTATC
>CAZGKP010000196.1:3676-7894 GCA_964526215.1 uncultured Candidatus Sumerlaeota bacterium
TTCCGTTTTTCATACAATACGCGTCTGCCGCAGCACACCATCCTTGCGCAGTATGATTTCCACACGAAAGGCGGTGATGTCGCCTCGCCATCCAATCAGCACCTGCATTCCTACGGGCTGGTTTGCCACCCGGAGCTAATGCGCCTCGGGAAATATCTGAACGATGATTATTATGTCGAGCGCGCAATTGAGCATCTGGAGTTCTGTCATCAATTCATCGCAAGGGATGACGGTGATTTCGGCGCACGCAAAGGGATGGTGCCCGAGCAATTCTATCACACCGATTGGTGGCAGCCAAAGGGGCATTTATTAGGGGTGTCGCACACCTGGTGTGCGGGGCTTATCCTATATGCCAATCTATGGGAAAAGGAGAGGCTCGGCAAAAGTTCCATCCGCCTGGCGCAGGGCACCGAGCCTATAACCACCGAGGCAACAACCCCGGAGAAAAGGACACCGCTACCAATTTCGCAGACCAGGACCGAGGAGCTGCCTCCTTCCGAGCGCGAGACACTATTCGACCTATGACCTATTGTAAATTCAGTCGGTGCACCGCCCACCGACGGCGCGCCTTCGGCATTATGCAAAAAAGGACGAAACAAGTATAATTGGGTGATAGACATAGCTGGAGGTGGGAGTGGGAGAGGGCACGTCTAAGCAAATTGTCATAGATACTGTTACGTTCAATGGAGCGGGGCGACCTGCACGCGATTTGTGGGTATTGCCTGCTGCGGCTGAAAAGTTCGGACATAAACTCCGTGCGCTCCAGGACAAATATCCCCCGGACTTTGCTGGCGATGGCTTTGATGACCCTCTTGGCGGGATGCGGCTCTTCGATGTCGGCTCGTTTACCGACCCCTGGGGCTGCGGATGGGAAAATCGCACCAGAGGCATCCTGGGGCAGGTCAGATGTTTCCCGCTCAATGACTGGGATGACCTGAAGAATTATACTCCGCCTTTCGATTTGATTGGCAAAGGTTTTGAGAAAGTCCCGGATACACTCGCCGCAACGCCTGATAAATTCCACCTTGGCATCATCCCTCCGCTCTTTCACCGGATGTGCTGGCTACGCGACCCCACGCTTGCCTTTATGGACTTTTACACAAACCCCGATGAGATTATGGCTATGCGCGATATCGTTCACGAATTCAATATGCGGCACTTGAAGGAACTTTTGAAATACGACTATGACGCCATTTTCATCGGTGATGATTGGGGGATGCAATCGCAGTTATTCATCCGCCCCGAGATGTGGCGTGAGTATTTCAAGCCCTGCTATGCGGAATATTTCGCGCTGGCACGTGATGCGGGGAAACTCGCCTTCTTCCACAGCGACGGCTACATCATTGACATCATAGACGACCTCATTGAAATTGGCATTCAGGCGCTGAACTGTCAGGTGGCGTGTATGGGTGTGGAAGAATTGGGGAAGCGCTTCGCTGGTCGAATATGCTTCTGGGGAGAATTAGACAGACAGCATTTATTGCCCAATGGCACGCCAGATGCGATACGCGCCGCCGCGAAAAAGAACCTCAAACATCTTGCAACGCCAGAGGGCGGCTACATACATCAGGCGGAATTGAATGCCGATGTCCCATTTGAAAATGTGCGTGCCCTCTTCGAGACGTATAACTATGTCAATAATGACGAACTGTGAATGATAAATTACGGTGAGAGGAGTGGTAATGAAAGCCGGAACTTTAGAGAAGAGATTTGAGCCGCTGCAGGCACCGGTGTCCATAGACGAGGCGGCTGCGGAGGCATCGCGTTGCCTGTTCTGCTATGATGCACCTTGCACGGAAGCCTGCCCGACTCATATCAGCGTGCCGGACTTTGTGCGCAAAATATCTACACGTAACCTCAAAGGTGCGGCACGCCTCTTGTATGAGTCCAATTACCTTGCGGGAGGTTGTGCGCGCGTCTGCCCGACAGATGAACTCTGCGAGGGCGCCTGTGTTTTGAATAAACTCCAGGGTCGCCCCTTGCAGATTGCTCGCCTGCAACGCTTCGCCACCGATTGGGCGATAAAAAATCGCATAAACGTTCTCTCTCCGGGACCTCCCACAGGCAGGCGCATCGCTGTGATTGGCGCCGGTCCTGCGGGATTCTCCTGTGCCGCCGAACTTGCTCGTCTCGGTCATAAGGTTACAATCTTTGAGGCGCGTGAAAAGCCCGGTGGTCTATATACCTATGCAATTGCACGCTACAAACTCACATCGGCGTTCACTCGCAAAGAACTCGCTATGCTGAAGCGATTGGGCATCACCCTCAAGCCGAAAATAAAAGTCGGCGTGGATATTCCATTCGACGAATTGTTGGAAAAATACGATGCGGTGTTTCTGGGAATCGGTCGCGGGAGAACGGCATCGCTGAATATCCCCGGTGAGGGCTTGCGCGGCGTACCCGGCGAGTTTTTGCCGGGCGTCATCGAGGGGCTTTCATTTGTGGAAAAGGTGCGGACAATACCGCTGGAGAAAATCCACATCGGTAGGCAGGTGGTCGTAATCGGCGGCGGGAACACTGCGATTAATTCAGCTCTGGCAGCGGTGAGGCTCGGCGCTAACGAAGTAACGGTGGTCTATCGTCGCACAGCAACCGAGATGCCCGCACATAAGAGGGAATTCGACCTTGCGAAACTCGAAGGTGTGCACTTCATCTGGCTGGCTGCGCCCGTCAGAATCATCGGCAGACGAAGGGTGGAGCGCATCAAATGCATCAGGATGCGACTCGGCAAGCCCGATGCATCCGGCAGACCGCGCCCCATTCCCATAAAAGGCAGTGAATTTACAATTGAGTGCGACACCATTATCGAGGCACTAGGGCAAAAACCGCTTGAGGATGTCCTCTCAAAGATACCGGAACTTAAATTGAAAAGCGGTCTGGTTGTTACCGATGCGAAAACCGGTGCGACAAGTGTGCCGAAGCTATATGCAGGAGGCGATTGCACATCCGGCGGCGGCGAGGTGGTGAATGCTGTCTCTGAGGGCATCCGCGCCGCCCGCAGCATTGACGCAGAGATCCTCTTATATCGCGGACATTAAGCGAGACGGCGGCTTAATGGAGGTAAGATGATGAGACCGGTAATTATCTATCCGGGTGAAGATGGTTACGTGGATGCAAGCATCCCATTCATGGGTCGCAGAATGTCCCAGCCTGCCCGGCTGCATCAGTCAGGGGAAGACAAAAGATGAAGCATCGCTAATATTAAAGAGGCAATTCAGGGATACGTGGATGCAAGCATCCCATTCAATTGCCGCATTAGAAGAAGACCACCTACCCGTCCCCGAGGAACGCTTTGAGACGCTCGTGGTGGCAGTATGAGCAAATTGCCAGGGATTTCGGTACGTGACATAAAATTAGTGTTGGAGGTATGCTATGGGAGTCCGATTTATCCTTACCGAGTATGTAAATCGGGTTATGGCAAACGCCGTCTATGACAAACTGGAGGATGGTTCATTTGCCGGACGGATTCCACCGTGCAAAGGAGTCGTAGCGTTTGGTGCTACATTGCGTGAATGTGAAGATGAGCTGCGCTCTACTCTTGAAGATTGGATTTTAGTTGGACTCAAGCTGGGACATCCTTTGCCGGTGATTGCCGGAATTGACCTGAACAAGGAGCCGACTTATGAGCCGGTGGATGCCCTGTAAGCGGCGGGATTTCATCCGACGATTGCGGAAGTTAGGTTTTAATGGACCATGTTCCGGCACTCGCCACCAGTTTATGGTTTATGAGCAGCACCGCCTGACAATCCCTTCCAACGCCGAATATTCTGTGCCACAAGTGCGGTTGATGATACGAGAAACAGAAGAAATCATAGGGCGTGAGGTTACGGCAGACGAGTGGAACAATCTATGACGACCAACATTACTTAAAAGGTGCTTTGCGGCTTATCCACCTTTAGCCGTTCTGCAATTGTCCTGTCTGCGATTCGCAACGCAGGGCGAAAAAATCCTGTGAGAAACAAATGCTCGGAAGTCATTCAGTTTAACTGTAAAGATGCAAACAGATAGCGATACACATTTTGAAAACCTGAGTTTTGTCCCGAAAAAAATCGTGCTGAAACTTGGCTCGGCTGTCCTTACGCGACCCCAGGATGAACGCATTGACGAGAATCTGGTAGATGATGTTGCGCAGGGGGTTTCGCGACTTTTTGATGAAGGACGGCAAGCGATTCTCGTATCATCCGGTGCGGTGGCGGCTGGACACGGTCTTTTACATCT
>CAZGKP010000197.1:0-7854 GCA_964526215.1 uncultured Candidatus Sumerlaeota bacterium
GTTACAACGGGGACCTATTGTGATTATCCCTCTGATGCCGAAAGGCGTTGAGCACACTTCCGACCTGGTTGTTGTAGTTCCTCGCAACCGTGTGATTATCCCTCTGATGCCGAAAGGCGTTGAGCACTGTCGAGTGGGCGGCGATGGGTCAAGTTTCCCGGTGTGATTATCCCTCTGATGCCGAAAGGCGTTGAGCACGACGGCATATTGTCGGGATTGTGGGAAGGTTTTAGGTGATTATCCCTCTGATGCCGAAAGGCGTTGAGCACTTTTGTTTTCGAGAGAAACAGCGTGAGAGAGCCTCGTGGTGATTATCCCTCTGATGCCGAAAGGCGTTGAGCACCGGGCGCGAATGTTCTTTAAGGATACAGTGAAGTTTCCTTGTGATTATCCCTCTGATGCCGAAAGGCGTTGAGCACATTATCCAGGTGGCGGTACCGTTGCGGACACCGGTGTGATTATCCCTCTGATGCCGAAAGGCGTTGAGCACGTAAAATCAGAGGCGGAGATAAGGGCGCAGATTGATGGTGATTATCCCTCTGATGCCGAAAGGCGTTGAGCACTTCATAATCTCGCTGAATAAAATCTCGCCAACGTGTGATTATCCCTCTGATGCCGAAAGGCGTTGAGCACGGGCTAACGGCGAAGCAATTCCAGTGGGTTTATCAGTGATTATCCCTCTGATGCCGAAAGGCGTTGAGCACTGTGCCGTGAAGACCTACTGCATAGTCCAGTTGAATGTGATTATCCCTCTGATGCCGAAAGGCGTTGAGCACTAGAGATTACTGCATGGGCGAATCAGAATTTTGTGTGATTATCCCTCTGATGCCGAAAGGCGTTGAGCACTTTACAAAATCCTCAAATCACAAAATTTCCGATACTGTTACAGAAATTATTTGACAGGATAACAGGATTTTCCAGGATGTTTAATCCTCAACTGACAACGGACGACGGACAACGGACCTCGACTAATTTGGGGAAGGGGCGTTTTGAGATTTGAAGATACTTGTCCTCATAAATTTTGCCGACAGGGCGCATTGCTCGCCTGAAACGCTTCAGAGGATAGAGGCGTTTTTTGCCGGGCAAGGCGTCTCTTTTCGCCTTGTTAAATTCGCATCCGGACTGGATTCTCAAAACGCCATAAACCGGGCGGCTGAGGAGGGGGTTGATACCCTGCTTATGGGCGGGGGGGACGGCACCGTGCATAACGTCTTTAATCAGGCGTTTGATAAAGGTTTTACGTTCGGCATAATCCCGCTGGGGATGGTGAATGCCCTTGCGCGTTCTCTGGGCATCCCTACAAATCCGTTGGAAGCCTGCAAGGTGGCGCTGGGGGGATATGTGCGCAAGATAGATGTGGGGCGCGCCGCCGGACGCTGGTTTACGTGCTTTGCCAGCGTGGGATTTGATGCATCGGTTGTGCATACCCTGAATGAGCGGGCGAAGGTGCGCTGGGAGAAAGCGGCATTCGCCGTCCAGGGCATCCGCCGACTTTTCCATCTCGGCGAGATTCAACCATTCGATGCCCGGATTTTCCCCGAAGAAAAAAATATTCGCGGCTTTTCCCTCATCATCAGTAATATTAAAAATTACGCAGGCTTCAATATATTCGGAGACGAACCCGATGATGGTAAAATGGAGATAATTGTATTCCGCAGAAACAGGATTGCCGATTATGTGATTGGCATTGGGGAAATGTTTCATTCAAGGAATACTGGACATAGCGATAGTAAACGGCTCTTTCGGACATACTTCACCAACGCCACACTGAGGTATCAGGGGCGACTCTTTCTCCAGCTCGATGGCGAACCGATTTTCTTAGAACCGGGAACTGATTTAACATTTAACGTAATGCCGCGTGCCGCACCATTCCTCGTCCCCCGAAAATTGGAATAGGGAATTCGCCGCAGGCGAAAATGATGAACTAAGAATGGGCACATTCTCCACGCCGAGGCATTCTAAATTCACAGTTCTCCATTCACTATTCTTCATTCAAGTCACTCGTATCATATACACTGAAGGCGGGGGTCAAAAGAATGCGCCCTGCCCGGGGCGGGGCGGCTTTTTGCCGAAATGCCTGTACGCAAGGGGCGTTGCAATTCGCCCTCGCGGCGTGCGGTTCAAAAAACCTATTTGAATCAAAAATGGCTCGAATATGTCTTCAATTGTTTCGGTGTCTTCGCCAAGCGCAACACCAATCGTATTGAGACCGACCGGTCCACCGCCGAATTTATCTATGATTGTCAAAAGATACTGACGGTCCATTATGTCAAGCCCGAGTTCATCCACCTCGAACATCTTAAGAGCGGCGCGCGCTATCTCGCCATCAATGGTGCCATCGCCCTTCACCTGTGCATAATCGCGCACGCGGCGCAGAAGGCGATTGGTGATGCGCGGTGTGCCTCGTGAACGGCGCGCTATCTCCATCGCACCCTCATCATCGCAATTTACCTTGAGAATGCGGGCTGAACGCCTCACTATCCGAAACATCTCATCGGCTGTATAGAACTGGAGGCGACAGGTGATGCCGAAGCGTGTGCGCAGGGGCGATGTCAGCATACCGGCGCGGGTGGTTGCACCAACTAATGTAAAATGCGGAAGGTCGAGTTTTATTGACCTTGCGTGTGGTCCCTCGCCAATCAGGATGTCAATCTTGAAATCCTCCATTCCGGGGTAAAGACACTCCTCAACTATGTGAGTCAAGCGATGCACCTCGTCAATGAAGAGGACATCGCCATCTTTGAGGTCAGTGAGGATTGCGGCGAGGTCGTCCTTACGTTCAAGGACGGGACCCGATGTGGATTTTATACCCGCGCCCATTTCGTTAGCGATGATGTGTGCGAGGGTGGTTTTGCCAAGCCCGGGGGGACCGTATAAAAGGACGTGGTCAAGTGCCTCGCCGCGCTTACGGGCAGCCGAAATGAAGAGTGTCAGGCTGTCCATAATCTGACTCTGACCGATGAACTCATCGGTGCGTTGTGGACGGAGGGTCTCCTCTTCGGGCAATTCCTTCTCCCCACGAAAAGGAGAGAGGATATCCTCCTCGAATTTCCGAAACTGCCCCATTATGTCCTCAATTAGCTCGGAAGAATACGAGGGTATCTATATAGACCAACAGATTTGCTTGCAAGAAATTTTTGGAGCAGTTTCCCATTAGTTGCAAGCATAGAGCAATAGCGCATCGGGTTATCTGGCACATCCGTTGCCGCCGCCTGAGGTTTACCCACCTGAGAAATACCGATTATTTATACCAAGGACGCCCCTCTGTGTGTGGTGGGTATGGATTATAGAGGATATAACCAGACCTCAAATACGCAGTAGCAATGGCTATACCCATGCAAACAAATCAGGGGTTTTTAATTTGCATACGGTAAACAAGGTGAGATACTATATAGAGGTTGTAATGAAAGTAGATTACAAAAAATACCCTTCTCAATGAAATAAGAAATGACAAAGGAAGCATACGTCTTATGAACAGGAATTTAGCTGTCTCGTTCAGAAATTATCTATGGCTATCCATTTCCCTTTTTGTAGGTCTATCCCTTAATGTTTCCCAGGGTTTATGTCAGGAAGGAGATGGTCTTCGGGTTGAATTGCAAAACGATAAAAGTGAGATCTACAAGCCCAAGTATCGAACCATTGCCCATCAAGCCCTTGAGTTAGAATCAGAAATTGAAGGCATTGAGCCTGATTTCGAGATTCTTGATGAAATCATTGATGAGGTAAAAAGACGTATCAAAATAAAACCATCTTATTCGCGTAAAGAGGCCATCGATATTCTGCAAACCATCGATGATGTCCTCGTTAAGAAGAATTTCATCTGCAAACCGTCCCACCTTTTAGTAGAGACCCTTAAGCCTCAAAAACTTGATGTGGAGACAATTGCGTACATAAAGGAGTTCGGGCACCGGGGGATATTGGGCAGGTTTTTTAAGCTGCGTGAAATGGTAACAAGTGCTACACTAATCTCAAAAATCCGGATAACTCCAAAGCAAAGAGACCATGCATTTTCTCACCTTGACGAAGACTTTTATTTTGCTGATTGTTATTCATTGTCCTTTATTTACCTGGGAGCAGGCAATGCATTAGGGCTACCCCTTTATGGGGTAATTGCCCCGGGGCATATCTTCGTCAGATGGCAGTTTTCAAATGGCAGTTATCTTAACTGGGAAACAACCAAAGGTGAAATCAGAGGAGATGGATGGTATATATCAAAATTCAACATAAATGAATCCTCTATACGTTCTGGTGTATACCTTAGGAATTTGAAAGAAACGGAGACGTTATCATTGTGTTTAGTCAAACGTGGGAAAATTTTCCATCGGATGGGAAACAAGGAAAAAGCCCTGGCCGATTTCAGTAAAGCAATCGAGTTAGCACCGAAAACAATCGCCGCTTTCCTATACCGTGGTAGTCTCTGGCTTTCGGAGGGTGAGCACGATAGAGCACTTGCTGATTTCAATAAAGCGATTCATCTGGATTCGAAATCAACTTATGCATACATAAATCGGGGTAAAGCCTGGTTTGATAAACGTGAGCCTGACAAAGCGCTTGCTGATTTCAATAAAGCGATCGAATTGAATCGAAAATCTATCTATGCCTACATTGGTCGCGGCAGTACTTGGGGATATAAAGGTAACTTGGAAAAAGCACTGGCTGATTTCAATAAAGCGATTGAGTTGGACTCAAAGGTTCCCTTCCCATACGTTGGACTCGGTAATATCTGGTGGAGAAGAGGAAATTTGGACAAAGCGATTGAAGAGTATAACAAAGCGATTGAATTAGACCCTCAATATAGTTTGGCTTACCTTAATCGAGGTATGGCCTGGGATAGTAAAGGTAACAAAGGCAAGGCGATAAGAGATTATCAAAAGGCAATAGAATTGAAGCCGGAGTATGCATTAGCCTTGAACAATTTAGCATGGTTTTACGTTACTTCCTCAGATTCACAATACAGGAATCCCCGGGAGGGCTTGAAACTTGCACTGAAGGCAGTGGAACTGGAGAAAAAGCCCATCTTCCTGGACACATTAGCTGCCGCTTATGCCGATAATGGGGATTTTACCAGGGCTGTCGAAATCGAGCGAGAAGCGATTTCACTCGAGGAGGATGAGGAAACAAAAAAACAGTTTAGAAAAATGATGGGGGCTTATCAGCAGGGAAAGACTTACATTCAATTCCAGAAGAGTAAATAGCCCACCACTTATAGTTTATCCAAATATCTTTCCAGGGTCATTAAGGGAGGGGGCAATCTTTGCGGCTACTTCAAATACTGGTTGGGATCGGGCGCACTGGAGGGTTATTGATGATAAGCATTTGTCAAGAAGGCAAGGAGATCCTCCCACCGGCTTCGAATTTTTTATTTCAGAAGATGTTCAATCCTCCGCCCCGTTTTCTTATCGTTTTTTTTTCTCTTTTAGGTCAGATGCTCCAACTTCTCTTTGATTACTTACCTGAAGGCACTTTTATTTAGCATTGACCAGTCATTCCCGCCTGAGGTGGCTCTCTGACATTTGCCGTATCAGGTCCTCAAGCACCTACGGAAAGTTGTTTGCCGCGGCGAAGTGGATAAAAACCTGCCGACGTAATACCCGAGACCTATTTGGTCGGTTTACAAAAGATTACCCGATGATCATAGTCCCATTTCCACACAAGAAACGCATTGACTGCATAAAGTGCTCGGTGATATTTAATTTCCCAATCAATTGCTTGTAGATGACATTAGTTGCGAGGTCTTTTATTATGAGGAAGACTTTTTTTATCGGAATATTGATTTTTATTGCGCTTGTCAGTGCGGGGTGCATCCGGTCGCGCGTGGTTGTTACGTCCGAACCGACCGATGCCGACATTACGGTCAATGGGAACTATCGCGGCAGAACACCGATTACGATTCCGTTCGGCTGGTATTGGTATTACGATTTCAAGGTGGAGAAAGAGGAATATAAACCGCTCACAGCGCGTGAGCGATTTCACGCACCTGTCTGGTTCTACATCCCATTTGACCTGATTATGGAGGCGATACCGCTTCGTATCTACGACACAAAGTATCGCCATTATGTCCTCGTCCCGGAAGCTAAACCATAAGGAGGGGAAAATGCTTGCGGAATTTTCGGTATTTCCGCTCGGAAAGGGTGTTCACTTGAGCAAGTATATTGCATCCATTATGCCTCTCATTGAGGAAAGCGGTTTGCCCTATAAACTCACGGCGATGGGCACCATTGTGGAGGGAGATATAGATGCCGTGTTTGATTTGATAAAAGCCTGCCATAAAAAGATGGCTACCGATTCCGAGCGCGTAATAAGCAGTGTCAGGATTGATGACCATATCGGTCGCCCCGGGCGCCTCACAGGCAAAATCGAATCGGTGGAAAAAAAACTCGGTAAGACTCTCAACAAGTAATCGCTGCTCGGCTATCAATCTTGAATCCGCCTGCGACGGAAACATCGAACACCCAACGCCCAATGACCCAATTCCGGAGTCTATAATGTATATCATCCGAAAGCGTTTTACATTCAGCGCCGCACACCGCCTTTATTCGCCACATCTCTCCGAGGAGGAGAACCGCTCAATATTCGGGCGGTGCGCCAATCCAAATTATCACGGGCACAATTACCAGCTGGAAGTTGCCGTTACGGGAGAACTCGACCCTGAAACCGGTATAGTCATTAACTTCGATGAACTCAAAAATACCGTTAATGAAGTTATCATCTCCGCCCTCGACCATAAGAACCTGAATCTTGATGTAGATTTCCTCAAGGGCGAGATTACGACTGCCGAAAACATCGCCCGCCTGATATGGGAAATGCTTAAACAGCGCCTTAAGGATGTGCGTCTATATGAAATCACACTCGCCGAGACAGAAGATAACATTGTTACATATCGCGGCGAATAACCCTCAGGGGGCGAGGAAACAAAAACTATGGATGAGGTTGTGGAATTATAAAAGCGAAAAAATTTGATTGCGTGGATATGAAGCATCAGATTCAAAAACAGATTATGCGGGAAATGGAAGGTCTGTCCCCCGAGGAGCAACGCCGCAGGACAAAGGAAAACATCCTCTCTGACCCGATTCTTGGACCTTTCTGGCGAAGGGCACAGCGGATTCAAACTGGGCGACAACCTGCACCAAAATAAAATACCTCGCCACTTCGGCATTCTGATGCGAGGGACACCACAAAATACACCTCCCCACAGGATATAGTGAACTATGCAAAACTTGATAAAGGAACTTCTACGTAAGATTGGTGAAGACCCTGAGCGTGCGGGTCTGCGCCGGACGCCTGCGCGCGTTGAAAAGATGTATGAATTCCTTACTGCAGGTTATCGCACAGACCTGAAGAGCATCATCAACGGCGCAATCTTTGAAGAAAAATACGATGAGATAATCTGCGTATCGGACATAAAGTTTTACAGTTTGTGTGAGCATCATCTATTGCCATTTTTCGGCAAGGCGCACGTGGGATATATCCCAGACGGCAAAGTCATCGGTTTAAGCAAGATACCGCGCATCGTAGATATGTTTGCGCGCAGGCTCCAGCTCCAGGAACGCCTCACGCAGCAGATTGCCCGTTGTCTCGAGGATGTATTGCATCCAAAGGGCGTTGGAGTTGTGATAGAAGCCGAGCACCTATGTATGCAGATGCGCGGAGTAGAGAAGCAGGATTCCGTAGCGATTACGAGTGCAATGCGCGGCATCTTCAGAGAAAACTCCCGCACCCGAGCAGAATTTATGAGCCTGATACACAACCACCCCCGGTGAGCTCATACCATCGTCTTAATTAGCGAGGCGAGCATAAACAAAAGGTAATTGACAAAGTATTGGCACCTGATTTAACAAGGTGCTATGAACTTAA
>CAZGKP010000198.1:0-7829 GCA_964526215.1 uncultured Candidatus Sumerlaeota bacterium
TGATGGAATTCGCATCGTCGATGGCGCCTCGGACAATGAAATAACAGCAACACATATTCATGATAATGGGGGTAATGGCGTTACGATCGAGGGTGCGGGAGCAGATCTGAATAAATTTTCCAATTATTGTAGAATTGGAACGTATGTGGGAGTCGATGGTGATACGCGCGAATACAAAGCGAACGATGGCTTCGGCGTTTATGTCGCAAACCAGGCGCTTTTAAATGAGTTCGATTACTGTTATATCGGCGTTCACGAGCATGGCGGGGTTTTCTGCAATAACCTTACAGGGCAGCCTGCCGATGGCCAGTGGCAGTTCCTGATGACCAATTGTGAGATTGGTTACGAACATGAGTATAAAATTTCCGGCGCTTCCCACGGCAAACGCATCGAGGGTTCACCTGCAGCAGGAATTCAACTCGATGGCTGCCAGTATGTCAAACTTGCGGGTGTGGACGTAGAGAATTACCACGACGGACTTTTGGTTACCACAGGTGGCGGAAATCACTATTTTGAACTCCTCGATGTGAGGAGCTGCTCCGGTTATGGAGTCAGAATTGATGCCGGGCAGAATATCACTTTCGATGGTATCAAGGCAGTTAATAATACTCTGGGCGGATTTAATATTTCAAACAATCAAAACCTTAAATTCATCGAGGTAAATCGGTATGCTTACAACACCGCCCAACGCAACGGCGGGACGGGATTAGTCCTGCAATCGTGCCAGGATGTTACTATTTATGAATTTCATTCCAATTACGAAAATACGGGAGGGTTTCATTTTACAGGATGTAACAACGTCAACCTTGTGAACTGCATGGCATACCAGAATACCGGAAAGGGCGTAGTCATCGATGGTAACTCTTCAAATATACGTGTAAGCGGAAATGCATCAAGTAACACGGGCAGCGGTATGGAGATTACCGATTCAAGCAATATATATCTATCCGACGAGGGGACCGCTTTCGAGAATTTCCCGGGCATCGGCTTTGACAGTTATTACAATGAAACCGGCCTGATAATCAGGGATTCCCAGGATGTTTATGTTGGAAAGTGCGGCCTGGGAGGGGTTTTCACCGACAATCAGAAACAGGCACTCTGGATTACAGGCGATAATACGAAGAACGTACATGTAACCGGCAATAACTTTTCAAGCGCGACTAATACGGAATCTGTCCTGATTGACGGCGGTAAGGATATCTGGTTTGGCGATGAAAATCCCGCGGGGAGAAATGTTGTGGGCGACCAGGACAGATACACGGGGATAATTGCCAAAGGCAATGTTTCGAACCTTAAAATCCTTAAAAACGACATTGGTAAAGCCCTGTTGAATTCGTACAGCACACCGGTTTACTTTGCGAAGGGAAACCAGGTGGGCATTATCCTGAATGATGGAATTAACGGAGCAATCGTCAGGGGAAACAGGCTCGATAAAAATGCTTCACACGGGATTTTAATCCAGGGCGGCGCACATTCCAACGTGATTACTGCGAACCAGATTACGAATAATGGCGGTGACGGTGTTCAGGTCAAAGGAGGCTCGACTCGGCACAATCAAATCACCCGGAACACCATCACCCACAACGGCGGACGCGGAATAAATTTAGCGGGAGGAAACGACAACATTGCCGCGCCGGTTATCACTAATGTTTCCACGAGCAGCCGAATCATTTCAGGTGTTGCGAATCCGGTTCCGCCTGCAGCAAGCAGGGTCGAGGTCTATGCGGACGATAACGATGAGGGACGATTGCTTTTAGGCGTTACCAATATCTATGCAAACAACTTCAGCCTGTCCACCGTCATTCCCTTCGCCCTGAATCCTCATGCCATTATCATTCATCCAAACGGAAACACATCACAATTCGGACCTTACATCCAGTCCGTCCCAGTATATGAGAGGGCCTTCGTATTCGCATCCAACACCGATGAGAACGAAGACATCTATTTCTTTGACCCGAGGGAAGGGGTTTCGCAGCGATTGACGAGCCACGCGGCTAACGATTGTGACCCGCAAACAGACCCCAACGGCAATGCCTTTCTCTTTGTTTCCGACCGCAGCGGCAACGAAGACCTATGGATGCGAAGATTCGACTCACCAGCAGATCCCATCCAATATACAATCGATACTGCGCCGGATTACGGCCCCGATTGGCTTGCCGGTTCAAAAAACATCGTCTTTACATCCGAACGCGACGGTAATCCTGAGATTTACTCGACCACAGTTCAGACAACCGGTTCAGTCATCGGTGAAATGGCGGGGTATGTTGGCGATTTAACCGACTCCGATGGCACAACGACCGATGGCGGTTATGCGCTCAAGTTCAACGTCAGTCAGGGAGACATCACTAAACTGATGTATTATATTGCCGAAGGCCCGGCGCCGTTCACCTGGAAAGTGATGACTATCAGCAATAACAGACCCGATGCAGTTATCGCTTCCGGCACAACTACTCCTTCGGGACTCGGATGGCACACGGTTGACGTTGGACGTATCGACGCGCCGGAGTCGTTTGCCATGGCAATCTTTTTTCAAACGGAGCAGCGTCCCAAAATCGGTATCGCTGAGGATTACATTAAGACCTACTACCGCTATGATCTCGGTATGGACTATTGGTATTCCTTGTTCAATAAGCCTTTTATGATGAAGGCATTTGTTGCCCCGAAACCACCCACTCGACTCACGAACAACGCCGCAGCAGATTGCTATCCGACATGGTCGCCGGATGGCAATAGAATCGCTTTCGCCTCAGACCGTGGCGGCTCGATGGATGTATGGACAATGAACGCTGACGGAACCAATCCCCAGGTTCTGACAGACGGCGTTGGCGCTAATTCTAAACCCAACTGGTCGCCCGATGGAACACGCATCGCATTCGTCTCTGACCGGGACGGCAATCCCGAAATCTACACCCTTAATCCTGATGGCACACATCTAACGCGTGTAACCAACAATGTTGCGAACGATACTGATACTGTCTGGAATCTCGATAATGAAAGCGTTCTCTTCTGTTCGGATCGAGAGAGCGGCTTTGAGATTTACATTCAGAAAGTCGGAGATTCAGATGCCCGGAGGTTGACTTACCAACAGGTAGGTGCCGTCCAACCGGACACCACGTCAGACGCCTTTTTCTTCCGGTTGGACACCCATACGCTTGCCTCACTCCAGGAGGAATTGCCGGAAAAAGTAATTTATTCAAAACGCCCGAAAGCCCCCGACCCCGGAATCAACCTGACAATTGGCGACGCCGAGGCAGACCCGGGTGAAAGCGTTGATTTGACGACTGCCCTTACCAGCGCGGAACAACTTGGAAATCTGGCATTTGACCTCTCCTATGACCCAACTATGCTTCAACTTTCTTCCCTTCCAACGATCGGTATTGCTGACAACGCCATATATGCGATGAACCCGACGGTTTATCCTGATAGTTCGGGAATGCTGCGGTTCAATTGGGTACGTGCATCCGGACTCAGCGGAGATGGGAATGCAATTCGCCTCCCATTTCAAGTGAATAATTCAGCCAGCGAAGTACTTACCGAGGTCAGATTCCTGGCAAGCGAGGCTTACGATATCAATCTTGCTCCCATCGCCGTAAACGACCGGGGTAGCACCATCACCATTCCCTCCGTGGGGTTACGGTTACTCAAAGGTTATCTGCTGGGAAAAGAATACCTGACTACAAAAGAATTCGACTGGGCAGACAGGAACAATGACGACAGAATTAACATTGCTGATATAATCACACTGTGCATCGAGACAGGTTTAGGCGGTACTGACTTCAAGATTCATCGAGATTTTTCATCAGCATCAGAATGAGCTTGACAGATGACCCCTGCGACATAGAGATAATCATTGGTGTGGTTGTATAGTGGATTGAGTTTTGAATTATCCGAGTGATGAAGTATGATTGACCCATATAAGAGTGGTTTGGCGAGTGCGGTGCGTTTTGTGGAAAAACGCATCGTAAAGACTAAGGTAGTGGTTATTCTCAAAGGCACCATCACAAATCGCCGCCTATCCCTCATCAATCCTCATTCCCGCTGCATTCGTGAGAAGGAAATATTCGAGTTTATGCTTGCCGAAGACAAAGATGCCGCCCCGGGCAAGGTGGTTAATAAGGTGCGGTATCTCGGTTTTGCAGAGGCAGTTGTGGGCGGCTCGCTTCATACCGGTGACAGGGTATTGTGCGACGGCGAGGTTCTGGGCTGGGTGGTTGGCTTTGACGAGACGCATATGCCCAATCATCAAAACGTTGTGCTCCGCGGCTCGGAAAATGCACCGCCTGTGGAAGAGAAAATGCATCTGGAATCCCTGCTCGAATTTCACCGTGAGGAATAGCGAAAAATGAGCGTAGAGGCAAGATTGAAAGAACTCGGTATGTCCCTGCCGGAAGTGGCGGCACCGGTTGCGGCATATATACCTGCGGTGAAGATTGATAAACTAATTTATACTGCCGGACAGATTGCTTTCGTAAAGGGTGAACTTAAATGCAAAGGGAGGCTGGGCGAAAATCTCTCTGTGGAGGATGGTTACGAGTCGGCAAGACTCTGCGCACTCAACGCCCTTGCGGCTGTAAAGAGTGTGGTCGGCAATCTCGACAATATAGAGCGTGTGGTGCGCGTGTCAGGGTTTGTCAATTCCACCGATGACTTTACCCAACAGGCAAAGGTATTAAATGGCGCATCCGAGTTGCTCGTGGAGATATTCGGTGAGGCGGGAAGGCACGTCCGCAGTGCCATCGGCGTGAACACGCTCCCGCTCGGGGCAAGCGTTGAGGTAGAACTCATTGTGAAGGTGAAAGGAGACTCATAGGTTTCTTTACAAAGTAGTCATCCTGATTCGCCCCGGCACTTCTCCTAAAAGAATGAAAAATATGTTTTAGACAGGATTGCACGGATTCCGCAGATAAAAACCATCCGCCTTAATCCGCGTCATCCCGTCGAAAAGATAAATTTTCAGAGCAGGAGGGAAGGGAAAATGAAAAAACTTGGACTGACATTTCTATTGTTGACTCTTACACTAAGTGGTTTTGTCAGGGCGCAGGGACCATATACCATTATGCATCCCGACCGCGAGACGCGCCTGAAATGGATTGAACAATACAATAGGGCACCTAAAGCCTGTATAGAACCGGACATAAAACCTCCGCGAGGGTCACTGAGCCTCCTCAGCCACCTCCAGTATATACCTGCCGAGCGTGATCAGGGCTATTGTGGCAACTGCTGGGCATGGGCGGGCACCGGGTGTTTAGGCATCGCACTCGATGTCCAGGCAGGCATCCATGACCGCCTCTCTATGCAATATATAAACTCCTGTGAAACCGAGGTCATTGGCAAGACCTGTTGCGACGGGGGCTGGTTAGAAGATGTAACGGACTTTTACTCGATTGTCGGGCAGGCAATCCCCTGGTCAAATGACAACGCACACTGGCAGGACGGCGATGCCTCCTGCGATACTCCCTGCGACTCGGTTTCAACCAATCCAAACTATCCCATCTCTCATATCTCCACTTTGAAGATTGATACCCAGGGCGTGGGCAAGGACACCGCAATCGCAAATATTAAAAACATCCTGGCTCAAGATAAAGCAATATGGTTTGCATTTTTTCTGGCAACATCCGATGATTGGGGGGACTTTTCCCAATTCTGGTCAAACCAGGATGAAAGCACCGTCTGGGATTTTGACCCTTACTGCGGTAAGAACTGGAGTGGGGGAGCGGGACACGCCGTTTTGTGCGTTGGCTATAACGATGATGACCCTCAAAACAGCTACTGGATTATGCTGAACAGCTGGGGGTCTTCCTCCAATCGCCCGAATGTCCTCTTCCGCGTGAATATGGATATGAATTACGACTGCACCTATAAAGATGGCGGAACCGATTATTACAGCTTATACTGGCAAACTATTGATGTTGGATTTAATATTGTAACCCCGACACCGACACCGGTTTATGCCGATGGCGATTCGTGCCAGACGGCAATTGATGCATCTGCGGGCGGCACCTTCACCGGCTCCACCGTCAGTTGCCATAATCTCTATAACCCATCCGCATCGGACAAATGGCAATATTCCTGGGGAATGGCAGGATTGGATTACGTCTTTAAGATTGATATTACAAAGCCGACAGGCGAAAATGGCTTCGATGCCCGCGTCACTTCTGCAGACTATGACCACGCCCTATACCTCATCACTGATTGCTCCGATACAGCCGACTCATACATAATAGGGGCTGATGATAATTCAGACAATACCGGCGAACACATTAGCGCCACTTTTACCGAACCTACCACCCTTTATCTGGTGGTTGACAGCTATCATCCGGGTGTGTGCGGGACATTCAGCATTGACATTCAGACATCCCTGCCGCCTGCCCCAACCCCTACACCCACTCCATCGCCGACGCCTTCACCGACTCCTACACCATTGCCTCCTCCTATGCCGGAGGAATATACCTATTCCTTTGATAGCGGCAGCGAGGGGTGGACATTTACAACCATACCTTCGGTTTTTGACGAACCTGAATCAGTCTGTTCAGATGGTAGTATCGGGTTTACGCCAGCGGGAAGCACAAATTGCTATGGTTCGTGGAAGAGTCCTTTTCACAAATTCACCGTAGGGCAAAAATACCGGGCGCGTTTTCGTATCCGCACAAATCAACCCGACCAATCAAAGGTCCCCTCTTTCAGGATACGAATTGCTGATGACTCCTATCAGGGCATCGCATTGTTGGTGATTAATAGCCAGGGCAATGGGGAAAATTCGCCCACGACTTCCGGGAAGATTTATGACATAATCTACGAGCCCCCGGCAGCTGCGGCAGAAAACGGCTATTTCCTTTGCGTAGACCTCATTAATCTCGGTGATGCCGATGATGCCTTCGCATATGTATACATAGATACCGTGGAGATTAAAAAAGCCACTGTTACCATCCCGTGAGCCGGGCGCTCGCAACCCAATACGGACGGTGTAAAAAAACATTATCCATAAGGAAGCCAGGAAACCAGGAATCCTGCCCACCAATCTCTGCGGATTCCTGGTTTTCTTATAAAAACCCACCGGATACAAAGTTATGGCTAAATTTGCTTTATGCACATATTTGAGATAAGGTTATGGCAGATGGAACATTCGCCTGTGGAGAAAGGTTGCCTGATTGTGGATGTGGAAGATTACGGCTCTGCCCGTCAAGCGGGTCTTCTGCCGGGAGACCGCCTTCTCTCTATAGATGGCAACCCGGTGCGCGATGCGTTGGATATTATGTTCTACGGAGCCGAGTCTTTCCGAACGCTCAAATATCTCAGAGATGGAAAAATCCACACAAGGCACTATCGTTCCCCTTTGCATCCCTATCTTGGCATAACGGCTGAAGACCTAAAATCCCGCGCCTGCCATAACCGGTGTATATTTTGCTTTATTGACCAGTTACCGTCGGGGCTGCGCCGCTCTCTATATTTCAAGGATGAAGATTTCCGCCTCTCTTTCCTTTACGGCAATTACATCCCCGCTACAAATCTCACCGAAGAGGACATAAAGCGCATAGGTGAACAACACCTCTCGCCTCTTTATGTTTCCGTGCACGCAACAGATATTGCGCTGCGCAGACGCTTGCTCGGAAATCAAAATGCCCCCGATATTTTGCCAGTCCTCGAGCAACTCAAGGAAAACCGCATACGTTTCCACACACAGATTGTCGTCATCCCCGGAGTGAATGACGGCGCGGCACTAAATGAAACACTCGAAACTCTCGAGACGCTTTATCCTGCACTTTTATCAATCGCCATTGTGCCGGTCGGATTGACTGCGCATCGTGAAGGATTGCCGAAACTCCGCCGCG
>CAZGKP010000199.1:0-7714 GCA_964526215.1 uncultured Candidatus Sumerlaeota bacterium
CGACATTACGGTTGATGAAAATAAAAAGGCACATCTCCATTGCGAGTTTGAGTATTCGGGCTATTATGTGGGTTCGGAGATTTACGATAAAATTCCACTTTCGGGTGGACTGCCTGCGGCGGTGCCCGGCGAGGTATGGCTCCGGTTCAGAAAAGAGAGCGAGATATGGCGGATTTCCCACGCCGACCTTGTGCTCGGAGAGCAATCTCAGCGCTGAAAAGACTTGCAAGTTGCTTGCCGTGTCGGACAGAATATATAAAAATGAGATGTGTGAGCGGGTGAGATGGTGTTAAAGATTGCAGAAAAACATAACACCGCGCACAGGCGGATTGTCGCACTGGCGGTTTTCCTGCTATGTTTTTTCGTCTACGTATTAACACTGTCAAATCGTTTCTATGGGTATGAGGGTGCAACTCTATATTTCTTCCAGGACATTTTTTATTTACAGTCTCTTTCCGCCCGCACACCTGCGGGTCTGACGGCTGCACTTGGCTATCTCCCTTCGGAAATCGTAAACCTTATATTTGTCAACCCGTCTGATTTTGCATTGCGTGATTTCATTGCCCTACATACCCTGCCCCTGATGACGGCACTTATCTGTCTGGTATTTTATCAGATTGCGATTAGGATGTATCGCTCGGTGCGGACTGCCGCAGGCGCAACGTTGCTACTGGCATTTACGACAATGCTCCTGCCTTATTCCAAGATGGGGATGGAGCTCCAGCACACGTTATGGACGCTTATGGCATTCTTGATGCTCATCCGCTGGCAACGGACGGAAAAAGCGAAAAACCTCGTGTTTTCCGGGCTGTGCGCCGGTATGATACTACTGACGAAAATTTACGGCTTTATGGTGGTCGGCGCATTTGTGCTGTATATCTTTTTCGATTCCATAACTAACTCCGAACGCAGACGCCACGTTTCAGGCACACTGATGCGATTTCTCCTGCCGATAGTGCCGTTGGTCATTTTGTTTCTCGTGCAAAATTGGCTTCGCTTTGGTAACTGGTTCATAGGAACCCGCTATAATATAAACTACGAGGCGAAATGGATTCCCTTCTGGCAGGGATTATGTGGTTTTCTCTTCAGCAGCGGCAAGAGTATCTTTGTATACAGCCCAATCCTCGTTGTGAGTGTATTTTATTTGCCTTCGTTTCTCAAGCGGTTCGGGAGACTTAAACTCTTTTATATCCTGATTTTTGGACTGGGGCTTTTGTTCCATTCATCGCTATGGATATGGACGGATGAGACCTGGGGATCGCGGAAACTCCACTATCTGATTCCGTTCGCCGTGCTCCCTCTGGGGCTGATGATTGAAGGCTTCCGGCGACTTTCGCTACCCAGCCGCATCGCCATTATGCTGCTTGTGCTTCTGGGCGTATTTGTGCAGTTGCTCGGCGTGAGCATCTCTTATGAGTCGCAACCTTGCTTACTTCGTGAGTATGGAATATCGTCGCTGGAGAACATTCGCTACAATCCGCGCCTTTCTCATACCGCGGTAAATTATTCCCTGCTCCAATCCACGATTGATAAATACCTCACCGGTCAAACACACTACTTTGTATATAAACCGACGTATTTCTTCACCGTTTTACCACAAAATCCACCAAAGCCCATGGTGTTTCCATTGAAGAAGTTCAGCCAGTTCGATTTGTGGTTTATGGACAATCGTGCACCGAGAGGTGGAAACTTCTACCTCTCGAATGGCGCACGGATTTATCTCTCCATCTTGCTACTTGTTATTCCGCTTCTATTTTTCGGCGTTTATGAATTCAGCCGGCGGTGCGATGGAGTCTCGGTTCGCTGGACAGGGACTGCCGGTGGCTGGGCGCTGATTGTGCTCTGTGTTGCCGGGGCAGCATTGTGCCTCGTATATAACCGCGCCTATTCAAAAGATTACAAGACTTTTTCAGCAGCAACCCGGGATGTTTATGATATAGCAATTGGTGATGACGTCAGAGATGAATTTATCCTCGGACCGGGGTGGCGTGGTAGCGAATGGATGGGCGACCCGAAGGACCCCGATTATGAAATCCCTTTCCGCTGGACAAATGCCCCGAAGTCCTATTTGTATTTCCCCTCAAAGCCTCATTCAAGCTACAAACTCACATTGTATATCCAGTGGTATTACAACACGCGCCTGACCGTTTTGGTGAACGGGAAACGGGTGGGTTTTGTAAAGGGAAAACGCTATGATAATAAAACGCCGACATTTTATGTGCCGGATACGGTTGTCGGCAGTGCAAGCGTATGCGACGTCATAATACAGAATCACAAATTACATATCCCCGCGCTGGAAGAGCCCGAAAAATCAAAAGACACCTCCACATTAGGTGTTATGATATACGGGGTGCGCTGGGAAAGAATGGAAAGGGGTAAGAAAAAGACGTAACCTCTATTGACCACCATTTGAGGCGGTATTGTTAGCCGGGGTATTTGTAATTTCTTTTCCTTCGACAAGAACATTTTGCTTAACTGCCCCGAAAATTTATTTTTTAGACGGGATAACGCGGATTGACACGGATGGTTTTTATCCGTGAAATCCGTGCAATCCTGTCTAAAGATTAAAGGGCGAATGGGGCAGGCGAATGGGGTCAGCCTCTTCGGTAAATCACGTTTAGTTTTTCTTAAATCTGATGCGTTTGGGGATAAACCAGCGAAAATCTCAAAAGTTGTCGTAACACAAATTGCCCGATTTATATGTGTGCTTCAATTATGCTAGTGCGAATTTTCCTTCTTCTCTTTATGTCAGAGTCTCTCGGACGAACCCGAGAGAGCATCAGAACTCTGACTTCAATCGCCTCAAAGTAAGCGTGATTTAGCGTAGAGGCAGACCCCATGATTTCTCAATCCGTGCCTGTAGTTGTTCAAGTGACACGAGTTCACCCGGAGCGTTAATGTCTCGTTTAAGTCTTCTATCCAGCTCCTCTTTATGACTTTGAGGCACGGGAACCCCAGAATCATCCGATGCTATACTCTCACATAAGTCCTCCAGGAGAAGAATCTTCTCTGGAGTACTTAGACGGGAAATCTCAGGAATGTCAATCGCACGCATAGTTTAACCTCTTTACCTCTCTCGTACTCCGGCTATTATTTACTTGCGCCCTAACGTAAAAACTCACCTGTCACTATGAAGCGCAGCGGAATAGCGTTCAGGCGCAGGGCCTTGTTAGTCCCTTTCTTTAATCATCCGTTCGTATTCGCTGTGAGTACCAATCCAAACCCAAATGAAGTCTTGACCTTCCTCAACTGCAAGTGCCCTGTGATCAATTCCAGCTCGAACTGACCAAAATTTACCCACTTTTTTGAAATGGAGGGATGGATGCAAGGGGTTCGCCTTGAGTAGCTCAAAGTTTTTCTTTGATACCTTTTGAACGGGTTCAGGAAGATTCTCAAAGCATTTCCAAAATCGGGTTGTTGTTCGATGCATTTAGAGTTCCTTGAGCTTTCCCCTAGCTTTTTCATCAAGGGCTTCCTTGCTCAGAAAATCTAACTTTCCTGATTCTGAGTCTACCTCAATCTGTCTATCCCATTTTTGCCAGTCTTCTTCTGAAAACCACTGCCTCAATCGGACGTATTCCTCGTCCGGAAGGGCTTTGATCTCTGCTTTGATCTCATCTACTTTCAACATTTTAGTTCCCCTTTCTGTTTTCTCAGCAATTCCTTCAGTATTCATCAGGGCTAACGCTGCGGCTCAGGTGCGGCTATTTGCCGTCGCCTGCAGCCGACTTGTTCGGCATCATTCGGTTCGTAGCTCGGACTGTGTTTCCGTGTCCAGTGTATATCCCAGAAATCCAAGAAACCCCACGAAACCCACTGCCGGCATTGCTGCCATGAAGAATGCTACAAATAGGGCTAATGTGGAGCACACGAGAATCAGGATTCGCTCCGGGGAGAGGTTTATCTTGTGCCCAAAGAAGCCGCTGAAGAAACGGAAGTATGCCGCGTAGCTAAGGAAACTGAGGCTACTGAGTGCATAGAGTTTAGGATTGACCAAACCGGCCAGTCCGGCGATGCCGAGCAGACCCAACAGTCCTATCAGCTTGGGAATGCGCTCAACGCACAACTCTGTCTTCGACCTTTCCATTCTCAAACTCCTTTCTGTCCCGTAGTGCCGAACGACCAAGCTCACCTGCCGCTATGGAGCGTAGCGGAATAGCGGTCGGGTGCAGCGCCTTGTTAGCTGGTAATATTTGAAGCACAAACACCACTCATATAACATTTGTCGCAAGTAGGTTTCTTAGGTTTACACCAATTTCTTCCAATTTCCCAGACAGGCAAATCCATGAGACCAGGAAATTCAGGACAGATAGATCTGGCTCGATATATTATTTCCTCTACAGTTGCTCCTTCTTCAACTAACCCCAATCTTTTGAAAACACGACGAATATGAATATCAGCAGAGATATCAATAGAATAATAATCACTAAACTCTATCTTAAAGTCACGGGCTAGAATATTCGCTGCCATAGTAGCTATTTTAGGGCCAACACCCCTAAATTGTAAGAATCTGTATACAACTTCCGCACTTGATGGTTTATCTCTCCAAATCATAGAAGCATCTTGATTATATTGTGACTTAATTATCCTTACAGCCTGATAGAAATTATTACTCATTTTTCCAGGAAACCGATGAAGAGGTTGTGGTTCTGTCATTAGCTTCCGTATCTCATCTTGAGAAAGATTCGCCAATGTTAAAAACGAAAAGTCTCCCAACTTTTCTTGAAACTTGTAAGGAATTAGCCATGCCAAATTGGTTTTTACTTGCCGATCCATCACACATGCAAGCACAAAAGCATGTGGGAAATTTTTTAGATTATTAAGTAATTTGTCAGCGTCATTATCTCCAGTAAAGTTGACAAACGTTTTCTTGGCCTCAAAAAGTTCTCTTCCATGTTCAACAAGAATATCTCTGATCTGTTTATCATTCATATCCATTTGCCAGCTAACTATTGATTGTATGGGTCAGTATAAGAACCCGAATCATGCAAATTTGCCAGTATAACACGCATAAAAAAGCCTTTTATATTCATTGGCTAAGTTCTGTCTTTTATCAGTGCGTGTTATGCGGGCCTGTATAATATACAAGCGCACGCTTGGGGTCAGTCCCTATAATAAGTTCAATTAAATCTTGGCTTCAGACCCTAACCGCGGTAGTTTTTTGTTTGCTGACCCCTCAACGTGTTCGCTCCGAGCGGTTCAGTCTAAATTTTGCAATTATTATAGAGGCTGAGCCCCTTCGCCGCAGATAGCCGCGTCAGGTGCAAGCCGTTTTTAGGCACGGCCTATCTTTGTTATATTCGACCCCTCACTCTGCTTGACTTGGCTTAATACCATAAGGCAGCATATGGTTTTAGTAACTCCCAAAAATCTGAGGGACTCAGAACTTTAATGCCTTCGTTGAAAAGCCACTCCCGGTGACGCCAAATTGTATTCCGATCCATAGTCAAAAACGCATCACAATTCCCCATTTTATATTGAATTAGAAGAAGCCGATCTAAAGGGTCACGCCGGAAATCAGGAATACTCATTAATCGACTTTCTAACTCTTGTAACTCTTCTGTTAATTTGAAACGATGTCGAACCGTTCCCCCTTCAGCCACTCTGTCGCCTGTTTCTTCCAAAACGATCAACCACACGTCAAGAACATCTAAAGCCCATTGAATTCTCCGCTGATTCCACATTATATCCTTTGCATTGGCTAGTTCAGCAAACGTTAGGGGTGAAACCAAGAATTGGAAAGAAGCGCGTTCATTGACTTGGAATATGTACCGGAGGGCTTTCAAATCCTGGGGGATTTCCATTTCAGTCATCTCTTCTGGGATCTCACCCTCAAAAATATACGCACCCTCGTCCTGTATCATATTCAAGGTGCAGGTATCTAGCAGTAAGCGCCCTGGTAGCGAAAGGAAACGTTCTAAAGAATCACTCATCTTCGCAAACTCAAATTCCGGGCCTAACGTCCACGCTCACCTGCCGCTATGGAGCGCAACGGAATTTCGATTAGGTGAAATGCCTTATTAGGCGCGTTCATGGTTGTTCCACAAATACTGACAATTTACGCGTTAACGTCCCTTCTTCTCCTCCAGACACATCATGATCATGCGCTCAAGCATACGAGGTCCTTCAATCATTAGCATGTGCATTTCCTTGCTATCCAACATACCAAACTCCTCAAACAGAGGGCCGTGCATAGGTAAATTTCTAAAAAGCTTAAGTGACCACAGGATTTGTTTTACCGCCTTCTGCGTACCCGATGTTAGTGCTCTGAATGCTTCCATTGAGATTTCGTATAGCCATGGTACATCATCGCGAATCAAGCTGGCGAAGAGGATAATGCTTATTAGTGCAGTCTTAGGCCCGGACATGTGCATGATCTCTTCAAACATCATGGGATGAAACCTTCGGGTTTTCCGGCGACGAATAACTCCAACATTCTCGGCCAAACGGTCCTCAACACGAGAGGGTAGATCCCTGAACATAACCTTGAGTTCCTCAAGCAGCTTCGCTGTGGCACTGGCTGAGGGGGTCTCGTCTTCGGCTTCCATACCGGGTTTATCGAGACTTGATAGTATCTTACCTGCTTTCGCCTTGAAGGCTTTTACCTGTGTTCTCACAACTTCGTTGTCAGGTTCTAAAGATGGGATGCGTCTGGTAAGTTGCATTACCAATCCGATAAGTGAGTCCTCACTGTCGTCACAGTTTTGAAATTGGTAAAATGGCCCAGTGCTAACTTTGCTTAACGGCACACCAAGAGCTATTCCAAGAACAGGTATATTCAATTTCCCTTTTGCCACGCCTGCTTCGTACAAGATCCATGGCCGCTCAAGGCTCCGTTCTGTGAACAGACAGACCACGTCTGAGGCAGAATCAAGCTTTGTCATAAGTCTTTTGTACCATTCGTCCCCGAACTCAATACCCTCCGTACCTTTCTTGTCTGATGATCTAAAGGATTTCAACATGCCTGCGCTAACGCTTCGCAGGAGCTTGCTGAAAGCCATTGCAAGTTCTGCATCACGCGAATCATGACTAATGAAGATCAAAGGCGAAGAAGGATGAAGAGGCTTCTTTTCTGTTGCTTGCTGTTTATCTTTATCATTCATGGTAATTTATACCTCCTATCACGTTTTGTTTCTTAAAGCATCGAACGCATTAGCTCAGCGGCGCGGTTTATTGCGTCTGCTGGAGCGCCTTGTTATGAATTGTTTTTTTCGCGATCCTGAAGTCCCTTTTTCAGAACTGCCGGATTCCGTGCACAATGAAACAGTCCGAATACCACAACTTGTTGTTCCTGTTGTCTAAAGTAAACTCGCCATGGCGAGTAAATTGCATAAGGGAATCGTTTGAGCAGACGGCACCTGAAATCCTTGTATACCTTTCGGTAGAGAAGTGGATGTGGATGCAAGCATCCGAGTCATTTGTGGTATTTCTCTTGCGTATGCGTAAAACACACGAAGAAACTCTTCTCCCAAACCTGTGACTTTCTCTTCATACCACAGATAGCCACTTATGGCATCATCTTCGACTTCGGAACGAAATGAGAGAGAATAACTCATTTTCTTCTCTCAATCCGTGCCTGTAGTTGTTCAAGTGACACAAGTTCACCCGGAGCGTTAATGTCTCGTTTAAGTCTTCTATCCAGCTCCTCTTTATGACTTTGAGGCACGGGAACCCCAGAATCATCCGATGCTATACTCTCACATAAGTCCTCCAG
>CAZGKP010000200.1:0-7712 GCA_964526215.1 uncultured Candidatus Sumerlaeota bacterium
TACGCGGTAGCCGAGCCGATAAAGTATCTGTGCAGGGACGGTTTCATTTGCGGTGGGGAATTTTTCCCCCGCAAGCTGGAACTGCGTTGCCCAGGAATGCAATATAGCGATTTGCGGTTCGGGGATATGAAAATCTTTAAGCAGAGGCACTAATGTCTGTAACTCCCGCGCCATTTTATAGATTTCGCTCAAGGCGGGCGTGGGTTTCAGCCCATCGCAATAGCTGAACGCAAGGCGATTATCCGAATAGTCCGGGTCGAAGGGGTTCATCGGGTAAAAGAAATAGAAGAATCCCGTGATGCCGTGAGCAATTGCTTGATAAGTCCAAGCGCGGGTTTCAGCGGGAGTAGTGAGACCGTGTTTGCGCCCAAATGCGCGATTGTATTCGAGGAACCAGGCGGGTTTTTGGGGCGCCGCACTCCGCAACCAATCAGCGACCCAGCGGTTGATGAAAAAATCGTAAGGATGGGGATAAGGGTCGTGCCCCATTATGCCGGCGACCTTCGCCCAGTAATCGAAGCGTGTAGCGCTTGCCCAGGCAACGGTTGAATCCATCGGCATCCAGATGCCTTTGATTGTGAGGGGATGGTCGGGGTCAATGGCACTGGTAACATCCTTCATCCAGGAGAAGAATTCGAGGAAATTTTTCTGGCGGAACTGCATCCAGCGAAGCCATTCGGGTCCCTGCGCAACCGGTTCCGGCGCCCTTCCGTTAAAACGTACAAGTGTATGGGTGCAATAACAGACGTCGCCTTTGAGGGCGGGTTCATTCCAGGGGCTGTATGCGAGGATTTGGGGATGGCTTTTCAGGGCGCTTATGAATTTTTCAATAGCGGGGCGAAGTTCTCTTCGGAAGTCAGGATTATCAGGGCAAAACGTGAAAAAGTTCCCCTCGCCGCGTGAGCCATCAGGTTTTTTCAAATAGAAGTCGGGATATTTTTCAGAAAGCCATCTCGGGGCGTAGTGCATCGCAAGCTGCACAACACAATGGATGTCGTATTTGCGCGCAAGGTCTAAAAAGGCGAGGCAATCCTTTATATAGGCGTCATTGAATTTGCCGGGCTGGAGTTCGAGGCGACTCCAGGAGAACTCGATGCCAAGGGCGTTGATGCCGTGATGGCTCAATTCGCGGAAGCGGTCTTCATTCCAGCCGAACGTCCAGAAGCCCAGCGGAAAAAAAAAGAACCGTCAATAAATGCGTGGCGTCCCTTTATCGAAATGCGTCCCTTTTTTGTACGGTCAACAAAGAAGAGGTCGCCGAAGACCTGCGGATTCTGCCAGGCGTTCCTTTTGCACGTCCACGTCATCTGGATTTCCTGCGAAAACGGATTCACGCTTCTGGGGTCGTCATCATCGGTATATGCGGTGCAGAAGCCAATAAGCAAGCCATCGCGGGGCTTGAGTTTCAGCTCCTTCATCGGGATTGCGCCCTCCATTATCATCCCCTTAAATGTGCGCCCGGAGAGCGTCTGCGAGGGCTTCGGGTTTAGATTCAGTGCGATGCGGGACGTCTTTGAATAATCTTTGAGCTGCGACCACGAATAAACAATGGCTTTAGCGTGCTCCAGCAACATCCCGTATTGATAATCGTCATCGCTGTAGCGTGCCTCATTGCGGTCGCCCTCGTGGTCTATGTCGAAGTAGAGTTCAACGCCATCGTTGTTATAGACACTGAAACCTGCGCAGGGGCTGGAGAGTTTATCGTCCTGCAACTCAATGCCGATGTAGAACCAGTTGCTGTCCCAGGCGGTATAGACGCGGGCGGAGGAATCCTCGAGACCATCCCATTCAACATATCCAGAGACGTATTGTTTTTTGCTGCCGAGCCTGACCACCTGTGCATCTTTGGGCCAATCTGAGAGGTCGCCATCCAGAACGGGCGGCTTGAGCGCCCTGACGCACTCGTAAAAGTCTATGAGCTTTTCGAAGGAAATAGATACTCCCGAATTTAGTTTTACATCTGCCTTTATGGTAAATATCTCGTCGGGTGGATGTTGGGACATAATGTTTACACGTTCGGTGTGCACCGTGTTGATGCCGATAGGTGGAAGCCTGAATCTGTCTTTATCTAATTTCACACCTTCGGGTGGCGTGAGGGTGACAGTTCCGGATATTTCATTCAGCGACAGGTTTGTGATGGAGACGAGAAATGTTTTTCTATTGTCGCTGGGGGGCAGTGGACTGACGTAAACCGATGCCGGCTTGGTTATGCAAACCTCGCCCTGTGCATAGGTGGAGGGTTTTTCTGCATCGGGGCTTGTTACGAGTGCAGAGAAATGCAGCATCTTTGTCGGAGATTTCGTGCTCGCGCGGGCGAGGCATCCTCCGGGCGTCTGCTCAAAAGTAAGCCAGTTGCGATTCGGGCTACGGAATTTGACGCTACCTCCTTTAAGTTCGGCAGGTAATCCGAGCAAGAATGTGCGGCTCTGTCCGCGCGGGATTTTGTTAGACTCCCTCGTAAACTTTAACTCGATTTGCGGCTTTGCTTTTACATTCCAGCGAAGGCTCTCCTTGCTTAATATCAGGACGGGCATCTGACCGATGCGAAGGTTCAAGGTATTTTTATATGGCGTAATGGTTTCTGATTCCCCCGTGAGACCTACCACTTCCACAGGTTCTGTGGAGTTCGCAACTACATCCACATAATCTTTCAGTCCCCACAGGGCATAGATATTTTCACCGCTAACTTTATTTTTGAAGTATAAGAGGCGCGTGCCATATTCATCCCGCATCAAGAATTTCTCGAACCGGGCACTTTTGCAAAACTTCACAATATTTTTGTAAACGGTATAAGAAGGTTTTGGAGACCAATCCTGATGGATGAGACCGAAGCGGTGTTCCGCCCACTGGGCATCGGGACCGTCAGGGCCAAACCAGTAGGTAAAAACGGTCGGGATATATGGAACAGTGAGTGCGTTAAGATAGGTGCGTGCGAGGCAAACCGCCTGCTCGTATTCACTGACGCCACCGCCTATGTTTGTGGGCCAGCCAATCTCCGTCAGCCATATATCCTTTTTCACCTTGCCGTATTTAGCAAAGTGCTCGTGGATAGTGTCCATCTTCTCAAAGATTTCCGCATCTTCGGGCGTTTTCGGAGGGCAATATGGGTGGAGCGAGACAACGTCCATAAAATCATAACCACCGTTATCCATCATGCTCCAGAGGAATTTTTCATCCAGTCCCGCAAGGCACACACCGCATACAAGTGCATCGGGATTGCCCTGTTTTATGCGGCGATAGGCAACTTTCAAAAGACGCCTGTATGCGACAGGGTCGGCTTTGGGTTTCCAGAAACCATCTATATTTGGTTCATTCCACACCTCGAAATAATGCACCTTGCCTTTGAGCTGATGTGCCATTGTAAAGCAATACTCGCCAAATGCCCTGACCGCTTCGGGCGATGTCGGCGCCATACCATCGTCATACAGGTCATTTGTGTAATCCAGGATGATGAGGGTATCGAGACCTTTTTTGATGGAATAGTTGAGGTTTCGAAGGCAGTGTTCGGGGATTTTGTAGACGCCTTTTGCTTTTTCGACGAGGTGCCAGAAACATTCGTCGCGCACCTGACGGATGCCGGCAGCGCTTATGAGATTAACAGTGCGTTTGTGGGTGGCGAAATCGCCGGTGAGGGAGTGCATCTGAACCGAGAATGGAGACGGGGTTTTAAGGGCGACCGGTCCCCCTGCCAGACAAACACCCGCCGCCAGGGAAAGCGCCATCAATATAAAAAGAGATTTCTTCATCAAGGTAGTGCTTTGTCCGGGTTGTTGTGAGGAGTAAATTGTCTAATGTGCAGGATAAAACCCAATAAAAGGTATTTGAAATGTTTCATCTGAATATCGTTGTGCTCGTTGTGCCGTTGTGGTGTGAGAAAAGTTGAAAAAACCACAACGACACTACGGACACTACGTTATCACGTAATAACTGTACACCTTTTGCACATGACTGGGATGTTTGCATCCACCTTAGCACATAAAAGATTCTAAACTCAAAACAGAACGTATCCATCATTTCAACTGTGACAGTGCAGTAGAGCCGGATAAAGGAGTAATTACTTTTTTCCTTTAAGGCGTTCGAGGGCGAACTCGGCTGTCTGGGAAAAACTGAACAGTCCCCGCATTGCCTTGATCTGCTTATAAAGGTAGTTAAGTTGCGGGTCTCTGAAATCCGTTTTCGGGATAGAGGCAACGAGGGGATGCCCTTTGCGTTCTTCTTTTACCTTCTCATACAATTCTGCCGCCTGGTCATCTTTGCGCTGGAGCTCCAAAAGACGCGCCTTGCAGAGCGTGGCTTCTGCCCCAACAGCGGTGTCCTTACCGAGTGCGATAGCCTGCTCGTATGCCCGCATCGCCTGCGGGAGGAGCTGGAGATTCTCGCTCAAGAAATACTTATTCTCGTAAGAGTAACCAAGTCCCACATTGCCGATTGCCTTTTCCAGCGGTGTGCGGGCGCGGTCAATGAATTTGTTAAACAGACTGATAGCCTCGTCATAATCGCTGGCGGTATTCGACTTGAAGAAGGCTGCGCTCGCTTCAAGATACAGGGCATCAAGGGCGAGGGGGGAAGAGGAATAGTCATTTATTAAGCGTTTGCAATCCTCAATGCAAACATTCAGCTTTTTAATGCGGTCTTCAAACTTCTCGGCAAATATCCCCGCCTGAAAATTATTTGTTGCCTGGGTAAAGAGCAAGTTAGCTTCTCTGGCGGCGGTTTGTCTGTGATAGGAGTAGAGTTTCAACCCGATAAGAATTACCACGAGTGCAGCAAGGATTGCAATGAGGGAGTTCTGATGCTTCTTTGTGTAGTCATACACATTCATTCCGAAGGTGCGAAGTTCATCCTGCTTCAACTCTTTTTTAGTAACTTTAACGCGAGGCATATTAGAAATTTCCTTTCAGTTCTGACCAAAATTTAGCGTGTTAGTATCAGAGGGAAAGGGCGGAATTCAAGGACTATTTTTTTTCTTGACGTGGCAGGGTGAGGCGGGAGAATTTCATATACTTTTGTAAGCGGGAATAGCTCAGTTGGTAGAGCGCCAGCTTCCCAAGCTGGATGTCGCGGGTTCGAGCCCCGTTTCCCGCTCCATAAACTTGCAGAAAATCAATGGTCTACGAAGCGGAGTCAGGAGAAACGATCTTGGCTCTTTTGGGGGTTTTAGGAGAGGATGGAACGCATCTTTAGATAACAACTCCAGAGCATCTTGAATATCCTTGGCAATGACGGGATGTTTCTTAACTGTTCGCCGTGTTGCCCGAATAAAAGAATTGGAACGGAGTAACAAACGTTTCAAGATAATATTTCCTTCATAAGTTCAGACGGAGTTGCGGGTCGACAGGAACCTTCTTGGAATTCCTGCTGAGCATTCTGGATTTCTTTAGCTAACTCCGCACGTCTATGTTCAATTAAACGTCGGTGTAAAACTTCCGTCAACGTCTCCTGTTCATCCAAAGACAATTTATCGGCAGATTCTAAGACATCGTTGAAAGTCATCCCGTTTCCCATAGTCTCCTTACCTCCTCGTAGATATTGCCTAACGGCCCGGTTGAGCGGCGCGGCTTAGCCGAGTTCGTCTCCAACCGGTGGTTAGACAATTCATTTCAATAGTTGAGAAGCTCTTATGTCAGTGATACCTGCTCGCCTAATTGCTTCGTCGAGAACCTTTCTTAATGCGTTTAAACCGTTTGGTCGAACCCCGTCCGAAAAATATTCACTGCGATAAGTGTCTCCATCTTGCTTTTCAGTTTCCACAACCTTGATGGCTCCGGGGACTTCCTCGTATAATGCATGATACTTCCAGTCACCATCAGGTGTCACTTCAACCGTATCTGGCAAAGCCGCAATAACTGAGTCCATCAGATCTGGGCGAATATAAGGACAATATCGGTACTGATGATATCTTGTCTTAATTTCGTGAGTGATCCGATCCTTATCAAAGGACCAAGTTACCTTTCTGAATACGCCTGATTTTTTGAAGGAACCATAAGAAAACCAATCAGCCCACTCCGTCCAATCCATCCGTAGTTGTTTACAACCCCATGGGTTAATCCTGTTTTCGTCTTTCCCAAAACAATATTCAACCGGTCTATATGCCGATTTGCGTTCACTTGCACACCAAGTAAAGGCGAATACCTCCCTCCAAGGTATCTCTTTACCATTAAAATAGATCCGCTTGTTTTTCAAACCAGTCAGTCGTTCAGCAAGTTCTATAACATTCGGAAAATTGGAAGCGGACCAAGAGGAAAAGTACCAATTCTTTTTACCGCGCACACATGAATCAAAAATCTCCGCGCTTCTCGCATATTCAAGTGCCTCCGGAAAGGAAGCAGCTGTAGATTCACAGAATTCTACCACGTAACCCGATGTCGGAATATCAAAAGATATTTTCTTTGCATCGGGTGTTGGTTTTTCCCCAATGGCTGCTCCGCATTGCGGACAGAATTTCGATCCTGCCGAAATTGATGCAGAGCAAGCAGAACAAATTATACTTTTCGATGAGGCAGAAGCGCGAGCCGCTGCCTCTGAAACCATACCTTTCAACTGCTCTTGAGTGATGCCACATTGGGACACGAATTCTCTTATAATTTGGCCCTCTTTCTTGGCGATCTCTCCATCGATGAGAGATACATAAAGCATATCCTCTAGATTTAATACTTGAATTCCAAAGCTACCGACTTTGGTAGGCTTGAAAACTTCCCCATCTACTAATTTTTTTGCTTCATTGAGTTGAGTCTTTTTCGCCTTGATACATTTTCGAATTTCCTCAATAGCCTGTTCCTCCGAATTCGTTAACGCACCATCGGCATGGGAAATAAGAAGTATATTGGCCAAGTACGGAACATAATCTGAATCTTGTAAAGTCATGATCAAATCTCCTTATGTCTAACATTGTCAATAGATGGAAAATCTTGCTTGATATTAACCTTATAGCGTGCGCAATTTTCCATATATTCGTATATTGAGTAGCGAAATACGAAAAACTTGACCCATCTTTTCCATGTTTCCTGTATATACATCTTTGTCATGGGAAATGACATAGTAACAATACGGAAATTAAGCAAGAATTTAGACCAAATCCCAATTTAAACCTGGTGGATCAAGTCCGTCAGGTTCTGTGTTATCACCATTTCGCGTATCGCACCGAGCAGATATACTGCGACTGGATCGTGCAGTAGGTAAAGTTTCGCAGTTGCAAGAAGCATCCACGAGATATAATCCTAAACGGTTTGGGGGTCGGTTGAAACAGTAGAATCCTGATTTGATGCGAAAATACCTGCCAGGATTGCCTGAAAAAGTCCCCTCAAACTCTGGTGGTCTTAGGAGATGATTAATGCTAAAAAGCACTGATAAAAAGAGCTGGATGTCGCGGGTTCGAGACCCGTTTCCCGCTCCATAAACTTGCAGAAAATCAATGGTCTACGAAGCGGAGTCAGGAGAAACGAATCTGGCTCTCTTTTTATGCCCGAAATATGCTCGTAGATTTTCAGAGTTTGGTAATATTGCCCCATTGACCACAGGTGGTCCTTTCTCCACAGGCGAATGCCGAAGGCCGAAGGCGCGCCATCGGTGGGCGCGCCATCGGTGGGTTCCATATTCCCGTAATAACGCCAGAGTTCAGCACACCGCCGTAGAGCGGTCGGCTGCAGCGAGTTGTGAGACAAGATGTTTTGCTCATACCTCCAATATACCCTCACTAAAGTCTATTTTTAATT
>CAZGKP010000201.1:0-7692 GCA_964526215.1 uncultured Candidatus Sumerlaeota bacterium
ACCATTGATTGAAATAACGTGATGACGACTGTGCCGTAGCGCGTGTATTGGTTTATCTTTTTTCGCCCCACTTCTCCTTCTTTTGCAATTTTTTCAAGACGAGGCCACACAACCATTAACAGCTGCAGAATGATTGAAGCGGTGATGTATGGCATTATGCCCAGGGCGAACACGGTCATTCGCCTGAATGCATGCCCCGAAAACATATCTACGATGTTCAGGATGCCTTGCCCGGTTACTTGCCTGCTCCAGAATCCTGCCAGCGCCTCTGTGTCTATGAATGGGACAGGGATATGGCAGCCGAGACGGTAGACTGCGGCGATAAATAAGGTGAATAATACCTTTCGCCGCAGGTCTGGAATCTTGAATATGTTACCGAATGTCTTTAGCATAGTTAGTTATCTGCCGAAGGCGCGTCATTGGTAATACAGCTCGGAGGAGAAGAGATAGGCGCTTAAGGCGCCGAGAGCTACAACATTTTGTAGATGTTGAGTTCTCATCAAGTTAAAAGCTAAAACTGACAACTGACAATTGAAAAATAAATCCCAGAACAGCTGTTCGTAATTTTTATTCGCCTGGGCGAATGAAATTGTCAGTTTTTAATTTTAGATTCTTTTTTCAGGCAAAGTCTTAAAAAAAGCGTAGACTCTATATGACCTCGCATTTGCCGCCTTTAGCCTCAATCTTTCCCCTGGCACCTTTTGAGAATGCGTGCGCCTTTATATGGAGATTCTTGGTCAGGTCTCCCCGCCCCAGAATCTTTACAAGCCTCTCTGATTTATGTATTATGCCCTTTTCACAGAGGGTTTGAGGGTCAACTTCCCCCCCCGCATCAAACCGCGCCTCAAGTACACCCAGATTTACAGGGGTGTAAATCCGTCGCCGTGGATTGGTGAAGCCGCGTTTGGGGACACGCCGCACAAGCGGCATCTGTCCACCCTCAAAGCCTTTTCGCTTCGAAGCGCCGGCGCGAGACTGTGCACCCTTTGTCCCCCTTCCCGCACTCTTACCATAACCGGAAGACTCACCACGTCCTACCCTTTTCCTCTTTCCTCCGCGGGATGGATCACCGGGAATTTCATGTATCCTCATTGCGAAACCTCCTCCACTTCAACCAGATAATTCACCTTCCGCACCATTCCCATTATCTGCGGAGTCGCCTTATGTTCCACGACAGAATTTAATTTACCCAGACCCAGTGCCCGCAATGTGCGCTTATGGCTCTCCCTCCTGCCAATGGGGCTCTTTACCAGTTTGATTCGTATCCTCGACACGCCCTGTCACTCCTCTCTTTGATGCGCCTTGTGTGAATTAATCAACCCACCGATGGCGCGCCTTCGGCCTTCGGTGCATCTTCAGTATCACCGGGGGATTCAGAGGTTTCTGCGGTCGGAGGATTTTCCGTAATCTTTCCTTCACCTCCCGGATGCGCCACGGGTGGATTTTCAAATTCAGGCAGACTCGCCGCCTCGGAGGGCTTTTCCTCTTCGCCCTTTCCCCTAACGGCTTTTTCCTCCTGTGGTGGAGACGTAACCGCCCCCTCTACCTCCCTGGCTGCTTCAAGGAGAGAAACCTTTGATTGATTATAACGCTCTGCCCCCTTTTTACCCAGAAGGTGCTCGAGGGACTTGCCTCGGCGCTCCGCAACACGGGCAGGATCCTGAAGAGTCCTCAGTGCCGCAGCTGTCGCCTTTACTACGTTCAGAACCGTGTTTGTCCCCAGACATTTGGTCAGAATATCCTTGATACCGGCAAGACTCACAACTGCCCGAACAGCGGGACCGGCAATAATACCGGTTCCCTCGCTGGCAGGCTTCAATAATACACGTCCTGCCCCGAATATACCTGTCACCTCGTGCGGGATCGTCCGACCTATAAGGGGCACACGAAAAAGATTCTTTTTCCCATCCTCGGTTGCCTTACGGATCGCATCCGGAACCTGATTTGCCTTTCCGAAACCAACACCTACGTGTCCCTTGCCGTCTCCCACAGCCATAAGCGCACTGAAGCTGAAACGGCGACCACCTTTTACCACCTTCGCCACGCGGTTAAGAAAAATCAGCTCTTCGGAGAGCTCGACGCCCCCCGCCACAATAGACTCGGATGTAACCCCGGTCTCGAGACTTCCACTCAGAGTGGTAGATTTTATCCTTGTCACCTTTTGGGTCCTCCCGAAGGCATCTATATGTCTAACACAGCACTTAAGGCACGTCTCGCAGCAGGACATATCCTCAAAGTTGCGAAAAAGGGTTATGGATTAAACCCTCTCTCACCTCGAGCATCCAGCAGGTGCTCGCCTAACTTCTCACTTCTAATTTCTTACTTCTAACCTCTAACCTCTTTTTCACACCTTTATGCCCGCAGCGCGGATCGCCTCGCAGATGGCTTTCACCACACCGTGATAACGATAACCGTCACGGTCGAAAACCACCCGGCTTATGCCTTTTTCTTTAAGCGCCTTTGCGGCTGCCTCTCCCAGCACCTTTGCGGAGGTGGTATTTCGGAAACTCTTCTTGCCAGACTCCTTATTTGTCCTGGTATTTGTGGTGAACGTGAAAAGGGTCAGGCAACCATCGGGCTGACTCGTGTCGTCAACTACGGTTACATAAAGGTGCTTGAGAGATTTGTGGACGCATAAGCGAGGACGTGTAGCCACCCCGACTACTTTCTTGCGCACACGAAAGTGCCTCAATTTTCTACGTAGTTCTTTGCTTCGTTTCATCGTTTCCTGAATGCAATGTATAATTTTTGCCCCGTTCGATGCTTTCGTCTAACACTCAATCTACTTGGGCCCCGCCTTGCCAACCTTGCGACGCACGTGTTCGCCCAGATAGCGAACGCCTTTGCCCTTGTAAGGCTCCGGTGGGCGAAAATGACGAAGCTCCGCCGCCACCTGCCCCACCTTCTGCTTGTCTATTCCCTCTATTACTACGCGGGTCGGCTTGGGAACGGTTATTTTAATGCCCGCCGGAACCGGGTAGCGAATCTGATGCGATAACCCCAGCTGCATAACCAGCAAATCTCCGTCTTTTGCGGACTCAAGCTGTGCCCTGTATCCCACACCCACTATCTCCAGCTCTTTGCGGTAGCCCTTCGTTACGCCGATTACCATATTACTGATGAGGCGCTGATAAAGTCCGTGAAAGGCGCGGCTCTCCTTATCCTCCCCCAAGCGTCTGACAAAAACATTCCCGCTCTCGCTCTCCACCTTCACCTTATCATTGTATTGTAATGTCAGACTCCCCTTCGGACCATCCACCTGAACCTCCTGTCCGGCGAGAGTTACCTTAACATCTTTTGGGATCTCTATGGGAAGCTTACCAATTCGTGACACGTTCATCTACCTCTTATGGATAACGGTCGGAGACGCGCCTCCGGTGGGTATGAAGAATAGGGAATAGTGAATTGAGAATTAAGATTTTCAGGAAGATTTTCTGTTCTTTCACTATTCACAATTCTTAATCCCGCGGGCAAACATCACCATACGTTGCAGATTATCTCGCCACCTATTCCCTTTCTCTTACACGCCTTGTCGGAGAGTATCCCTTGAGAGGTGGAGATTACGCTGATACCTAACCCACCGAGAACCCCGGGTATTTCATCTTTTTTTGCATAGCGGCGGAGTCCCGGTTTGCTTACCCTGACAAGACCGTTCAAAACCGGTTCTCTCCCGGAGGCATATTTAAGAAAAATCCTGATTATGCCCTGGCGTCTATTGCGCATAACCTTGTAATATTTGATAAACCCCTCCTCCTTAAGGATTCGGGCAATGGCAATCTTGACTTTGGATGCCGGGATATCCACATAATCCTTACGCACCATATTTGCATTACGCAGGCGCGTTAGCATATCCGCAATAGGATCACTCATACTCATATTTACTTCCTCACTGATGACGTCTGACTACAAAGCAATCACCCCGATTGCGGCAATCGGCAATAACTGATAACTCAAAAGCCTCACCAGCTCGCTTTTGTCACGCCAGGGATCTGCCCCTTGCCTGCAAGTTGCCTGAAACAGATTCGGCACATCCCGAACTTGCGCAAAAACCCCCTCGATCTGCCGCACAACGGACAACGATTATACCTGCGGGTTCTGAACTTCGGTTTGCGCTTTGCCTTTACCTTTAGAGCCAATTTCGCCACTTATATCCCTCCAGGATCACGCCTCCCTGAATGGCATACCGAAAAGCCGGAGGAGTTCTCTCGCCTCTTCATCGGTCTTTGCGGTGGTTACGGTCGTGATATTCATCCCCCTGACCTTCGGCACCTTATTATAATCGAGTTCAACAAAAATGAGGTGCTCTTTGATGCCCAGACTATGATTACCCCGACCGTCAAAGGCGTTCAGAGGTAGACCCCGAAAGTCGCGCACTCGGGGTATCGCTACATTTATCAGGCGGTCAAGGAACTCATACATATAGTTACTGCGAAGAGTCACGCAGCACCCCACCGGATTGCCGGTGCGCACCTTGAATACCGAGATGGATTTCTTTGCACGGGTGATTTTGGGTTTCTGACCCGTTATGAGGGCGAGTTCCTGCTGAGCGGCGTCCAGCTCCTTGATATCGTGTGCAGCCTCACCCACGCCCATATTTATTACGATTTTCTCAAGCCGCGGCACCTGCATCACATTCTTATAGTGGAACCGCTTGAGCATTCGTGGCACAATCTCTTTTCGGTAATATTCCAAAAGCCGGGGGGGTGCCATTGCAATAGCCACCTCCTTGATAGATGTCTGAACCATCAGGTGCTTAATGCGCCAACATAGAAAATCTTTTGCCGATATGTAGCCCCTCCCGGGGGCGACACCGACAAAAAGTGAAACATTCGCCTGTGGTGAATGGGCGATGTTCGGAAACCAGCAAGCAAAAATCTAAATCCACCTCAGGCGGACAATACTTTCTCCGAGTAGCCCGCGTTGGGACAATCAAATCTCCGCTTTACACTTTTTGCAAATCCTGACCTTTGTGCCGTCAGGTAGAATCTTTGTCCCCACCCGTGTGGGACGATTGCATTTTGAACATATCAGCATCAGTTTCGATAGATGAATAGGGGATTCACGTTGAATCCGCCCGCTGGGCTTCTGTGGGTCTTGTGTACGTTTGTGCTGGATGATGAAATTCACATTCTCCACTATCGCCTTGCGAGTAAAGGGTATCACGTATAACACCCTACCCGTAACCCCTTTATCTTTACCGGATAATACCAGAACCCTGTCGTCCTTTTTAACCCTTAATGACATTCAAATCACCTCCGGGGCGAGGGAGATAATCTTGATAAAATTCTTCTTGCGCAGTTCGCGAGCCACCGCCCCGAATATACGCGTGCCCACAGGCTCATTCTGGTTATTGATAATCACGGCGGCATTATCGTCAAACTTAATATACGACCCGTCCTCGCGGCGGAGCTCCTTCTTGGTGCGGACAATTACGGCTCGCACCTTTGCCTTTTTTTTAACCGTGCCATCGGGGGACGCCACACGGACAGATGCCATAATAATATCCCCCACTCGGGCATAACGGCGGCGCGTCCCTCCCAATATCTTGAAGCAACGCAACTTCTTTGCCCCGCTGTTGTCCGCCACATTGAGTATTGTATATTCCTGAATCATCGCCGGAAAATCTCCCGTTCATTTCACCACAGGCGAATGCCGAAGACACGCCATCGGTGTGTTCCATATCAAATTAAAAAATCTCCGCAACCTGGACGCTTACCTCGCAGAATTCCACCTGCCCGATTACTTCGCCCGCTCAAGTATCGCAGATACACGCCACCTCTTTAGCTTGCTCAAAGGGCGGCTCTCTATTACCTTCACCATATCCCCGACTCCGCATCTATTGTCTTTATCGTGCGCATACAGTTTCTGTGTGCGCCTGATGCGTTTTTTGTAACGGGGATGCACCACAAGGCGCTCGACAGCAACTACCACGGTCTTATCCATCTTATTTTTCACAACGCGCCCCACGCGCACCTTACGTTTTCGTCTCACCTTCTCAGGCATCTTATTAGCCTCCCCATAAACCCATTGTCCGCCTCATCTCTAAAGAGGCGCCACGGGCGCCGGATTCATAATCGAGAACGTTGAAGGGTGAATTACGAATTATCGAATTCCTCTCGCCGCCGGTGGATTCATCCCTTATACCTTTACACCCTTTTCGCGCAGGATAGTGAGAATCCGCGCAATATCCCGACGGGTATTGCGCACCACCATTACGTTATCCAACTCTTTTGTTGAGGCACGAACACGCGCCTTAAAGAGCCCTTCACGCAATTCATTCATACGCGTAATAAGCTCATCTACCGACAGGTTATGAAGTTCTTTTGCCTTCACGGGAGAAATCCCTCCGGTTTACGTTCCGCCACAGGCGGTTTACGTTCCACCGCAGGTGGATTAAAACACCTCGCGAGAAACGAATTTTGTCTTTATGGGCAATTTATGGGCAGCCCGCATAAAAGCCTCACGGGCAAGATCCGCCTCCACACCCTCCATCTCAAAAAGCACCCTGCCGGGTTTAACCACAGCTACCCAGTATTCGGGGTTACCCTTGCCGCCGCCCATACGTGTCTCCGGGGGCTTCTTGGTCAGGGGTTTATGGGGGAAGATATTTATCCACAGTTTACCACTACGCTTCACCTTACGCATAATGGCAACGCGGGCAGCCTCAATCTGGCGATTGGTTATCCAACCGCATTCGAGTGCCTTCAGTCCGTAATCGCCGAAGTTCAATTCCGAGCCACGCGATGCCTTCCCCCGCATCCTGCCCTTCTGGACTTTGCGATGTTTGACCCTCTTTGGAAGTAGCATAATTTCTCCCCTTGTAACACTTTCGGTGTTTGAGAAAGGCTATGGGTTTTTTAACCACTGAGGTCACAGGGTGAACGCGAAGTTCGTAGAGAATGAGTAAAACTTTTCTCCACCGGCGAATGTTCCGTGTGTTCCTTGAGCCTTTCACCATGGCGAACTTTCAGTCTTTGCGTCCTTGTGGTCAATTATCAATCAGCCGAACAGTTGTTTCTCCTCTTCTTCTGTACTTCAGGCGGATTTTACCGGCTCTTTCTTTTCGGGGAAGACCTCTCCCAGAAAGAGCCAGACCTTCACTCCGATAGCACCATACTTGGTGTGTGCCACTGCCAGCCCATAATCAATATTAGCCCGCAGGGTATGCAGGGGAACGCGCCCCTCGCGAAACCATTCGGCACGAGCCATCTCCGAACCCCCGAGGCGTCCCTTACAGTTAATCCTGACACCCAGAGCCCCCACCTTGATGGATGCCTGTATGGCTTTCTTCATAGCACGGCGAAAGCCGACGCGTCTCAATAGTTGTGCAGCCACATTTTCGGCAACCAGCTGCGCAACGAGGTCGGGTTTCCTTATCTCATTTATGTTTATGAATGTGCGTTTCTTTGTCCTCGCCTCGAGTCTCTTACGCAGCGCCTCAATCTCGGCTCCCTTGCGCCCTATGATAATTCCGGGTCTGGCGGTATGAATGGTAATTTTTGCCCGGTCTGAAGCCCTATCTATCTCAATCCGCGCAATCCCGGCGTGATAGAATTGCTTCTTTATCTCATTACGGATGCTCAAGTCCTCGTGGAGTAACTCTGCATAGGTCTTCTTCGAAAACCAGCGAGACTCCCACTTCTTGATAATCCCCAACCGTAAGCCTATGGGATTCACCTTCTGTCCCACTAC
>CAZGKP010000202.1:0-7617 GCA_964526215.1 uncultured Candidatus Sumerlaeota bacterium
TTAGTCTCGTGTTGCAAGACCCGATGACTGCAGCGCGTGCGGATTATCCACCAGCCGTCATCCTCAAGACGTTTCAGAACATCGCGCACCTTCATGCAGTATTGTGTTCTCCATAAGAATTCAACTTCTCAGCGTTTCAGTGTATTTTCTTAAAAAATTATCACATCAATTTACCGCGAGATTGCAACTGTTTTTTTTCGATTCCATTCTTCAGCCTTTTGGAGAGTGTGCTTCAGGGTCTGCCCCCGCCATCTCATGGTGAATATACTGTCATAGAGATTTACCGTTCTGCCTTTCGCCGCAGGCGGATTGCGTGAGATTTCTACGAGCAAATTCTGTCACCTATTTGGGTTCGGATTAGTAAACGAGGATTTTTCAATTTTATCTTTATGACTTGTGGGGGAGCAAAGTGATGGCGTATAGATATGCATGCTCGAAACGCGGGAGCTCGATTGCTGTTAGTTTTTTGCTCGGGTCTGCCTTAATCTGCCAGATGAAAAGCTCGCAGGGCGGCGGGGCGGGTCCACCCTGTATGTAACGGTATGGCGCGGTGAATATCCGCCTGAATCCCTGTGGCGGCGGCGTGCACCACTCTGGTATCTGCGAGGCTACCACCTGCTTTGAACCGTCGGCATAGTGAAATGTCCAGTTTCCTGGATGCTTGCCGTTATGCCCATATCCGACAAAGGCAACTGATGCGTAGTTTCCCTCGGGCACTTTAATCTTCTGTCCCTGCGGCAGGATTGAATTTTTCTCATCGTCCTCCATTGACGCCATCTTTATGGGAATGCCGAATTCGTGCACTATGCGATTCGATGGCGTATAGTCAGCGGGATAAACAAATAAGCCGATTTTTGAACGGTCATAATCGAGTGTTTTATCTATCGAGGCGCAGGTGTCTATATCCAGATACGGCGTCAAATCAAAAGGGATTGCCTTTACGGACGGAACATCGCTGCCGACCTCAATCTGGAAGTCGTATTGTGTCTCGGTGCCAAATAGGCGGATGGCGAGTTTGCCCGTTGCCTTTCCGACGGGTGCGTCTTTATTCACCGCAAACTTGAACAGGATGCGTTTGTGGGAACGCGGGAATAATGAAAATGTGGGTGGCGCACTTACGACTGAAAATCCTGACGATAACGTTAAGTTAAATTTTCCCTGAACTACTTCATCCGATTGGCTGACAAGTAGAACCTCAAGCGCATTCACCTCGCCACGCACTGCGTGTATGGGGATGGGCAATAGTTGCACCCGCACAGGATTTGGGATGCGCACTCGCTGGGGGATGCTGTGCGGGAGTAGATATGGGGCGGTGTCGGTTTTTGCACTTTTAGGCAGGAGGGCAATGTAGGGCGCCGCACGCTCCGATTTGATGAGCGAATTTGCCTTGATGGCGAAACGACATCGCTTTTCCGCACCGAATGCGAGGGCATCTATATCGGGAGAGCCGCCAGCTACGCTCACCGTCCAGTCTGCGGGGATGCCGACTACCTTCAGGGTGCCGCTCACCTTTTCAAATGTGGTGTTCAAGATGCGGGCATCAATCTGAAAGGTATCGCGCAGACCAACCTCTTTTTTGCTCAAATTCCCCTCGATGAAAGGGGATTTTTGATAATCAAGATCGCTCCAGCGAAAGAATGGTTTACCGGGTTTGACGAGTGTTAGTGCAAGCCCCTCGCCCGGAGCGAGCGCGAGTTTGAGCGGGAGATGTGATGTGCCAGCGGGCACACGCATAACTTTTTCGATACCCTTGAATTGAGGCGTAATCTTGCTGAACGAAAGCACGCGGTCGGCTTTTTCGGGCGCAAAATTGAGCAATGTCTGGAGGGATAGTGGCTTTTTTGATTTGTTGTGAAGGACGGCAGTTGCAAGAGCCTGCCCGGATTTTGCGATATGCGAGGCGGCGATGTCAAGGTCGCCGGAACGTTCCCCCTGCACGGTATAATATGCCGCATCGCCGATTAAGTTGCGAAATAGCCAGTAGGGCCAGAATGTGCCGGCTAAAACTGTGCCGTCTATTGAGACAATGCCGAACTCGTATTTTCCCGACTCTGCATAGGCAAGGCAGCAGAAGTGATGCACGCTCCATAAAAGGTCGCTGACCTCGAGCAGGCGGAATTGTCGGTCGAGCATATACTGAATTTTCGCCTCGCTATTGGGATTGCCATCGAGCCAGTGGTCTGTTTCGGTCATCATAACTCTGGCGGTGCTCTTGCCGGGGAGTTTGCGGAATTCTTTTGCCCATTTTTTTATGTCGCTTATGATTTTATCCACCGATTCTCCGTAGGAGTGATAAGAGATAAAATCCGCATTGGGGCCACAGATTTTAAGGAAATCCGCCATCCATTTATCGGGCTTGCAGGCAGGGATGCGTGTGAGGGCAGGTCCGCCGACAAGGACGCCCGGATAGTCGCGGTGTATGCGTCGGGCGGTGGCATTGAATAGTTCAAAGTAAGCTTTTTCGCTGCCCGTCCAGAACTGTCCGAGATTGGGTTCATTCCATACCTCCACAAAGCGTGCGTGGGGGTAATACTTTTCGCCGCTCCCGTTAAAGGTCTGAACAGCCGCTGCGGCATATTCAGCCCATTCGGCGATATTGTTTATCGGTTGTTCTTTACTATTTTTGTTCTTAATCCACTCCACGAGATAACAGAGTAAAAGGACGGGTTCCATCCCCAAATCAGTAACGTCCTTCATAAAGGCTTTGCGGTCGTCTATGAAGCGGACGAGTTTTTGCGGGTGGTATTTTTGCCAGTTGAAATGGTTCGGGTCATCGTCATCATTTTCAGGCTCCATACGGTGAATATAGCACTCGAGGCGGGTATCGGTATCGGCGGGATTGATGAGTTTGAATGTCTGGAGGACGAGTGGGTCTTTGCAGACCCAGACCTGCATAAAGCCCTGATAGCTAAATATACCACGATTGATTTCGCCGACTGTGCGTCTCCAATCAACCGTAACATTCAGAGGTGGAGGTTCAGCCGGAGGAGCGGCATTGGCAAAGAGCAGAAAGGCAAATACAAAGGAGCACATTAATGCTGGAAAGGACTTTCTGTTCATAGAAAAATTACCTCTATAGTGTGGTTTTCGGGACAGTCGTTAAGGGTTGCAAGAGCGACTCTCCTAAAACAATAAAAAATTAGCCACCGATGAACACTGATATACACCGATTTTTTCATCTGTGTTCATCGGCGTTTATCGGTGGCTATATATTTCTGAATTTTAGGAGCAGCTTATAAGATATTTTTTTTGAGCCAGTCGACTTGTGCGGCAAGTCCGTCATCGAGTGCGGTTTTTGGTTCAAAGCCAAGCTCGTTGCGGGCGCGAGTCGTGTCGGCAAATGTGTGCATAACGTCTCCCTTCTGACGCTCCATCCGTTTTACCCTCGCTTTTTTGCCCAGGAGGGATTTCATACGTAAAAGGACGTGATTTATGGAGACGCGTGAGCCGCCGCCAATGTTATAGACGGCTCCGGGTTTGCCTTTTTTCATCGCAAGGAGATTTGCGTCAACCACATCTTTTATGAATGTGAAGTCGCGGGTTTGTTCGCCATCGCCGTAGAGTTCAATTTCGCCGTCTGTCATAATCGCCTTGAGAAAGCGGTGAAACGCCATATCGGGGCGCTGGCGCGGTCCATAAACGGTGAAGTATCTTAGCGAGACCGTCTCAACTCCGAAGTTTTTCCAGTAGAGCAGGCAGAGATGTTCGGCGGCGAGCTTCGATACGCCATAAGGAGACACCGGGCGAGGCAAATCGTCTTCGCTCATAGGGAATTTTTGCGTCTCGCCGTAAACAGATGAGGACGATGCGTAAACGATGCGAATGTTTTTCCCCTTGACTGCCTCTAATAGTTTTTGAGTTGCGAGGATGTTGTTCGTGGTATAGATTTCAAAGTCTTTGCCCCAGCTATCGCGAACGCCCGCCTGTGCCGCCTGATGATAAATGCCATCCACGCCCTCAAGGACACTGTCAAAATCAAGGTCAATAATATTTTTCTCAATGAACTTAAAATTAGAAAAGTCACGCAGTGGCAGGAGGTTTTTTTCCTTCATCCAGCGGGCATAATAATCAATAAAGCAATCCACGCCAACGACATCCACACCATTTTCAAGGAGGCGTTGAGCAAGCGACGAGCCAATAAACCCCGCCACTCCGGTCACAATCTTCACCATAGCCCTATTCCTCGATAACTTCTACGTTTTTGATTTTATCAACGGTGGATTCGGTGATAGGGGTCGGGGCTTTTACTTTTGCCACTTCCCGGGCGGGCTTTTCCTCAACAGCCGCAGATTCAATGGAGGGACTTCCCTCCACTAAAATGGATGTCTCTCCCTCTTTTGCCTGAAGGATTAATATCTTTTCGCCACGCGTCTCGGTGGTGCGCCCCTCTTCATCTTTATTGATGATGAGGGGCTTTTCAAGTAGGATGGATTTACCTTCTTCGGGATAGTATTCAAAACGCCCGCATCGCGCCGTGAGCGTTTTCTGGAAAATCTTCACGGGATTTCCCATTGCGAGTAGTTTGTTCTCTTTGCCGTTAAATTCAAAGCGATTGCAGGAGAGGTCAACCTGTTCCGATGAGAGAAATACCTCGCTGCGAGCTACAATGGACTTGAGTTCATTTTCTTTTGTGAAGGCGTAAAGGAGTTCGCCACTTTTACCGGTGAGAATCTCGAATTGGCGTCCGAACATCTTTTGTGCAGGTTCGACCGCTTTTGCGGGTTTTGGTGTGGCGGCGCTTCCCGCTTCCGATTTCAGGTTAGCGTTGCCCGCCACCTGTATCAGGGTATCCCCATTTGGCTCTCTCTCTATAATGATGTTATCCCCTTTAGTGCTTGTCTTGTGCCCCTCTTCATCCTTATTAAGGATTTCGGGGAATTTCAGGAGTTCGGAGCGACCCGTTTTCGGTTCGTAGGAGAATTCACCGCAGGTTGCCACGATTGGGGCTTGAATAATCTTAACGCGCTTGCCGATTGCCTTGAGCTGTTTGGTCTTTGCATCATAATTGAATTTATCACAGAATAGTTCCAGCTTATCAGAGACGAGATGAACGTCTCTTTTAGCCTCAATGGAGATGAGTTCATTTTTCTCGGAGAAGTTGTATTTCAGGGTGCCGCTCGTATCCACAGTGAGGACAAAGTTTCTACCGAAGACATCCTCGGCGGAATTCGGATTTGCTGGCTGGTCGGCGAGGCAAATTGTGCCCCACAATCCCCATAAAAGTATCAGTCCAAAAATTTGTATACGGCGAATAAACACTATTATTTCTCCTTTTCGATTGCACCCTTGTGGGATTCAAAGGACATCTGTGCACCGGTGTCTTCCCAATGCCTGAGGTTTTTGTCAGTAACGAAGCTCCTGCCCGTAATGATGATGGTCTGCTCTTTGCTGATTCTTCGTTTCTCGAAACCGGCATCGGAGTAAATCTTCCCACTCTCGCCTGTATAATGGACTTCGGGTGTCTTGAGTGTGGTGCCGTCTGCGGTGTGGAAGACGACGTTTCCTTTGAGGTCTATGTCATTGCGTTTACGTTTGCGGCGAGGGACGTCGCGAAAATAATAAAGTCCACTATCGGCGAGGAGTGTGCCGGATTTTTCTTCTTTTGCCTTTTTGAAAAAGGTGAGGTGGATTTTCTTGAGTGCAACCCAGCCGGCATTCTCGCTCAGCTTCGCAACATCTGCGCGGAGGATATATTCGGGCTTTCCCTCATCCGTCACGTATGCCTCAAAACTCTTTACGTCCATTGTGGTTTCGGATGTGGTGGGAGGTGCTTCACTTAAGAAGCTGGATGAACCACAACCCACAAGTGCAAGAGGCAATAGCAGACCTATATATAAGATGATTGTGCGCACTTTATTTTCACAGATATGAAGGGTAAACCCTGTTTATTAGACACGCTGTCCATTGTCCGTGGTCAGTTGTCCATTGTCGGTTGTATTTTCGTGCTTCTGCTCGTCCCCGTGCTCGTAATCCTGCTCATAATTGTAATCGCTTTCTTTCCATATGAAGAACGGAATCTATCCGAAAAAGTTTGATTCTATCCCCAGCGGTTATGCATCCACATCCATTGCGCTGGATGGCGGCGAATCATATCTTCCAATGCCTGTGTATAGACCTCGGCGATATTTTTAAGATTCTCTTCTTCATTATTTGTGTGCGAAAAAACCAGAGGATTTTCCACAATCAGGCGATGTGTTGTCAAATCTTTATTTCGGACAATGAACAAAGGGACAACAGGCGCACCTGTTCGCGCAATCAGCTCCACCACATTTCGCAGTGTCTTTGCGGGACGCCCGAAGAAATTCACAACGATGCCCTCGCCGCGCGTATTCTGGTCTGCAAGAATTCCCAATCCTTCATTTCGCTTGAGGCGGCGAAGGATTGCCACACCGCTCTCGCCCCGATAAATAACGTCCACGCCCATTGAGCGGCGTGTCTCCTCTAAAAGGCGGTTCAGCCACGGATTTGAATACTCCCGCGCAATCACCGCAAAACGAATCCTCAGGATGTTCGCAAGAGCAGCCGCCAGATATTCCCAGTTCCCGAAATGACACGTAAGACCGATTACGCCCTTTCCCTTTTTATATGCATCGAGGAGGTGATGCGGATTCTCGAGTGTAACGTGTGTCCGGAGGTAATTCACCCCGAGCTTTTGCCAGCATAAAACCTCCGCGAGAGAGCGACCAGCATTGCGGAATACCTCGCGGGCGATGCGCCTCAATTCCCTCTTGCTCACATCTTTTCCAAGCGCCGCTGTCAAGTTGGAGAGCGTCTTTCGCCGTTCTTTCAGGAGGAAGAGGTGTGCGAGGGAGCCGAGGCTTTCGCATAACTTGAAGGATACAGAGAAAGGGAGCCATAGCAGAATGCGGCGAAATAGAAGGGTAAGGAGATAGACTATGTAGCGTCTCGGTTTCCGCAGGCGCTTACGTAATTTTTTCCTCCAATTTCGTTTATCACTGGGCAATATATCCCTCCAGGAGTGCCCGCCATTTGCCTTGCGCCTTGAGGACGATTTCCGCGAACTCACGGACTGCCCCGCATCCCCCGGCTCGGGTCGTAACGAGGTCTGCACGTGCCCTTATCTCAGGCGCCGCATCGGAAACGGCAACCTTCAGCCCACAGTGGTTAAAGATAGGCAAATCCTGCAGGTCATCGCCCATATACGCCACCGTTTCTTCCCCCAGAGCAAGGCGCTCGATGAGCGATAGATATGCGGGGAGTTTTTTCAAACACCCCTGCAGACATTCAGATATGCCGAGTTCCGAGGCGCGACGCTCCACCGCATCTGACCTGCGACCGCTGAGGATTGCTACTTTGATACCAGAGCGCTGCAAAAACTTGATGCCTGAACCGTCGTGGGTGTGAAAGCGCTTGAATTCGTCATCTTTACCGAGCCAGATTGAACCGTCCGTCAATATCCCATCCACATCCAGGACGAGCAGTCTTATACGCTCTAATTTTTCTTTGAGTTCCGAGTCAGGATTCATAAATAATCCCTCGAGATTTTTTGTGAACAGGCGAAAATTACAATGCAAAAAACGCCCCCCTGTCTGTCAATCCATATTTATATACAACCCACCGATGGCGCGCCTTCGGCGTCATAAGTTGTGTGCATAT
>CAZGKP010000203.1:0-3451 GCA_964526215.1 uncultured Candidatus Sumerlaeota bacterium
GATAGATTTCTGGGCTACATTCTGTGCGCCCTGTCGCAGGGAATTACCTTCACTTGAGAAACTGGCAAAGAAGTATAAATCTCAAGGGTTTGTGCTTTTAACCGTTAATAGCGAGGATGAAAAAAAGGTGAGAGAGTTCCTGAAGAAGCTCGGGCTTTCAATCACCGTTCTGCGTGACACATCAGGGAAAGTCAGCCGCGATTATGGCGTGGCCTATATCCCGCAACTTGTCCTGATTGATAAAAAAGGCATCCTCAAAAAGGTCATAATCGGTCTCACACCTGAAGATGAGCTGGACAAAGAGTTCAAGCATCTGATTGGCGAAACGGAGAAATGAATCTATGCTTTTCCTGAAATATCCTGATGACACTGACGCAGTTATGAGGCGGTTAAGTTCTTCCGAAGCAAAATCGGCGGGCATTGAGTGTGCCGTTGAACGGATAATTTCATCTGTGCGAAAAAGGGGCGACAGTGCCTTACGCGAATTCACGCGCCGCTTTGATAACGTGAGCCTGAAAAAGAGCGAGCTCCGCATCCCTCCCTCGCAGATGAAAAAAGCCTGGAAGAGCTTAAAGCCCGAAGTCCGCACCGCTATTGAACTTGCCGCCAGACGTATTGAGAAATTCCACGCCCGACAAAAATTCGCGGGTTATGTGATGCGCGACCCCACAGGGGCGCGACTCGAATATCGCATATCGCCCCTTAACTCCGTCGGGATTTATGTCCCCGGTGGAACAGCGGCATATCCCTCCAGCCTTTTAATGTGCGCCATACCTGCGAAATTGGCTGGCGTGAAAGACATCATAATCGTTACACCTCCGGGACGTGACGGGAACATAAACCCGCTCACACTCGGCACCGCATATTTCCTCGGACTCAAAAAGGTTTACCGCATCGGAGGTGCGCAGGCAATCGCCGCACTCGCATACGGAACCGACACAATCCCACGCGTGGACAAGGTGGTCGGTCCAGGGAATATATATGTTACGACAGCAAAACGAATCCTCTTCGGCGTAATAGATATTGATATGATAGCCGGACCGAGCGAGATTCTCATTATCGCCGATTCTTCCGCTCCACTCAAATATATCGTGGCGGATTTGTTATCGCAAGCCGAACACGATGCCGAGGCGGTGCCTGTTCTGATATATGTGGGTGCGCTGGATGTCGCCGCTTTCAAAAAGGAACTTACCCGACAGGTGCGAGCGGCACAACGCAAGGCAATCATACGTCGCTCACTCGCCAGACGCGGAACAGTCCTTATGGTCAGAACCCGCAAACAGGCAGTCAAACTGGCAAATATGAAGGCACCCGAGCACCTTGAACTCCTAATAAAGAAACCCGAGACCCTGGTTTCGCAAATCACCAATGCAGGTGCAATATTTGTCGGGAGATTCACCCCGGAGCCGATAGGCGATTATGTAGCCGGACCGAACCACGTGTTACCGACGGCGGGGACGGCGCGATTCTTCTCACCATTATCAATCTCATCATTCACAAAGGCAACAAGCGTAATGCAATTCACCCAGCGAGGATTCATGAAGCTTGCGCCAGCTGCGATTCAACTTGCCGAAGAAGAGGGACTCCCCGCCCACGCCAACTCAATAAAAGTCCGTTTAATATAGCCCACATGACTAACAGCTAAAAGTAGTTTGGCAAAAATTTACTCGCAACGAATTGTTTTTGACCGGATTAAACTGAATGCGGGTTATTAGGAGGAGTTATGGAAAGAGAGATCAGTTACTTGGGTGAAAAATTTAGAGTTAGATATTTCTTTGATGCAGATGTCAGAGAAAATCACATTAACCCCGATACAGGAGAAGGATATAGTATTACTTTAGGAGATGTTGAAGGTGTTGAGATTTATGATGCGCAAAGTAATTTAATCCACAGTTTCGATTACGTAGATTTTAATAATGACAGTGCAATTAGAAATATAATAAGTCTCATTGACTGAAGGTAATATAATGGGAGCACACGTTTTCATTACAGATAAGGGAACCCACAGAACAGTAGTTGAAAACGGATTTTGGGGGATAAAACTACCCGATAAATGGAAGTTTAAGCCTAATTGTTACCAAGACCTTATTGAATATCAAAAGAAATACTCCAGAAAACCAGTTATAGGTATGATAGCAGACCTTTTAGGGACTCGCGTAGGCGATGCCGTGTTTCTGTATGAAAGAGAGGTAGGTTTCCACGGAATTTACAAAGTTAAAAGCGACCCGTTTTTTGATATAACAGCCTTCGGAGAAATTGATGCGCAGTTTCCTGTGAGAGTTGAAATAGAATGTGTAAATTATTTTAAAAAGCCGGTGCCAGAGGACATGCTTTTCTCCACCAAAGAATACGAATCAAGGTTTTGGGGATGGTTCTACAGGAAAATTCAGGGGGCAAGGGGAACAAATACAATCAATCCCGAAGCTGCCAAGACCTTAATCGAATTATTAGTTAAGTTGAATGGTAATGCGGTCTCAAAACCTGAAAATTTAAACCAATACAGCCCATTAAATAAGACAAAAATCTTTCTGCCTATAAAGAACGGTAGCGCCGTTGATATAGAAGATATATTAAGAGCTTGGATAATTCAAAACTTAGGGCGAAATAAGAAGTTAGAGAAAATATTTGGTCCAGATGCCGACATAGAGTGGTTTGCCAATAATGTCCCATATCACGTTACTCGAAAGAATATTGATATTTTAGTCTATCATAAGAATATGAGATATACAGATTTCCCACTAAGGTATCAGTTCAGCGTTGTTGAATTAAAAAGGGATAAAGCAACTCCGAAAGACATCTCACAACTTATAAATTACTCAAAATGGGTTGCCGGAAGATTGGCAAATAGCGAAATAGAAACAATCCAACCAATACTCATCGCTTACAGATTTAATAAAGAAGTAATAAAAAAAGCGAAAATGAGCGAGTTCAGTAAAAGAGGAATCTTATTGTATAAATATAGAGTTGAAAATAGTACCATAAAAATTGACTTAGAAAACTCGCCTAAATGAGTAGCAAATTTAATGGAGGCAATAATGAGCACATATGCAAACATTAAAGTAGGGTATCAGGATTTTTGTATATGCAATGATGGAGCTCCAAGCAATATCGTTCCTTGGCTTGCTTCTTTGATTGAGAAAGCAAAAGAATCCCAATATCCTGGGCGACTTTGAAGGGTTTGTTATTAGAAGATGATGTATATTTAGGCACAGCAGCTCTTGCGGCATATGAGTATACTGTGGAGGAAAATATAATATCCTTTGAGATGGATAACAAGCAGTATAAAATAGAAGCCAAAGATGGTAAAATGTATAGTAATGGAAAAGAAATTTTGGAAGAGACATTATTGGGAGACTGATGCATCTTATTTAGCTTTCAAAGAACCTTGAGATGAATGTTAAACCTACGAAATTGGTGCGGGGACTTGAACCTTATACACCGGGGGAACAAC
>CAZGKP010000203.1:3461-6549 GCA_964526215.1 uncultured Candidatus Sumerlaeota bacterium
TCGGAGCTCGGATTTCGTTAAACTTAATACTAATGAGAATCCTTATCCGCCTGCACCGGAAGTCATCGAAGCGGTTCGCAATGCTGCCTCTGAACGCATCCGCCTCTACCCTGACCCTGCCGCAACTGAATTGTGCTCGCTCCTTGCTGAAAAGCATAATACCCGCTCCGAACAAATCTTCGTCGGGAATGGCTCGGATGAAGTCCTGCGCCTTCTCTTTCAGGCATACCTGGAGCCGGAAGATAGAGTTGCATTCACAAATCCTACATATTCGCTTTATCCGGTTCTGGCTGATACGGTGGGTGCACGGGCAAAGGTCTTCGAGCTTGGTCGTGATGGTGAATTGCCTGAACTCGGCGACCTCTCCGGGGTCAAGGTATTTGTCATCGCCAGTCCGAATCCGCCACTGGGGACTTTTTATCCCGAAGAAGAACTTGCCGACATAATTCTCACCGCTCTTTCAACCCTTTTCATTATTGATGAGGCTTATGTTGATTTTGCCGATGCAAATTCGCTGGAACTTTTTCGGCGCTTTGAAAATGTCGTAATCAGTCGTTCATTTTCAAAGTCATTTTCACTGGCGGGGATACGCGTTGGCTATGCAATCGGGCGCGAGGACGTAATCGCTAATCTCTTCAAGCTCAAGGATTCCTACAATGTGAGTTATTTAAGTCAGGTAGCGGCATATGCAGCGCTGCGAGCGGAGAAATATTATGGCAAAATCGCCCGGCGTATAAAGGCAGACCGCACTTTTCTCACAACCGAGCTCCGTAAACTCGGTTTTAAGGTATATGACTCAAAAGGTAATTTCGTGTTTGCAGAGCGCGGCGATGGGAAGGCGCTTTATGAAAAGTTGAAGACGCAGAAAATTCTCGTCAGGTATTTTGATACGCCGCGCCTTAAAGACGGCGTCCGTATAACAATCGGGACGCACGAAGAACTCCACTCACTGCTCGATACAATCCGCAACAGCATTTAGCCCGGATTTCTCCGCTTTTTTCAAGTTGACTTTTCGATACTTCGCACTCAAATAAACCTACCATATTCTAATACGGTAAAGAGAGGAGCGCAATATGGATTATGGATTTAATGAAATACAGGAAATGATTCGTGATTTGACTCACAGAATCGCCGAGGAACGTGTGAAACCCCAGCGTGCACGCCTCGATGATGAGGAGGTCTACCCTCACGAGATTATGAAGACGTTCGCCCAATCGGATATGCTGGGGATTTATATCCCGGAGGAATATGGTGGGCTTGGCGGCGGTTGTATGGAACTGTGCATCGCCACCGAGGAGATAAGTAAGGTGTGCGGTGGTGTAGCGGTGTGCTTTGCGGCAAATGCACTCGGGTCATATCCCATCATTCTATTTGGCACTGAGGAACAAAAAAAGAAATATCTGCCGCGTATCGCATCCGGCGAGTATTATGCCGCATTCGCCCTGACCGAGCCGAACGTGGGGAGCGATGCGAGCGCCGTTGAGACCAAGGCACGCGAGGATGGCGATTACTTTATCCTTAACGGCTCGAAACAGTGGATTACGAATGGCGGCTCTGCAGATGTATTAACCGTGTTTGCGTCAACCGCACCCGAGAAAGGCGCACGCGGTATCTCTGCATTCATTGTGGAAAAAGATACCCCCGGTTTCATTGTCGGCTCCAAGGAGAAGAAGCTCGGCATACGTTGTTCGGACACCTGTGAATTGCGCTTTGAAGATTGCCGCGTGCCGAAGGAGAATCTGCTCGGAAAGAAGAATCGCGGTTTCCTCGTTGCTATGGCTACGTTTGAGAAATCGCGTCCGGGGATTGGCGCACAGGCGGTGGGGATTGCACAGGGCGCACTCGATGAGGCAATCGAATTCGCCCGACAGCGCGTCCAGTTCGGACAGCCCGTTTCGAGTTTTCAGGCAATCCAGCATATGATGGCAGATTGCGCAATGCAGGTAGAGGCGGCACGGCTCCTTGTGTATCACGCCGCACGCGCAGTGGATGCTGATGCCCCCGATGCATCGAAACTCTCAGCGATGGCGAAGACTTTTGCATCGGATGTTGCAATGAAGGTAACCATTGATGCCATACAGATGTGCGGCGGAAGTGGCTATATGCGCGAGTTTCCAATGGAGAAATATATGCGTGATGCAAAGATTACACAGATATACGAAGGGACGAATCAGATTCAGCGGACAATCATCGGGCTTCACCTCGTCAAGGAAGCCGCTGCGAGAAAGAAGGGTAAGAAGTGAGGATGTTCCCTTAGGGAACGTCATTTATTCCCTTTGGGAATGTCATTTCGCCCGCCGTGGCGGGCTGCCATTTGCTCCCTGCGGGCACGTCATTGGATGCCGGATAGGACCTTTAATAGCTTTGCTACGCGTAGGTTGTGTTGTGCATAAACGTTGTATGGATTTATCTGAAGGGCTTTTTTGTATTCCTCAAGAGCCATCTCTACAAATCCCTTTTCAAAATAGAGCAGTCCGAGATTATAGTGGAGTTTATCGCTGTAGGGATTTTCATCAATGAGTTTTATATAGTCGTCAATTTGTAATTCCCTTGCGCTCTCTTGTTTAAGGATTTCACCAGCGATCAAGCCGAGGTCAACGGCAGGTTTTGCCTTGTGCCTCGATAGCGACTTGTATGCGTGCTGAATCCGCTCAAATTCACGCCTCGCCACAAACTTCAGTTTCTCGCCGAGGTGACCGACCCTGTCGGGGTGATATTCCTTTGCACGCTTGCGATAGGCGTGCTCAATCTCCTCGAGCGAGGCGTCCTTTGATACACCCAGAATCTTGTAACAATCCTTTTCGGTGAAGAGTTCTTCGTAGGTTTCCTCGACCGGTATTTTTTTCTTTTTCGAAGCCGCCGCAGAGACGGACTGTGCAGTTTTGATAATAGCTCGCCCATAGAAGCGAAGAGAGGCGATTTGTTCCTTTGTGAGTTCCACATTTGTAAGGTCAGTCTCATCAACATTTGCGCCATTCAGTTTAGCGTCTTTAAGGTTGGCGAATTTAAGATTTGCGCCGCGCAAATCAGCGCCTTCGAGGTTTGCACCCGCCAGACTCGCCCCCACCATCCAGGCACCGTTCAATCT
>CAZGKP010000203.1:6559-7595 GCA_964526215.1 uncultured Candidatus Sumerlaeota bacterium
GGGAGAGGTCGGCAAAATCAAAATTAGTGTCAACCGCATTTGCACCGCGCAGGTTTGCCACTTTGAGATTGGCGTTGGTGAGGAAGGCATTTGCGAGATTTGTGCGTTGCATATTAGCGTAGCTCAGGTTTGCCCTCGAAAGGTCTGCCCCGGAAAGGTCTGCATTAAACAGATTAGCGGCGGCGAGATTAACATCCGTGAAATTATATTGCATCAGGTCCTGATTCCGCAGGTCTACTTTGCTTAAGTCTATTTCCCCCTTGCCGGATTTATACCTATTCCACCCCGAGGCATCACCTTTTGCCTCAAGGGCATCGAGCAGAAATTTTTGATATTTAGGCTCAGCCATAACCGTGGTCTTTGAGGCTTATAAAATTAAAAAACATTAGTGTATATACGCCCTTACATTCAGAGTCAACATCAAATCTCGGGGCGGAATGTTGCGGTAGAATTGAGGACGCACAGGTAAATGCTCCCTTATTTATCAAGCGTGCCATGAGGGTATTATCTATCGAGCCTCAATGTTTATGTTTGGCGAAGCGGGTGTGGACGGTGGGCGAGGGTGTCTGCGTTGGGTCGTAATATCTCTTTGCAAACTGCTCTACCTCGGTGCGGTGTGCCTTCCAGAATTTCACAAGCCCACGATAGACCGCATCTGCCTCGACGTAGCGGAAATTCACATCCTGAAGTTTTGCATCGAATTGGGGATTGCTCATAAAACCGAACTCCATAATAACGGCGGGAATCTTTGTGTTTGCTAAAACGGTGAATCCCCTGGCGTGGATGCGGTGGTCTTTACCCGGCATAACTTTCAGATTCTCCGAGTGAATGGCTTCGGCAAGGGCGCGGTGGAGTTTGTCTCCGGCAGGATAATAAAAGATAGAGGGTCCACTCGCCGCAGGATTCGACGCATAATTGTGATGGAGTGAGACAAGGAGTTGCGCCCGCCCCTCCTCTGCAATCTCAACGCGGCGTTTGAGTTCCTCATCCTTTACGCCGGTCGGTCCTGAAACGCGCAAATCAAGCGTGCGCGTCA
>CAZGKP010000204.1:0-7590 GCA_964526215.1 uncultured Candidatus Sumerlaeota bacterium
GCAATCTTACCTTTTCCGACGTCTTGCCACGATAAATACCGTCTATGTATAGATTAGCGTCATCCGGGGTTGATTCGAATCTTATGTGTTTGTAATGAAAACGTTGCACAATATCATCTCCCCGGGGAGAATACCACCGGGTGCGCACATAAAAGGATGTGTAGCTCTCGGCATAATCACGATAGCGTGGGACGGGGCGAATCGGTCTCGGAACCACTCCGAGTTTACCTTCGCGCTGCTTCATCTTTTCCACCTGCCCCGTAATCCGAGGGGGCTGTGGGCGTGAGATCTTTGATTCCAGCTTGTGCTTGAAACTCTCCACACCTCCGGGCAAACGCGGAAATGGACGCGATGAGTCGAACCTCTCGAATTCCCTCAAGAACGGATAGCGCTCGCTGATGGCGATTGCCCTGAGATACTCGCGCCCCGAAGGACCCGTTATCTCCAGGTTGTAACTCTCATCAGGAATGTAATAGGTATAACCACTACGCAGGAAATTGTCGGTATCGTAATAATTCGGGAAAATCTGGCGCGTTACACCATTTGTGTCTGTGTCAAAGATATAGACGTAACTATCCCTGTTGACGTAGATAAAGATACGGATGTCCTCACCAGCGTAGTAAGAAGCCCTATCCGTCCAGACGTCAATACGGAGGTCGTAATCAGGAGTAACGATGATTGAGCGGGCACGCCCCTCCCTTACCTTTATGCCCTCTTTAGCGGCGCGACTTTTGGCAAACGCCACACCCGTCAGCATCCCCAGAGCGATTACGGTCGCAAAGAACATAAAAACCCGCGATTGAATTCTAAACCTTTTCATAATCCGACTCCTTTCTCTTGAATTATTTGATTGCAACTATAAGGCTTTTCTTCTTTCACGTCAAATGTAAATGCCAGAAATATGCCATTCTCCGCCGTGCTGCATAATTAGTATTTTACGCCGTTTCAAGCAATTTTATCACTTTGGGACCACCAAGTAGGGCGGATGAGTCCACAAATTAAACACGTAATAATGTTTCATTCCCGGACACACGTCACAACCCCATTCGCGCCCCATTGCGCCTGCTACTGCACCATTCGCTTTTCTTTATCTGACAACTCGGGTGATGAAATGTTCCCATTAGGGGGTAACACTGACAATATTTTGTCAATATTATGAACCCAGCAAGCTAAAACCTAGCCAAAAATATTTGAAATTTTCTAAAACGCAAAGAACGCAGAGGGTCGCAGAGAATTTTTTCTCAACCGAAGTCTTGAAAAAAGCATAGACTTTTATGGCTACTCGCTCAATTGTTGGGCGGCACGGCGGTAGAAGTAACAGTCGTCGCAACTTACTTCGTTGTTGTTGCAACAGTCGTAGAAGATTTTGAAGAGCGCCTGTTGCCTGCGCTCGTTGAAGATAATGGGTTTGGCGGTTGAGTCGTCGCCGAATAGACGCCTGCGCATAAATTTCGTTACTACATTGTCGGGCAGGGATGGGAAAATAGCCACACATCGCCAGATGAATTTTTCAAGCGCGCGGTCTGTCTCTGCACGGGTTTTGAGAAGCAGCATCGGCAGGAGGGCATTGAACAGGACAGAGCGCGCCCTGTTGGCGCCAATCAGTGTCAGGGCACGCTTTGACTTCTTGCTGGTGAAATTGAACCGAGATGACCAATATGTGTCTTCGGGGACTGTGAGTATCCCCTCGACTTCTTTTAAGAATGTGCGTAAGGGACGCCCAGATAAGTCCGCTTCTGCACTTTTGCGGAAAATGGTGGCGAAGCCGTCGAGTATCCCACCACCGACTGCCAGTCGCGCTATCAGTCTTGCGATGCCGGCTATTCTGCGTGTGGCGAAATTCGCCGGACGCACCTGGGCAAACCATTTCCTGATCGGCGGCAGAATGCGGTCTGTGAAATAGCCCGATAACTCCATCCACCACCGATTGAGGGAATCCAGATAGGCTATTGTCTCGGCATCAAAGGCGGGAGATTTATCGCCCCTCGCAGGTATCAGGTTTGCCACGTTGAAGAGGATTGCCTGAATAATGACGGCGCGCTCATCGGCAGGACGTGTGCCTGTGTAATCGAGCAGTTCCTCGACCGGCGCGCGCTTTGATAAAAGGAAGAACAGAGTCTTGCTCCCCTTATATCCCATAGCCGTCATAAGCGCCTGATAGAATACCTGGTCGTAGGATTCGCCGGGGAGTTGTGCGCGCAAGCGTGCGGCTTTTTCCTCGATGCGGCGGTCGCCCGCAAGGTCGAGGAAGCGTCCGAGAAAATCGGGTTCAAGCCTGCGGAATATCGGGGCGCACTTCCCCACACCGGCATCTTCGCGATATGCATAATCATCCGCCGACAGAGTCGCCTGAATTGTTTCGAGGTCGGGGAAGACATAAGGCTTCAGATGTAGGCGTTCAAGGGACGTGCCGTTAAAGAGGAAATCAGTTTTTGTATCGTCATCGAGGAAGAGAAATGCGTGCAGGACACAGTGATTGTATTCAAAGTTACGCTCGTGTTTATGGCGAAGCCAATCGGATGAATGGACGTGGATTTCGACATCGCCCTTTTTATGTTCACCGGCGATTTTTATCTCTGCCGAGATAAAGTCGGGACCCGCCTCCTCATTCCAGCGCCCCGGCTGAATAATCTCGATAGTTTTACCAGAAACAGTCTGGAGTGCATCTGTTTTAATATGCCCATCGAACCAGATGCACTGGACGAGGCGTTCAGATATAGCGGGTTTTTTCACGAAAGGCGCGCTGACTTTTTCTCCCACCTGTGTGCCCGAAATGATGTCCCGCAAGGCATCGCGATAATCCTCGTAAGTTTGCAGGTTACTCTCGAGCTGAGGCATTTTGAAAAATCCCCCCAGATTCCGGATTTAATGATAATACTTTAGTGTTATTGCTTTACTTTTTCAAATTTGCGCTTAAAATTAACATAAGACAGAATAATGGGAATCAGCAGAAATACATAAGAAGATAGTGATGGGGATATTAAAGATACCATAATCGCTAAAAAAGACACAAAGGGGAGAACTACCGACCTCCTCATTCCTGCAGCTATATATCCGCGACTTAAGTCTGGGTCAACCAAACGATGGTTTTTGGTGGCATAAGCCCAATTCCCACACAAAAGCATTCCGATAATAAACATATTTGCACTAAAAAATAATTCTGCCACGCATTCATTGGGAAAATCGCCGGCTAAAGAGGTGGAAAAGGGCACAAAAGAAACAGCCATAAGGAACATAATGTTTATCCAGAGATGCCGTGTGTCGGTATGACGGATACAATGAAACTGCCGATGATGCACAACCCAAAAGACAGCCAGGAGAAGAAAACTTAAAACGTAATTAAAAAATTCCTGAGCCTGCCCGAGCAAAAGTTTATGCAACTTCACTTCGGTTAAATCCATCCCTTTTTTAGGAAGGGTGATTGTCAAAACTAACAAAGTCATAGCAATAGCGAAAATACCATCCGTTAGCGTTTCAATACGCTGAACACTAAAGGTATATTTAATATCATCTTTATTTAAAGTTCTCATTTATTTTTTCCCGGTGCCTGAATCTCCATAACCCAAACCTTCTAACACCATCACACAAGATATCTAAGGGTCAAGCCTTTAAACTTGCAATTACATTTAGCTAAAACTTTTGTAACATTTTAGCCGATGGAACAGTCGCCTGTGGAGAATTGAAAAAGAATCAATAAGGAAACCGGGAAACCAGGAGAAAAAACACATACAATTTTCATTGCTTCCTGGATTCCTTATAAAATCGCTTTCGTTTTCAAATTGCTAAACTCTTACAAACTTTTATACTTTTATCCTCCAAGTCGTGCTCGTGCCAATATATAGAGAATTGGGGCATTACTCCATCGTTTGTTGCGATGATTTATTTTGTTAGATGCTTTAAGTAATCCCGTTAATTTCCTCCGTCATTCCCTTGAAGCTTTCAAGAGCGTCCTCTATATTTTCAATGATGTCGTTTGCTAAAACATCGGGAGCGGGGAGATTTTCCAGGTCGGCAAGGCTTTTATCCTTGACCCAGAAAATATCCAGACTCGTTTTGTCCCTTGCCATAATTCCATTATATGTGAATTTTCTCCATCGCCCGTCGGGGTTATCTTCTGACCACGTCTGTTTTCTATTGTGCCGGTTTCCCGGGTTGTAACATTTGATGAAATCTTTTAAGTTTTCATACTTCATCGGGTTTTTCTTCAGGGTAAAATGGATGTTGGTGCGAAAATCATAAATCCATACTTCTTTTGTCCACGGCTCTTTGCTGGCTTGCCGGTTGTCAAAAAAGATGACATTAGCCTTTACGCCCGGCTTGTAGAATATGCCGGTTGGAAGTCTAAGGATTGTATGCAGTTCTGTGGTTTGAAGGAGTTTTTTCCTGACAATTTCACCAGCACCGCCTTCAAACAGCACATTATCGGGCACAACAACGGCTGCTTTCCCCGTGGTTTTCAGCATTGTGTGGATGTGCTGAACAAAATTTAGTTGTTTATTGGAAGTAGTCGCCCAGAAATCCTGCCTGTTATATGTGAGGGTTTCTTTTTCTTGTTTTCCTTCCTCATTCGTAAAAGTCATACTGCTTTTCTTCCCAAAAGGCGGATTGGTCAGAACATAATCGAACCTCTTGCCCGTATCGGCAATCAAAGAATCGTTAGGCGAGATAAAAGATGCACTATTGATATCCCCAATATTGTGAAGAAACATATTCATCAGGCATAACCTGCGGGTATTAGCGACGATTTCATTTCCAGAAAAGGTTTTGAATTTCAAAAATTCCTTTTGCTCAATATCGAGTTCGGGATTACGCTTAATAAAATCGTAAGCAGCGAGGAAAAAGCCACCGGTGCCGCAAGCAGGGTCGGCGATGGTCTTCATCGGCTCAGGGTGAACGCATTCCACCATCCCTTTGATTAGCACCCTTGGCGTGAAGTACTGTCCCGCTCCGCTTTTGGTATCCTCTGCATTTTTTTCCAGAAGTCCCTCGTATATTGTTCCTTTTACGTCAACGCCCATTGTTGCCCATTGCTCTTTATCTATCAGGTCAATGAGTCTGTAAAGTTTGGCTGGGTCTTGTATTTTATTTTGTGCCTTTGTGAAGATTTGCCCGAGCATCCCCTTTTGTTTGCCCAATTCTCTAATCATTGTTACATAATGAGCATCGAGTTCCGCGCCCCTTTTCGAGCGGAGGCTTCCCCAATTGTATTCTCTGGGAATCTTAATGTCCTTATTGTAAGGAGGCTTAGAAAATTCATCTGCCATCTTGAGGAATAACAGGTAGGTAAGTTGTTCAAGGTAATCGCCGTAACTAACTCCGTCGTCCCGGAGAATATTAGCGAAGCTCCAGACTTTTGAAATAATAGTTGAAGTGTTCATTATTTTACTTTCGTTTTTTTTTCTTTTGCTTGTCCTGTTTTGTTTTTTCCCGTTTTATCTTTTCGAGTAGTGCCTTTGCGGAGTTTTTTCCGCTTATCAATTCCGGATGTTGTTTTCTCCATTTTTTTGTCAATTCGCCCTCGAAAGCCTTTTTTAGAATGCTCTGGCGCAAGGCTTCGGCTTTTTTCAAAGACTCATCAATTGTCTGTTCCAGTTTGTCTGCAACTGAAAAACGGGTTTCGATTTCCTGGACAATTTGGTGTTGTTCAGCGAAAGCACAAATAGGAAATGGAACAACTTGTAATTCTTTAACTCCTGCGAGATTTACCATAGCAGTTCCTTTAGTGTCCTTGATAACCTTTTTTTGAAACGAATCAGATTCAAACAGACATTGGAAAAAATAATGATCAATAAAATGTTCCTCTATTCTTATCCTTAATAAAGCCTGATTTATAACACCAACTTTGGCATTATAGGGCAGTCTAAATAATCTCCCAATTGTCCCGGAACAGCTAACTATATAGTCTCCATCTTTTACTTCGAATTGAAAAAGTTCTTCAAATTTTTTTTCATCAATGAAATAATCCCCCAACTTTTCGGATTTGTAAATTGCGTTTTTTTGCTCATATACTTTATAACCACTATCTACAAAGAAGGCTTTTTTTATAGTACTACCAAAAGGACCTCTTTTAAGACTTTTTACGATATTTCCGAATTTTATCCACACCCACCCTTCTGGCAATTCTGGCAGTTCTGCTAATTCTTCTTTGGTTAAAGGCGGTAGTTCTTTGGGTATCGGGGGTTTAGGGGGTTTTCGGGGGTTTTTGCCTTCCGACTCCCATTTTTTTACTGCCTTATTCCAGTCCTTCATCTTTTGCAGGTAGCGTTGTTGGCGTTCTGCCTTTATCTTTTTCAGGAGTTTTTCAGCAGGTTCGGATTTATGATTATGTCGCCATTCTTCTGTTAGTTTTCCTTCAAAGGCAAATTTCAGCACTGCCTGACGATAAATTTTTAGCTGTTCCTTTGCTGTTTTAAGGCTTTCCACCGCCTTATCCAGATTACTGAAGAGTTCTTCTATTATGTCAACAATGCGCCGCTGCTCATAAAGAGGAGGGAGGAGAATTGGTATTTCCTTAAAATATAATGACGGAACACGTAATTGCCCTGCGCTTCCCGTCATATGTCTTCGAGATTCTCTACGAAAGTTCTTCTGAACAAAGAAATAGAAATAAAATTTAGTGAAAACTAAACTTGAAAATCTTGAGGTATGAAATTCAGTAGAACCAAAGCCGATTCCGTTTTTGAGGTTTTTTATTATGGCAATTTTTCCGTTTTCCATACAAGGCGTAATCTTTGCGAAGATTAAATCGCCATCTTTAAATGCGGTATAGCCCTTTTTTACTTCTCCAAATCTTCTTGTTTCTTTTAAGCTGAATTTTCCCGTTTCTTCTTCAACAGCTGCCATAGGAACAAAAGACACTTCGATATTATCATTAACATTTGAAAAATCAGGCTTAGCGTTTACTTCAGAAATATCTGTATGTCTTGTCCACTCCCACCCTTCTGGCAGTTTATCTTTTTCTTCTTTTATTTCTTTAATTTCCAACGTTTATCCTTTCGATATTCATATCCCTAAAAAACCTTCAAAGTTCTCCGGTGTTATCAGGTGCGTCTCGCTCTCGGGATATGCCCTGATGAAGGTTTTGGGGAATTTTGCCTTTCCCTTTCCCATTATCTTTTTATCATCACTGTACTGCCTTGACCTCTAATATTATAATATTTGGCGATTACAATCGAAATATATTATGATATTTGGGGATTAGACAGCAAAACTCTTATGCAACCAATGCCTCATTTACCTCTTCGATGATTTTGTACATCACATCACCGAAGGGCTGATACATTTTGCCAATCAATGCGCGAGACAGATTTATTATTTCACTCATTATTTTAACCGTCTTTATCTATTTTCACCACTTCCCAATGTCCGCCCTTATCGGGCCCAACACGTTTGATGATATCCTCATCTTTGAGTCTCTTTATCTGCCATTCAACGCCTTTATTGGATATTCCAATATTTTCAGCCATCTCAGAGATAGTAATAAAAGGGTTCTCCATAATTAATCGGATTATTTTCTCCCCAGTTTTCTCCCTAGATTTCCCCCTAGTTTTCTTCCTGGTTTCCGGGATAGTTTCCGCCCGGGTTTTTTCT
>CAZGKP010000205.1:0-7512 GCA_964526215.1 uncultured Candidatus Sumerlaeota bacterium
ATACAGGAACTTTTACAAGTCAATCCTTCTCCCGAATTCGGGAGATGCACCCGTTTTTCATGCGAAAAGAACATATTTGTTGCGCAGGTAAAGTCTAACCAGAGATATTTGAAATTTTTCGTATGGATATCGTTGTGCCGTTGTGGTGGGAAAGAAGTTGAAAAAACCACAACGACACTACGGACACTACGTTATCATAATAATTACTACACACCTTTTGCACATGACTGGGATGTTTGCATCCACCTTAGCACAGAAAAGAGTCTAAAATGAAGACAAAGATGAAGTGGATGCGAGCATTCCAATCAGACGAAAATTTTTTGAGAGAATATATTCGAGATTCTCTTCCGATATATAAGACACTATTTAAGATGCTGTGTATAAGTGTCATTATGAGGCTTTCATCTCTCCCAACGAAGGATGGCGAAGAAAGGGGTCGGCCTCTATAGCGATTGTAAATAATGCTTAGCGTGATATGACTATTTTTTTTTCCTCATCCTACGCCTCGTCCAAAACAGTTAGACTCGCCCTTTCACCATTATCTGATGATGTCTTTGCTTGAACCGGATTATGAGCGATAGAGGTTATGGCGGTTTATGTAGTCAAGAACCCGGCGGGAGAGGAAAGGTAAGACTTCTGCACTCGATCTAAGTCGGCGGCGTATTTCACTGCTGCTTATGTCGGGGAGTGCGAAGGGATGAGATTCTCCGGCTGGTTTCCCTTCCTCATAGAGCTGGGGACGGGGCAGAACAATAATCCGCGCAATGTGCTCGATTTCATCAAACGATTTCCACTCCGATGTCTCTCTTAAAATATCGGAACCTATTATGAGCGAGAGTTGAGCATCGGGCAGGCGTTTTTTCAGTAGCTGCAAGGTATCAATAGTATAGCTGGGAACTTTGCGCCCCGCTTCTATTTCTGAAATCTCCACGCGAGGGGCAAGGCTCTCCATAGCAATCCGGCACATTGCCACGCGGTGATTGAAGGACTCGGAGGGTTTGCCGAAGGGGTGTTGAAAACAGGGGATGACCAAAATGCGCTCGACGTCGGTTGTCTCAAGGACATACAGACAGGCAAGCGTGTGGCTGATGTGTGGCGGGTCAAACGTGCCTCCGAAGATGCCGATATTCATTGTCTGCTCCAAAAATTTATTTTCCCCAACAGATTCAGGGCACAACGGATGAAATTATAGCTCCAATCCGCCTGCGGCGGAGGCGGCAACGGATATGATATCATTAGGGTTCATTCGCGTAATTAGCGGATAATTTTTATCCTTTTAGGAGAAGCGAAAGTCTCATTATGACTGCTCCAGGGTGTCAGTTTGCCGGTTAAATATGGGTAATCTTCAAACGTAGTAGAGTTTTCCCTCACGGGCTACGGGAATTTTAGATTTCTCCACGTTGAAAGAGTCATGAATGTGAATCAGAAGCATCTTTTCCCTGATGTGGGGAGAAAGCGCAAGGAGTTTTTCGTAAGCCGTATGCCCAATCTTATTTGTCTCGTGCAGGATGACATCACACTCGCTCAAGAAATCAATATGTTCGGGGTCAAAGATGGTGTCAGAGCTGTAACCGAGCGAACGCCCTTTGTAGAAGACCTTGAAACCGAAACAGGGGACGTAGTGTTTTGTGTAGCGAATCTTGATTTTCATACCCAGGATAGAATGAGTTTTGCCGGGATAGAGCATCCGTAGCCTGAAGTAGTCGTGGAGCGAGAGTTCGCAGACTTTTTCAAAGTTATCATTCGTAAGTGTGGACATTGAGGCTTTAAGTTTATTCTCCCACATAACATCGCGCACTTCAGGGATTGTGTGAATAACGGGTTTCTTTCTGCGCGTGAAATGGTTGTAAAAGCCAAGCCCCTCAATGCCATTAGAGTGGTCGCCGTGCAGGTGAGTCAATATTATGTTGTCAATATCGTCTATGTCAACAGGGACGCCGGACTTTTTCGATGCCTCAAAAATTATTCTGGGTAAAGGGTCAGGGCAATCAACAAGTATGGGGCGGTTATCTACAAACAGGATAAAGCTGGTGTGGTAGTAAAGACGGGAAAAGAAATCCCCAATTCCCAGCACAAGGAAAGCCAATGCACTCCGGCGTTCAGACATAGAGAGTAACCCTCGGAATATGAGGAGATTTCCTGCGTCATCTTACTCCGCACTGTCAATAGATATTTCAGCGCGGATTCGGACAAAAAGGAGTGGAATTTGCACAAAGAAGTTGACACCACTTCCTACAACGCTGATACCTTTCAGAGAAGAAGATAGAGAATTGAAAAGCCGAAATGGAACAACTTGACGTAATAATTCCTACCAGAAATAGAATTGAGTCACTTAGATTGTGCCTGGACAGTATTGATAAGCAAACTCTTGATAAAAGCAAGTATAGAGTAATTATTGTAGATGACGGGAGCTCCCCCGGGAATCTAAACAGACTAAATTCACTTATTGGGAAATATACGTTTGCAATTAAACTCCTCCAGAATAATGGAAAGGGACCCGCAAGAGCCAGAAATCTCGGAATTGATAATTCATCTGCCGGTGTGATTCTTTTTTTGAACGACGATGTAATTCTGGTGTCGGAGCATTTTGAGGTTCATCTTGCATATCACAGGAAAAACCCCGGAAAATTTGTCTGCGTGAGGGGAAAGAGTATCTGGCATCCAGATTTACCCGATACCTCTATTATGCGGTATATGAGGAAAATCCACCTCCGCTATGACCTCAAGATTGATGAATCCATTCGCGAGCTGGCATATTTTCACACTATGGACTTGTCATTTAAGGGAGATTTGCTCAGGGAAATCCACTTTGATGAAGATTTCCCCGTTGCCTGTTTTGAGGATACTGAACTGGGTTGGAGACTTAAAAAAAGCCACAAATTGAGTCTACTAATTGCCCCTGAGGCAAAATCATTTCATTATCACTTCGTAACTTTAAGAGAATTGATCAACAGAGCTAAAACAAAGGGTTACGGTGCCTCGCTGGTTTTGAATAAACACCCTGAATTATACGATCTACTACTTGGGAGGTTTCTCCGAACTTCTAACAAACAAAGAATCTATAATATTATAAAAAATATTATCGCCTTCAAATTTGATGACATCTGGGAAGACGTTGAAAGTTTTTATTACCTGAGGGGGTTTGGGAAAACCATAAAGAATAGCGACAACACAAAAAGATTGAACGGCGAATCAATTAAGAATCAAATCCCCCCAAAAAGTCGGAGATAGCCCCGGACAAACGCGTAAACAATCCCGGTTCGGACTTTCGCTGTGCATCTTAAAGCAATTCCAGAAAGTTAATATGTGAGTCCTTTTTCATTTTCATTTCTATAAATCTCTGCGTTTTCTCCCTTTGTTTGGTCAAATCAGCAAGAAAAGGAATACTATGTCCTATATTGATACAGTGAGTGCACCAGCACTTTTTACGTGCTATTAGTTTCAGCTGGTCGCGTGCTTTTTTACTCCTCAATATTTTATGGTATGAATAATTATAATTCCGTATATTTCCTACAGGGGCAAATAGCTCGCATATCCGGAAATCTCCATTGGGCTCGATAACGGCTACTGCATACCCGGCAAGGCATCTTATGTTCATTTTATGATGCTCAAGGGCGTATAACTGTATCTTATATGTCTCAATATGGTAAGAAAGTATTATGGATAATTCATCCGGGAATCTCGCCGAAAGCAAATTGAAATTTTTCTCAAGAACATCCGCCTGTATCTCTTTCAGACTGTGTATATCCGGGGGTATCAGGTCAGAATCCGGTGGATTGCCCCTTAAAGGCTCTACTGAAATATAATCTACCGGTAATTTCTCATAAACGTAATTTATCAATCCGGATACATCAGAAAGGTTTTCATTATTGATTATGGTGAGTGATGTAAGTCCCAGATTTTGATATTTATGTCTTAACTCTCCTAAGAGTGAAAAGGTTTGAATTGCGTTATCGAAACTCCCCCTGATTCCTCTGATCTCATCATGTATCTGCTCTAAACCGTCCAGGGAAATACCTATTAAAATTCTGTTCTTGGGGTGCTGAATAAGTATCTTCTCCACAGTATCTTTTATCCTACCAGGCTGCATTCCATTTGTAGGCATCGTAATAGTTTGTGTATCATCTCTTATAAAGATAGAAATAATATCGAGAAGATTGGGTTTAAGTGTGGGTTCACCTCCAGTTACGAGTAAATGCTGAAATGGGGGAATATTTTCTGCAATTTTCTTATATTCCTCAACTGTGAGGTCATCCTTATCGGTGTTGAGCTGCCTCCAGTAAAAGCAGGTTCTGCATCTTAAGTTGCATTTTGTAGTAACAAAAAGTGTAAGAACACTTAAACTTCCCTTATTCAGTGTGGGACGCAATCTTTTCAAGAAATCAAAAACCATATATCAGTGCTCTCAAATCGTCTTAAATGATAACGATGCATTGGTAAAAAAGTATCTTTGACAAGGTGAGGGGCTCCCCATCAGCCGGACAGTTTTGGGGAGCATTACGGACAGCCCACCGATGGCGCGCCTTCGGCGTTATAGGGTATTCAAAACTTCAGGATTTTTCCGGCGAGGAGTTTTCCTGCGGCTCGTTTTTTTCTTCAATCCGGGCAACACCGACAATCTTATCTCCCTTCTGTAAGTTTATGAGGCGCACCCCTTGGGTGTTGCGCGAAATCACCCGCACTCCGCCCACCCGCATACGAATTGACATACCTGCCTGCGTGAGCATTATGAGCTCGTCATCATCCATAACTTCTTTGATGCTGATGACCTTGCCGTTTCGCTTTGTCGCTTTGATATTGATAACGCCCTTGCCGCCTCTGCGAATCAGGCGATAATCGCTTGCCCGGCTCCTTTTGCCATAACCATTTTCACAAACGGTCAGGATAGTTGAATTCGGGCGCAATACCTCCATTCCGATGACCTCGTCTCCCTGTGCCAGGCGGATGCCGATTACGCCACCGGTGAATCTGCCACTGGGGCGGATGTCGGTCTCGTGAAAGCGCACAGCCATCCCCATCCTGGTTCCGAGAAAGACCCCCTGCTGACCGTTTGTGAGCCTGACGCATATAAGTTCATCACCCTCTGCGACCTTCACGGCTTTGATGCCTTTGCGCCTGGGGTTTGAATAAAGCGAGAGGGCGTTCTTCACCACCATACCTTTTCTGGTCGCCATAACGAGGTAATGTTTATCGTCAAACTCGCGCACGGGGATGACGGCTTCCACCTCTTCGCCCCGTTCGAGTTCAAGCATATTGACGATGGGGCGCCCCTTGGATGCTCGCCCCGCCTGCGGGAGTTCATAGACCTTCAGCCAGTGTGCCCGCCCTTTATTGGTGAAGAACAAAAGGTAATTGTGTGTCGTGCCGACAAAGACGCTCTCTGCCCAATCGCCCTCTTTGCTCTCCATACCGGTTACGCCGCGTCCCCCGCGCCTCTGACGCCGATATAGCGATGTGGGCGTGCGCTTTATGTAACCCTGATGGCTGATGGTGATGACCATATTCTCCTCGGCGATGAGGTCTTCTATCGTGAGGTCTTTTGATGATTCCACAATCTCTGTGCGGCGTTCATCGCCGAATCTCTGTTTCACATCCAGGAGTTCATCTTTAACAATCTGGAGGATTTTCTGTGGCGAAGCCAGGATGGCTTTCAGTTTCTTAATGTGGGTAACGAGTTCCTTGCGTTCCGCTTTTAGTTTCTGGATTTCAAGACCGGTGAGCCTGTGGAGGCGCATATCGAGTATCGCCTGTGCCTGCGCGTGTGATAGGTCAAATGTCTTCATAAGGTTTTTGCGCGCATCGTCAATGGCTTTTGATTTTCGGATGATGCGTATTACCTCGTCAATATTATTAACGGCAATGACGAGTCCCTCGACGATGTGCAGGCGTGCCTCGGCTTTATCCAAATCATAGCGTGTGCGGCGCTTCACCACTTCGCTGCGGTGCTCAATATAGAGTTTGAGAATCTTCAATAGCGAAAGATAGCGTGGTCGCCCGTTCACAAGCGCCAGAAGGATAACGCCGAAAGAGACCCGCATCTTGGTATGTTTATAGAGATTATTGATAATGACCTGCGCAACCTCGCCTTTTTTTAGTTCGAGGACAACGCGGATGCCGTCGCGGTCAGATTCATCGCGCAGGTCGGTGAGACCCTTAATGCGCTTTGACTTGACCAGTCCCGCAATCTCCTCAAGGAGTTTGGATTTATTCACCGCATAAGGTATTTCCGTTATAACAATTGCCTCTTTGCCCTGTTTGAGTTGCTCGGTGCGGACGCGGGCACGAAGTGTCAGAATCCCGCGACCTGTGCGATATGCGTCGGCTATGCCCGCCTTTCCGAATATGTAGCCACCCGTGGGGAAATCCGGTCCGGGCAAAACCTCCATTACGTCCGAAAGCTCGGCATCTGGCTTATCTATCAGGAGCACAAGGGCGTCTATGACCTCGGAGAGATTATGTGGAGGGATATTGGTCGCCATTCCGACAGCGATGCCGGATGAGCCATTGACGAGCAAGTTCGGTATGGCGCAGGGAAGCACTTCGGGTTCGAGGTTCTTACCATCATAGTTAGGCTGCATATTAACGGTGTTTTTTTCGATGCCGGCGAGCAGGAGTTCAGAGATGGATGCAAGGCGAGCCTCGGTGTAGCGATATGCCGCAGGCGGGTCGCCGTCGAGTGAGCCGAAATTCCCCTGACCATCAATTAGCGGATAGCGGTAGGTAAAGTCCTGTGCCATTCTGACGAGGGTGTCGTAAATGGCGGCATCGCCGTGGGGGTGATATTTACCCATCGTTTCGCCGACGATGCGGGCGCATTTCATATAGGGGCGATTCGGCAGCAGACCGAGATCCCGCATAGCGAAGATAACGCGGCGATGGACGGGTTTTAAGCCGTCGCGCACATCGGGTAGTGCACGCCCGACTATCACGCTCATCGCATAGTCAATGTAGGAGGTTTTCATCTCCTCGCCGACATCCGTCTGGATGATGCGTTCGCGTTGTTCCTTCATTCACACAAACTCCCGGGAAACGAATATAAATCTTGTTTTTGGAGGGATGACCCATCAAAAATACAATATGGGAAAATGAACGAAATATGGTAGATTGTCAAAGGCTTTCTGGAGCAAGATGGCGGTGTAGTCCCCGCAAGACCAGAATCTTGAGGGTGAAGACTTTAAGAAAATAATTCACAATCAACAGGCTATAGACTTGGCGGTAATACACCAGATTCACAACGCCTTACTTTTCATGTTCGCAGAGTCCCCGATTTTTCTTTCTCACCTTAATTTTCGCACTTCGTTCTACAAACAACACGTCTTTGGTTTATAGAGGAATTCCTGTTCAAATTCAAGCAGAAAAGTATAAAATTGACACTAACGCCAGAGCTCACCTGCCGCTATGGAGCGCCTGCGAAATAGCGGTCAGGTGGAGCGATTTGTTAGTCCATGACTTAGAGTCATCGCCGATAAGTTAATTTTTCCAGTACTGCTCGGCACCGGGTATATGTTTGAA
>CAZGKP010000206.1:0-7468 GCA_964526215.1 uncultured Candidatus Sumerlaeota bacterium
ACCATAATGTCAAGAAAAAAAATTTAGGTTTTTTCATTTTTTGTGCACAGGAGGCTTGTCTCTATCCTCTAAAGGTAAGAGGAGGTTATTTTTTCACTTGATTTGGGGACGGGAGAAGGCAATATGATTCGTTATTCAGTATGAGGGGATTGGGTTGAAGGGAGTATTACGATGCTTTTGCCTGACTTTGACCTCCTGATACCAAAATCGCTCGATGAGGCGGTGCAACTTCTTAATGAATATGGTCCGGATGGGGCTGAATTGCTCGCGGGTGGCACTGACCTCATCGTCAGAATGAAGGAGGGCACTTCTCGTCCCTCGTTGGGTAAGAAAGAAAAAGGGATTGACAGCGCAGAGGGAGGTGAAGTATTGACTACTTTGTAAACTTGAAGAATAGGTATTGAGAAATATATTCTTTTACTCGGCGTGGGGGTATAGCTCAGCTGGGAGAGCACTTGGCTGGCAGCCAAGGGGTCAGGGGTTCGAATCCCCTTACCTCCACCAGATTATGAGCGGGGAGCGGCATAGAGTCGCTCCCCTTTTTTATTCGGGAGTGCAGTCGAGAAAAATTCATTCACGGTCTGTGCAATGAGCCTAACTTGCTCATCGGTTAGTTCGGGATAGATGGGAAGTGAAAGGACTTCGCTTGCGGCACGTTCGGCGTAAGGGAAGTCGCTTCTTTTGTATCCGAGGCGCCCATAGGCGGGCTGTAAATGCAAGGGAACGGGGTAATGGATACCGGTGGCGATGCCTCTTTGTCCGAGGTAACTCGCCAGACCGTCCCGCCAGGGTGCTCGTATCACGTATAGATGATACGCGGGGAAGCAGAGGTGCGGGCGCACCGGTTTTATCACAGCCGGCGTTGTAATTTCTTGCTCGTATATTCTGGCGATGTGTTGACGCCGTGCAACCCACTCTTTCAGATGTGGCAATTTGGCGGATAAAATTGCCGCCTGAATGGCATCCATCCTGAAATTGAAGCCAACTGTCTCGTGGACATATTTTTCGCGTCTGCCATGATTGCGCAGCATCCTGCACCCCCCGGCGATTTGTTCATCATCGGTAACTATTGCGCCAGCATCACCGTAAGCGCCGAGGTTCTTGCCGGGATAGAAGCTGAATGCCGCGGCGTCTCCAAAAGTCCCCACGCGCCGTCCCTTACATTGGGCACCGTGAGCCTGTGCGGCATCCTCGATAACCATCAGGTTGTGTTTACGGGCAATCTCCATTAAGGCGTCCATATCACAGGGAAGTCCATAGAGATGCACCGGCAGGATGGCTTTTGTGCGGCGCGTGATGGCTGCCTCAATCTTTGCCGGGTCGAGGTTATATGTAGATAGGTCAATGTCGCAAAAGACGGGCTTTGCGCCGCAGTGAGTAATTGCCTCTGCCGTTGCGATGAATGTGAACGGTGACGTAATAACCTCGTTGCCTGTGCCCACACCGCAGGCGAGCAGGGCTAAATGAAGTGCCGTCGTGCCGGAGCTTGTCCCAATGGCGAATTTTGTCCCGCACCATTTGGCGAATTCGGTCTCGAATTTCGCGAGCGTCTTGCCACCGATAAAATTCGCATTTGAGATTACGCCCCGGATGCCTTCATCAATCTCCTCCTGAATCTCTTTATACTGCTGGACTAAATTACTGAACGGAATACTTGCCATCTTGCCAAACCTTATATCTGAATGCGCTTGCCAGCGGAATCGAGCGATCTCTGTGCCGCCTCGAGCACCCGCGTTACGTCCAGTATGTGCCTTGCGCCAGTGAGTGGCTCCTTCTTCTCGCGCACACATTCACAAAAGTGCTCCAGCTCGACTCGCAATGGCTCGATGAAATTTATCTTTGGTATATGGACATCGCCGGTGCGCACCTTGAGCTGGAAATCGCCGAAAGACCCGGTGGCGTCTTCGGGTTCAATCGCTTTCCGGTCAACACCGCTATCATAAATGACAATTTTAGCCTCGGTGCTCACATCGTTGTAGACGAGCATCTTCCTGCTTCCCACAATGAGCATCTCTCGGCGCTTCAGCGGATTTAGCCAGCTCACCTGAATATGTGCAAGCTGCCCCGATGCAAATTCGAGTGTTGTGAAAACTACGTCTTCGAGTTTTTCCTGAAGGAATTTGCGCCCAATTGCCGTTACGCTCTCGGGCAATGAGTCAAACAGATAAATCAGGATAGAGACATCGTGCGGGGCGAGATTCCAAAGGGCGTTTACGTCTCGCCGAATCCTGCCGAGGCTCAAGCGCAGCGATGTAATATAACGCACTTCACCCAATTCGCCACTCTCGATGTATCTTTTTATCCAGCGCACAGCGGCGTTGTAGAGAAATGTATGTCCCGCCATAAGTGTGCAGTGGTTCTTTTCCGCCAAGGCGATGAGTTCTTCTACCTGCGATACCTGAAAGACGAACGGTTTTTCCACAAGGACGGATTTTTGTGCATCAAGTGCGGCACGCGCCTGCTCGAAATGGAGAGAGGCGGGCGTTGCCAGTATCATCGCATCTACATCGGACGCACCCAGCACCTCATCGTATGAAGTCGTCTGCCTTATGAGTGGATAGAGGCGTTTGAACGGCTTGAGGGCGGCGGGGTTCGCATCGCAGAGCAAAACAACCTCCATTCCCCCAATGGAGACAGCGTTGCGCAGGAGGTTTGGACCCCAGGCACCCAGCCCTGTGATAGCCACACGTATTGGCTTCATTTTTTCTCTCCCCCGGATTGCTCAATGAGGCGCGCAATGTTCTCTTCCAGACGATAACGTCTGCCACAGTTTTTGCAAGTTGCATTTTCACCTGTGAATTCTAACTTGACGCCACAATGGCACATCCAGCCGACCCGTCGCGCAGGATTCCCCACAACGAGGGCATAGTCGGGGAGAGACTGAGTAACGACTGCACCCGCACCGACGAACGCATAACGCCCGATTGTCAGCCCGCATAAAATGGTCGAGTTTGCACCCAGTGTTGCACCCCTCTTCACAAGCGTCTTTTGAAACTCATCCTTGCGTTCCCAGTGGCTACGCGGATTTATCACATTTGTAAAAACCGCCGATGGCCCGCAGAAGACATCGTCCTCCAGCTCCACCCCTTCATAGACCGAGACATTGTTTTGAATCTTGACGCCATTACCGATGTGTGTATCACAACCGATATAGACATTCTGTCCGATGTTACAGTTCTTGCCGATTCGTGCGCCCTTGCGGATGTGGCAGAAATGCCAGATGTGCGTCCCGACTCCAATCTCCACATCCTCCTCCACAAAAGAAGAAGGATGGATGAAATACTCCGATTCAGGTGCTTTCTTCCGTGTGTCCATCAGGTCCCTGCCCTCGCATAGAGAAAGATATTGGCTCAATTGCAAAGTGCTTCAGGGTGTGGGAGTATCGAATTCAAACCCGGAGATAGTCCCGCGAATTTCCTGGTCTTTGCCAAAATCACCTATAGGAAAAATTGCCACGACTTGAGGCGCCACAAATCGCAGTCCCGCCTTGAAGGAATATGACCAATTGTTCAGGCTCGGGGTGCCCCTTGCGTCGAAGGCGAACTTGTAATGGCTCGATACCTGACTGCTTGGGTCATCCGTAATCATCCAGATTGGACCTATGTCAGAAGACATAATGAAGATGTCGGTTATGACGAAAGTTTTGTCGTCAGGTATGTCATAAATCCGGGATACATTCCTTGTTTTAATGTCGAAGTAAATTGACTTAATTGTGTCGGAGCGACCCTGGTGTTCCGGTCCGACCGATTCACGGGCGAGTTTGCCCATCGGGATGCTAACATCGGCGATGTCTTTGCCGTCAATCGAGCCTGCCTTAAAGGCATAAGGAACGGCAAACAGACGCGTATCGGGGCTTAAGAGCTCGATAGTGCTACCGGCATCTTTCTGAAACCACACACGCAGGGATACTATCTTATGTTCGCTGAAAACCGAGAGCGGGATTTTTGTCATATTGGTAAGGGCGTCATCGCCAAGGGCAACATTGAAAAGCCCCTTTGAGACGTTAAGAGTTACACCGCTAATGGGGATATTGGCAGCCGGCTCGCCTATGCGCGACCCGTCATTTGTCCACAGATGGACAGGCGATGGGATAGAGGCATCAATGATAGCGAATCGAAAGATGCCGGTGCCTTCATAGCGAGTATCATTCTCGCGGAGTTGTCCCTGATAATGAATGGCAGTTGGAACGGAGGGAACCTCCCCGCTAAAAATCGTCATTCCTGTTAACAGGAATATTGCAAGTAGGGAAAGCAATTTATTCATTTCAGACCTCCCGGGGAAAAATATGTTTTTATGCTCCAGACACCTATAACGCTAACCGATTTTACTGCGAGAAACGCAAGGTTTTTTTTTGAGAGCGGATATCACAGGGGGCATATTCCCCCCTTGACGCTCTCATTGGTGGCGTTGTATTTAATGAAGTTGAAATTTGATTCGCAGTGGGCAGTAAAATGCAATAGATTGATTACCCTTATGACTTATTTGTTATATCTTTAAATGATGAAAAGCCTTAACTTAATTTTTGATGAAACAAGGCGGCAATTGCAGATTCAGTTGAATGCAATTGAATCTATCGATGGCAAGATTGGCATTATCATTGGATTTACTGGAGTAATATTAGGAATTGTTGCTTCAACAGATAAATCTAAGGTGAGTTGTCCAATCTTATTTGGGCTGGGCATTTTTCTTTTAGTAGTATCATTAACAGCAGGAATATAGGCTTTCTGGTTCAGGAAATATTTTGCTGATCCCGACCCAGGGGCATTGGGAAAATGCTATCTTAAGGAAGAGGAGATAAAAACAAAGAAACAAATTCTTGCAAATTATATACGTTCCTATAAGGTGAACAAAGGGATTCTATATAGAAAAGTAAGAATAGCAGAAGTTCCTTTTATAAGCTTGCTTGTAGGGTTGCTATTTATCTTAATAAGTGTTTTTTAGAGGAGGGATATCATGAGTGATAATGAGAAAAACCGAGTAAATCCACCGGCTCAAGCAGATGATCAGCTTCCGCAGCCTGATCCTCAATTATACAATTATCTCGAAGAAGATGTAAAACCAGATCCCAGGCTCCGGAATGTAATCAGCAAGGCAGACAAAGCTGATTCTGGTAAGAAAAATTGAGCTCTGATGGTGGGGTTCCTTACAGACATTTAATTAGACGATTGTGCTCACTCGCTTGAAGGCGTTTTGAACGAACAGGATCTGTCACTACTATTCGTAAAATTACTTTACTCTTTTTGCATATATGGAAAAGGTTCAAAGGTTTCCCTTGCCTTGCTCGAATTGACCATATGAGCACCATCGGTTCCTTGAATGTCTTGAACCTTTGTATCCTCGTATTTGAGATGGTGAATATTGATTCGGGAGACAACCCGCACGCTTCCCTGTATCTCTCTCACGCCACCGTTACAGAATTGCGGCTTAAATAAAAGTCAAACTCTGCGATTCCCGGTTGACGACTGATGCTTCCAAAACTATGTAATTTGTATTACTTGCCCGGAGTTGGATTATGTCCTGGCGGATTATGTCCTGGCGGATTATGTCCTGGCGGATTATGTCCCGGCGTTGCTCTGCGGTATTCACAATTGTGCTCGTTACCTTCAGTGTCCTCATAAGCGCATCGGTGGTAAACTCGCTGAATGTAACGGCAAAAAACGGGGAGGAATTCGCTCTCCGGTTAAAAGCAGTCAAAGGCTCTCCTTATGTCTCACTGCAGGAGCTCACGCGACTCCTTGATAAATCCAGAAGTGGCTTTCGGACTGAATGGGATGATACGTTCGGCGTCCTTCGTATCACAAGAGGCGCGGATAATTTCTCCCTCTTCCTCGATAAGACAACGCTTCTGGTTAATACGCAAATCCTGGAGGTTGACGAGCCTGTGCGCGTCATCGGTGGCGAGGTTCTTATCCCGCTTTCATCTCTCAAGGCGCTGAATCATCTGTGGAAGGAATTCATATTTGAAGGTGGAGAGGCAAAACCACCCGAGCGTATCAAGGTAAAACCCTCGCCTACCCTAACGCCCACGCCAGCCGCGCCAGAGGCAACATCCCCTCCCCTACCGAAACCGTCCTCGGAAAAACTTGCACGCGTCATTATTGACCCTGCATCAAAGCCGCTCAGATGGGACGGGGTTAGACGGGCACCGGTGAATCTCCCCCCGCAGGATACACTGACGCTCGACATCGCCCTGCGCATAAAGGCGATTCTGGAGCGGGAAGGTTCCATCGAGGTGGTTCTGACATCTCGCGGAAACGAATCGCCAAGCCTGGAGAAGAAGATTGAACGAATCAACACATCCGGCGCAAGTGCGCTTGTGGTTCTGCGACTCGAGGCTTCGGAGTCCGACCACCTTGGCGGCATAAACATAATGGTGGCTTCCGCTGCACTCGACCCGGTGGCGCAGGATTATGAACACACAGGCAGAAGTCGCCCTCTCCCCGCCGCGCTCGCATATCTCCCCTATCAGCGCCAGAGCCTTGTGCTGGCGAATACCGCATTTATCGAACTTGGGAAAGCGGTCTCATCACGCCTCGGACCAATCACCCCCGCACCTCTATACATCTTGAGGCGCGCAGCAATGCCCTCGGTTCTGATTTCGTGCGGATACATCACGAACCCCACAGATGCTTCACATCTCGCCCGTGAACGATACCGCGAGTCAATAGCCCGAGCAATTGCCGCCGCCCTGCTCAATTACAAGCGCTCCCTCGGAAAATAATTTCTATCTGTTTTCAAACAGCTAAACTGTCACGAACAATTTATACTGTCCGCTCCCAATTCGTGGGATGTGCGGAACCCTTACTGCTAAACTGGACTTGGCTGTTCATAATTCACTATTCCGGTTTGGGTTGCGACTCGGGCTTTCTTTTCTTCCTCTGTTCCAATATCATTTGCACTCTTTTCTGGTGAGCCTTTATTGCTTTCTCATATTCCGATCTTGTTTGTTTTTGCATCGGTCGTGTCGTAGCCGGTTCAGAGTGAGATTCAGTCTCCTTTCGGCTATTTTGCTTTTGGGAGGCAGTCGGAGAGACAACGATTACATCGTTCTTTACCCGTAATTTCCATCCATAAACCTTTGAGAGAATTTCCAAAACGGTTGCGGCGGGCACTCGCGGGTAAATTACATCAATCTTCCCCTCCAGTCCCTGCGGAATTATTTTTACTCCGGTTCTCTCGGACAGCGTTGAAAGGACAGACTCCACCCTGCCCTTCTTAAAAATCAACCAGGCCGGTTTCTGGAGTTTCTGGCAAGTCTCCTCACCCAACTTCTGAAAAAAACTCTCAATATCGGCAGATTCTAATTGATTTACAGCGCTCTTATATACACAGATAAAGTCCCCTATCTTTTCCCACTTCCAGTTTTGATTTTTTGCAATTTCTTTCAGGGCGCTCGATGCGGGAACATCCTTGTATAATACATCCATCCGCTCATCGAGTCCTTGCGTGAGGACTTTTACACCAATCT
>CAZGKP010000207.1:0-7460 GCA_964526215.1 uncultured Candidatus Sumerlaeota bacterium
CGCATATCGTATTGCTCAGGAGGGAGCCGCATCCATAAACACCGCCTCCTGCGCCATTTGTATGGTTTTGATAAATGATGTTGTTTTGAACGGTGCCGCCACAGCTCTCAAGCGCACCTCCTGTCTTATCGGCATGGTTTTGGTAAATGATGTTCTTTCGAATAATTCCACCACATTTGGAGAGCCCTCCCCCATGCTCGGACGAGAGATTCTCATAAATTCTGTTATTTTCTATGATGCCGTTACATCCCCAGATAGCGCCACCGGACCCGGATGATACATTGCGGCATATCCTGTTATTTACTATGGTGCCGTCACATTCGCAGATGCCGGCTCCTGTCCCGGATGTGGCATTGTGCTGTATGATGCTATTTTTTATGGTTGCTAGGGTGTGATTTCCACAAATTCCCCCGCCATTGGGTGAAAAACCATTTTGTATAGTAAGGGCATTTACGATGCAGGTCTCCTTTTCTGAACCGTCAAAAAGCATAACGGAAAATGAGTGATTACCATCAATAATAGTGGATTGAATTATTTCGTCATCTTGGGGGGCTGCGCTCTGAAGGGTAATATTCTTTCCCATAAAATAGAGATTTTCACGATAGGTGCCGGTGGTCAGGGTGACTTCTTCAAGGGGGAAGGCGAGAAAGATGCCCTGTTGGACACCCGGGAAATCATCGGGTATGGTGAGTCCGGTTGGTTGATTGAAAACGGCAGGGTCGGCGCCACGAAGAACTTCCGCACCATCCCGCAATTCATCCCCGTCCGTGTCCGGGTTTTGGGGGTCTGTATTAAGAGAGGCTTCTTCGCTGTCCGGCAGAAGATCCCCGTCTTTATCAGGGAAACTTCCCCACTCATCGGCGCCTATATCCACAGAGTTTCCCCTCAACCGACATTTACCATCCATATCTACCAGACAATCTCGGGTTAGGTACCAGGTGCTTCCGGCATTTATGCAGGGAGAGTTCTGCTTTATATGAAAATCCCCGCCTTCGGGATTAATAAAGAGTGGATTGTCGTGGATATTTCCTTTCCCGCCACCCGTCCAGCCTGGAATGCAGCTAAAAATAGGAATGGCGCTCTTCTCCATAGGGTCCCCGGATTTGCTGTATATAATGCAATTGAAAATAAATCCTTTACATTGTATCATGCACTTTCCCGACGACCTGTAAATAGTATTATTCGATATAATGCCATTACAGAAAATTAAGGGATTTTCTGCAAGGATGTTGTTTATGATTTTACCATAACACCCATACACACCTGAGCCTGTGCCGGAAACCTTCTTCGAATTCTCTGAAATGACGTTGTTTTGAATGGTCCCGTTACAATCGCAAAGCCCGGCTCCGTTTGTTGTAGTCGAAACAAAATATCCCTGTCCTTCTGCCTGAATGGTGTTGGAAGAGATAACGTTGTCCTGAATTGTTCCATTGCAGCCAAAGAGTCCGCCTCCGTAACTTATTGCGCCGCCAAACAACCAACTACAGAGATTGTGATACAAAGAGTATAGCGAGTTTTCTGAAATGAGATTGCCTCTTATCAAACCGTCGCAGCCATAGAGTCCCCCACCACAGGCAAGAGCCGTGCCATGGGTATGGGGATAATCATCGGGAGCATAACCGTAGGACTCCCCGGAATTATTTGTTATTTTATTGTTTTCAATAAGACCATCACAATCATAAATTCCCGCCCCTCCGGTGCTGACCGAACCTATACCTCTTACATAAGTGTGGTTGTTTGAAACCACATTGTTTGCTATGGTCGCCTGCGAACCGTTGCCGTTTATACCGCCACCATATTGGGCATTGCCGCCCATAATGGTGAAACCAGAGAGGATACAGGTATCATTCTCAACCCCGGAGAAAGTAACAACGGAGCCAGCTTCATTGCCGTCAATGATGGTGTCTGCGACTACTGTTGGACTGGTAGGGTTAGTAGAGCGAAGGATGATATTTTTTCCGCTAAGGTTGATGTTCTCCACGTAAATGTCCGGAGAGACGATTATTTCATCACCGCCTGAAGCGGCATCAATCGCATCTTGAATTCTTGAATAATCTCCCGTAGGACCGACCGTAATTACTCTGGCAAAAGATAAAAACGGTAAAAGATAAAACCCGAATAAAGCCACAAGAAAACCACGAAATGCAATGCTCGAATGAGACTTTCCCATATTTACCCTCCTTATTAAAAAGAGAGATTTTATCTGCATAGTGGGAAATTCCTGCCGTTCATCATTCGCTATTTGTTATTCTTAACCGCGCCGAAGCGTCTCTCGCGCCGCTCATAATCAAGCAGGGCTACGAGAAAGTCCTTCTTTGAGAAATCGGGCCAGAGGACGTCTGTGATGTAAAACTCTGCATAAGCCCCCTGCCATAGCAAAAAATTGCTGATGCGATATTCGCCACTTGTGCGTATGATGAGGTCTGGGTCGGGCAATTCCGGGCGATAGAGGTATTGAGCGAAATGTTTTTCATTTAGTTCATCCGGTTTTATTTTGCCGGCTGCGGCGTCCTGGAGAATCTTCCGGGTGGCATCAATAATCTCTGTGCGTCCACCGTAACTCAAGGCAAGATTGAGGATAAGTCCGGTATTCTTTTCCGTGGCTTTCTGTGTTTTTTCAATCTGTTCGCGGCATTTTGGCGGGAGGCGAGATAACCTGCCGGATGCGACAAGACGGATATTGTTCTTCATCATCTCCGGGATTTCTTTTTTCAGGTATTGGCGCAGTAGTAGCATCAGTGCATTGACCTCGCGCTGCGGGCGAGACCAGTTTTCCTCGGAGAATGCATAGAGTGTGAGTGCGGTGAGGTGGAGTTGTGTGGCTGTGCGAGTGGCGGTGCGCACTGCCTTAATACCGGCACGGTGTCCACGCACACGGTCTGCAAAACCGTGCCGCTTTGCCCAGCGCCCATTGCCATCCATAATGATGGCTACATGCCGGGGGAGGCGCTCGGGGTCAATCTGCGCCAGGAGCTCTTTCTCTGAAAGTGCCATAGTTCAGTCATCTCCGATTGCTTTGCAATTCGCCACTGCGAAACCGCCACTGGCGCTTCTCCGACTTTCAGTCATACGTCATCTGGTATAAGGTTAGCGTGGGGGGATTGATTGTCAGTTCAGCTGGGGAGGGGGCTTTTCATAGAAGCGTCAGACCTCCATAATCTCTTCTTCTTTATTTTTAAGGAGTTCGTCAACCTTCTCAATGTATTTATCCGTCAGTTCCTGGATTTTCTCAATATCGGCATACATCTCGTCTTCGCTTATCTTGTGTTCCTTTTCAAGTTTTTTTACCTCATCCTTGTGGCGGCGGCGGACATTGCGAATGGTTATTCTGCCCTCTTCTGCCATACGTTTCGCCATCTTGACGAACTCCTTGCGGCGTTCTTCGGTCAGTGTGGGCAGGGTGATGCGGATGACGCGCCCATCATTTGTGGGGGTGAATCCGAGATTGGCGGCGAGTATGGCTTTCTCGATGGCTCCGAGGGTTGACTTGTCCCAGGGCTGAATCATAATTGAGCGGGCATCGGGGATACTTATCGAGGCAATCTGCTTGATGGGTGCTTTGCTGCCGTAAGCCTCGACATAAACGCTGTCGAGGAGGGCGGGCATTGCTCGACCCGTGCGGATGGTGCTGAATTCATTTTCGAGGTCTTCGATAGCCGTCTTCATCTCTTGCTCGGTCTGACGATAAACCTCCTTTAACATAATACCCTCCTTTAATCAGTCATCTCTGATTGCTTTGCAATTCGCCACGACGAAATCACCACTGGCGCTTCTTCGACTTTCAGTCAGGCGTCATCGAACGGATTCTGCACATTGTTATGTTTCACCCTTAACCAGTGTGCCGATTGGCTCGCCCAACAAGATGCGCTTTAGATTACCCTTATGGGTGAAGTCAAAGATAATTACGGGGAGATGATTGTCACGGCAGAGGGCAAATGCTGCCGCATCCATCACCTTGAGGTTCCTCCTCAAAACCTCGCTATATGTTATGGTCTGGAAGAATTGTGCCGAGGGGTCTTTTTGAGGGTCGGCGCTAAAGACGCCACGAACCTTTGTGCCTTTAAGCAGGACATCTGCCTCGATCTCGTTGGCGCGCAGGGCGCCTGCGGTGTCTGTGGTGAAAAAAGGGCTGCCGGTGCCGCAGGCGAATAGCACTACGCGCCCCGCCTTCAGGTGTCCGATGGCTCGGCGCCTGATGAATGGCTCTGCTATGTTTGAAGATGGTATCGCCGATAGCAGGCGAACCTCCATCCCCCGCTTCTCAAAGGCATCCTGAAGCATCAGGGCGTTGATGAGGGTGGCAAGCATACCTATATTATCAGCCGTTGTGCGGTCCATCTCTTGAGCGAATGGGGCACCGCCGCGAAATATATTGCCTCCTCCCACCACAAGCGCTATCTGCACCCCGAGGTCAACCACTTCCTGAATCTGCTCGCCGAAGTCATTGATTGCCGCACCGTCAAAACCGAATTCGTGTCGCCCCTTCAATAGTTCGCCGCTAATCTTCAGCAACACACGCTTATATTTGGGTTTCGAGGGCATATAATTACCACACTTGTCAAACAGAGAACGGCAAATTGTATTCACCGTTCCCCCGCTCTCAATTCACAATTCTTAATTCTCAATTTCCAGTGTGTTATTCCTCGCCGACTTTGAAGCGAACGAACCGCTTCAGGACAATATTCTCGCCTATTTTAGCAATCATCTGCTGGATGAGTTCACCTATTGTGACTTCTTCATTTTTTGCGAATGATTGTTCGAGACAACAAACAGTTTTGTAAAACTTCTCTATGCGGCCATCAACTATTTTCTCAATTATCTTTTCAGGTTTGCCCTTATTTCGTGCCTGTGTAGCATAAATCTTGCCCTCTTTCTTTACGACATCTTCAGGGACATCTTTGCGCGAGATGTATTGTGGGGCAAATGCGGTGATGTGCATAGCAACATCCTTGCAAAGGTTTTGAAACTCGGCATTTCGGGCAACAAAATCGGTCTCGCAATTCATCTCTAAAAGGACGCCGAGTTTTCCGGGTGGGTGGATGTATGCGAAGATAAGCCCCTCCGTGGCGGAGCGCGATGCCTTCTTTTCAGCCTTTGCCTTGCCGCGCTCACGCAGAATCGTCATCGCCTTTCCTATGTCGCCTTGCGTCTCCTCAAGGGCTTTCTTGCAATCGAGAATTCCAGCCCCCGATTTTCCCCTCAATTCTCTTATGAGGTCGGATGCGATTTGCACAATTGTATCTCCTTTCACTTGCGGTTTTTGGGTTCTCCATAATCAGTTAGAGGTCTCAGATATGGTTGAGGAATCCCCGGGTTCGGGTGTGACAGCGACGGTAGGAACATCTATCGCCTGGGTCTGTTGCGAGGATTCGGGTTCACCACCATTTGCACCGGATTGAGCAGCAGGAGCCACTTCAAGTGACGATACCGACACTGACTCGGATACCGGGGCGGGTGTAGTCCCGGCTACGGGTATGGGAGCCTCCGGTGCAGGCTCGGTAGAAACCGGCTGGACTGCGGGTTCTTCGGTGGGCTTTTGGGCTGATGGTGCCTCCTGGGCGGGTGCCTCTTCAGGGATTTCGGGAGCCGGTTGAAGTGCCTCAACCTGGGCGGGTGGTTCTTCAGATACCGATACAGTTGGTTGAGGTGGTTGTGGCACGGTAGGTAGCTCTTCGGGTGCGGCAGGAGCTGGTTGAGGTTGTGCAGGCTCGATAGCGGGCTGGGCTGCCGCTATTGGCTGGACTTCGGCGGACGGCGGTGCCTCGGCTGCTGGCTGGGCAACGGCTTCCGGCAGTGGTCGGGAGACGGGCAATCCCAGTGCCCCGGCAACTTCCGGCGAGAGCCCCTCCGGTGCCACGCCCTCTATCGCCTGGAGTTCCATAAGCCCCTCTATGCAGGCGAGTTTTACCTGTTCTGCCATAAGTTTGATGGCACGGATGGCATCGTCATTTCCGGGTATGACATAGTCAATCAGGTCGGGGTCACAATTTGTATCAACGATGGCAACGATGGGGATTCGGAGTTTTCGTGCCTCATGAACTGCGATATTTTCTTTGTGTGGATCAACGATGAACAGAAGCCCCGGCAGGTCGGTCATTCTCTTGACGCCGGTGAGATTTTTAGCCAGCCCGTTTTTTTCATGTTCCAGACGACTGATTTCCTTTTTGGAATACCGCTCGATGGTGCCGTCTTCCCACATATTCTCCAGTTCAATAAGGCGCATAATGCTGCGGCGAATGGTCTTAAAATTTGTCAGCATCCCGCCCAGCCAGCGGTTATTGACATAATACATCCCACATCCCGTTGCAGAGGCTGAGATAGAGTCCCTCGCCTGTTTCTTCGTCCCAACAAAGAGAACCTTCTTACCGAGCACCACGCTTTCCCTTACAAACCTCAGCGCCTCACGCATAAGGCGCAACGTCTTCTTCAGGTCAACGATATAGATACCATTGCGCTCGGTGAAGATATATTTAGCCATCTTTGGGTTCCAGCGGCGACTCTGATGACCAAAGTGGACTCCCGCCTCAAGGAGCTGTTTCATCGAAACCTGTTCAGGCATAGTATCTCTCCTTATTTTTTGGTTTTTACCTCCGCCGCCATCTCCCCACCCTGCTATTCGCACCAGCGAACACCACAGAGTAGTCCGGCGACGTGTGTATTTTTGATTTTTAGCTAATTATCCCGGAGTATATCCGAAAAAAAGGTGATGGATAAGTAACAAAGGCATAAAGTGCGTGCAAGTAAAAAATTTTAATGAAATCAATACGATTTTCTCCCTCACAATTTGATATCCACTTGTTGTATGAATGAATCCACTTGTGGGTAATTAGAGGTTTATTGTTTTAATATTTCTTTTGACGGAATAAACCGTGTCGAACAGGTGCAAAGCCCTTTAAGTGCGAAGGGAGATATAGAATGGAGCAATCTGCCCTTTTGCCCCTGCGTCAATGCAGGAACAGATACAGGAATCGTGCTACAAAGCGGTGGCTGGCAGATTTTTATTCAACCGGACACACTCGAAATCTGGGCACAACCAAAGGGGCAGGGAAAATTTTGCCTCTCTTCTGCACAAACAGATTTATCTCCCGCTCAAAGGATTGAACAAAAGCATAACCGGGCAAGATGGGAAATTCCCCAAAAAGGTATTGCGGTCTCTGTGCAACTGAAGAAAAACGAGATTTCCATTCACATCCGCTCCCATCAGATCGGCACTTTTACCTTTCCCGTAATTGAGCATCAAAAAAACCTCAAGGCACTGATTCTGCCTCGCTGGGAGGTTGCTATATCCCGCTTAATGACCCCAAATGGGTCAATTATCTGATAGAACACAATGAATGGGACACGCTTGAGGGACTTTGTATGCCATTCTGGGGGTGCGACTACCGGGGTTATACCCTTACTTATATCATCACCAATCGCTACAACAATACGATTCAATTTAGCAAGTCTGCCGGAGAACT
>CAZGKP010000208.1:0-5145 GCA_964526215.1 uncultured Candidatus Sumerlaeota bacterium
ATTTTTGAGCCTCTATAGAAGTCTGCTTTTCGTAGCTTTGCCAAGATGCGCCCTTCCCATTCCACAGAGAGATATTTTCCCCGTCCCGACTTCGCGCCTTGTTCGCGCAACATCTGTCCCCCCGCCCGGATGATTCCGCCGGTATCTTCGACAATTATCAGGTGATTCCGTAACGGCACCGGAATCCGCAATTCGTTATACCACTTTTTCAGAGACTTTGTTATGCCGCTGATGGTGATTTTGTCACCCGCGCGCCGGTTACGAATTACAATCGGGGGCTTGATTCCGCCCAATGGAATTACTGCCCGATTGTGAGTCATCTCCCCTCTTCTCAAACCCGTTCGCAAAACAAACCGTATATTTCCCACGACGGATGTCTTTTTCTTACCCCTTGCGGGGATGTCTCTTTTTTGAATCTCAAGACGTATATCCACATCGGGAAAGAGTGGCAGACAAAGCGTTCGATTTTGAAGTTGAAGAAGGGGCGGCGTTATTTCGGAAAGCATCTCTGATTTCCTTGCGCCTCGCGGGAGGGTTGTGCGGCTGAGCGTAATCCTCTCATAATCCCTGAATGCAACGACGCCGTGCGCAAGGCGTAGAAGCGAGCCGCTTTTGCCCTCTCGCACAAGCCGCACCAGTGCCTCGGTTCCGGCAAAACCGGGAGGCAACGGGGTCTGGATGATTTGCATTATCCACTGCCGAAACATCTCCGAGAGTAGAAAATCAGGCAGCGGGTAAAGCATTTTCACACTCGCCCATTCAATCTGCGGGAAACCGACGACCGTTATCCTCTCGACACATTTTTCGCGGAGAGTTTCTGCCTCTTTTCCTATATAACTATCCAGTTGCGCGAAGATGGCGGCTGTACGCGTAAGGGTTCTTTTAATATCGGGATTAAATTTGCTTTCTAAAAGCGGGATGAGTTCGTGGCGAATTCGGTTGCGCAAATAAGAGGTGTCAATATTGGTGTGGTCTTCGCGCCAGGGGATTTTTCTCGCCTTCAGGAAGGCGATAATAAGCTCACGGGGGACATTTTTAAGGGGACGCAGGAGTGTCAATCCCTGATATTCGGAGCGCACAGGAAAGCCCGCAAGCCCTTTAAGCCCGCTCCCCCTCAAAAGGCGCAAGAGAAAAGTCTCGGCGAGGTCGTCCCGATGATGTGCAAGGACGGCTGCAGATGCACCGACTCCACGGGCGCCCTCAACGATTGCACGAAGGCGCTCCTTGCGCAATTTGGCTTCGGAGATTTTTGCTCCCGGTTTAAATCCGAGACGCTTGCAGTAAAACGGCACATTTTCCTTCCGGCACATATTGCGAACGAAGACCTCATCTGTGTTCGACTCCTTCCCGCGAATGCCGTGATTCACGTGTAGCACGGCGAGGCGGAAGCCCATTTCATCCGCTAATTCTACAAGTCCATAAAAGAGGGCGGTGGAGTCAGCCCCGCCGGAGACGCACGCCATAAGCAAGTTCCCCGGTGCAGCTTCATAATGCGCCTCGAGACCACGTCTCAATGCAAGCATAAATTGTTTAATCTTACTCATCGAAGGAAAGGTTTCGCTTTATCTATCCCGAAAATTAGTCCGCGAATACACGCGAATGTACGCTAATAAATATTCGCGTTCATTAGCGTAATTAGCGGATTATTTTCATCCTTTTGGGAAAGGCGATATCTTCACGCCTAAGGTCTTTGAGGCGCCTTGGCGGCCGTATTTACGACATGAAGACCGTTCCTAAAATACTTTTCACTGATGCGTCAATAATTAGATTCGGGAATTCATATACTGATGCATCGGTAAAATGTGTTAAAGCCACAGACTTGTCCGCCGAGCCGGATTACGGCTTAAGCGAGATTGACCTTGAGCAGACGCGATGCTTGAACAGAGCTTAATTAAATCTTGAAGATGAAGGACTCTTCAATGATGAAAAAAATTAAAAAAACTTGATTTTTTCATTGACGTCCCTTCTCTTAATCAAGTACATAAAAGAGAGATTTAGCCATTTAAGTTTCCCGGAATTTGTGAATCCTGGATGTGAGCTAACAAGTTTATTCTTTCTCAAATAAAAAGGAGGTGGTGATTTCTGGAAGGAAGTCTCGCGTTTATTACATTAAAGGAGGTTTAAATTATGAAAAGGTTAATCTTGCTAATCTCGATTGTGGCTCTGGTATCTGTTTCTTATGCCGGGTTCCATTTCACGCCCGGGATTGACGGCGTAAAAGAGGCTGATTGGCCCTGCACTTACAGCAGAACAGTAATGGATATGCCGCCCTCTAATTGGAACGTGCATTTTGACACGAACCAGGATAGTTTCTGGGTCTCTAACGACGGTACTTACCTATACATCGGTATGTACCTTGACGAGGATCCATGGGGCGACTTTCTGCCTTGCGAGGTTCAGATTCTCATCGGCGACAATATCCCCGATGCCGGTCCTATTCCGTACCCTTATGGCAGCGCTGCGATGCAGGGACAAATCTATAACCTCACCTATGCCATCATCCCACAATGGGATATAAATGCTGGCAACCTCTTCACCTGGATAGGTTACCAGCAATATTCCGGCGGTGTCTGGGGAAAAGGACCCGGAGGCGAGGACAGTCTGGATGGCACAGGCGGCGGTGTGAGTATCGGCGGTTCTGCTGCGCCCCCCGTCATCCCTATGCCTGATGTCTGGACCGAGTTCAAAATCCCTCTCAGCTATCTTGGAAGCCCGAGCGCGGGCGACCAGATATGGATTCAGGTGGTTGGACGTGCTGCGAACAACAAACCCAACTTCAGCGAAGCCTCACCTTTCGACCCTGCCTGCACCCCCTTTGGCGACCCCCCACCTGGTCTTTTTATGTCGGAAATCTCCTACGTCCTGGCAAAGAGCAAAGCCGGTCAGACCGTAAATGAGGAACTCTGGGTGGACGGTGCCGCTGCTGCGGCTGAAGACATTGACGGCGACGATACATACTTCACCATTCAGGCAGCCATTGATGCCCTCGATACAGGCGGCTACTGGGACGATGGCAACAATGATAATGACAATATTTATCTCTACACGGCTCAACCTGTCGTTTGCCCGGCTGCTGCACGCGTCATTATAGACCACAGCCTGAAACTCGCAAACGACTACACTAAAACTACTGCAACCCGTGCTATCGTCGTCCTTGGCAACAACCAGAACGAAGCCCTGCAGGTTAACGCCCCGGGTAGTAGCGAAGTTCATATCGAGCACTTAACCTTAATTCCGCCTTATGAGGCGGATGGACTTATCGGCACCGGTGCAAGTAACAACTATGATGGATACGAGCTGTATCGCTCGAGTGGAACTACCCCCGTTACAGTCTATCACAAGAACTGCATCTTCACCGGTAATGCCTCTGCAAGTAACCAGCCCAGCACGCCGACCGTTGCGTTGCCCGATACCGCCGACTCCACCATCTGTTCGTGGGGCGATGACTGGATTTTCGTCCACAGCAACGTTACAACGTATTTCGATTCCTGCATTATCGCCCATTCAAACGATGACGCAATCCTGAGCTACAGCAGCACTTACTTCATAAATAGCTCAAAGCTCGTAAATAACGGTGGTAATGGTTGGCAGATGCTTCAGGACCCCAATGCCACATCTTCTATGATTGGAAGCGCAAGTAAGTACTCGGAGATTTCCAGCAATGCCAAGCGCAACACTTACAAATATGGAATTGCAATGTTCTCAGACGACCCCGGGGTGAATACGAAATACGTAACGCTGCATTATGTCAACGTTTGTAATAATGGTAAGGCTGGGCTCACAAGCAATGGTTACGGATTGTTCGGCTATGCCGATCCCGGCGATGACGTCATATATTACGACCTCCAACACTGCCATTTTGACAACAATGTGCTGGGTGGGGCTTACTTCAGGGTCGGCAGCTATTCGTGGATAATTACTGCTACCGACTGCACATTCAATAACAATGGCTCACAAGGTGTAATGATGAGCCGTGCCGCAGCATCATCGTTCGACGATTGCCTGTTTAAGGACAATGAAGAAGAAGGGATGGTTGTCTATGGAGACTCTTGCCCGGCTCCGGACATTTCCAATTCGTTGTTCTGCAATAACGGTAACCATGGTGGTGCACAGGACCTGAGCAACTTCTTCAGCGCCTCGGATGTGGCAACTGCGGTCACTATCAGCGACTGCACATTCCACGACCCGGCTGGCACTGTGCCCAATGTCTTGCTTGGCGCAACCGCCGATACTGCCACACAGCCAGTCATAATCGTGGATTGCGTCTTCTCCGGCAATGGCGACACGGGTATTGATATGACTAACAAGGGCGACAATAACGTTACCATTGACCACTGCGACTTCGCCAGCGCTGGTGCTGACGGTCTTGCAGCAATCGTAACCGGTGGAACACCGACTTATATCCCCGGTCCCGGTTACATTGGACACCCACCATACTACAAGTCTGTCGTTCAGTCCAGTCCCGATTTCCTGACGGTAACCAACCCGTATCTGGAATTCGCCAATTCGACCGGTGGAGCGCTATCCGGTTGGGGTTCTTATGAGAAGAACCCGGCAGTTCCGGTAGAGCTGTCAGTCTTCTCGATTGAATAACCCACCTTGTTATTGCAGCACTTACAAAGCCCGTCCTGTTTCAGGGCGGGCTTTTTTTAACCTTGATACTGTAGTGTGGTTAGAATATACAAAACAGCTTTGAAGTTCATCCCACATTTTGCTGTTACCTCGTATCAAGTAGAAAAAATTTGACAGGATGAACAAGATTTACCGGATATAATATCCTGTGTATCCTGTTATCCTGTCTAAAATGGTCTTTTAAATACAAGATTTGGGTTCTTTTGAGGAGAAATGATGATGCGAGATTTGATGAGACGGGTAGGTGTCCTATCGGTAACATTTTCGCTCCTGTCAATAATTGCACTGGCAGGGGACGCTGTTCATACGACCTATCTGTGGCACCTGCATCAGCCTATCTACTGGAATGACCGCAAAGAGGGCGCTGACCGCTATGAGAATGCGTGGGACTCTATTCAGGCAAAAGACGGCGGTCGCCCTCACCCCGAAGCCGACTTGCGCGCCATCTTCGGCAAGGATGACCGCGTGGCTGTTTATCAATACCGCGCAAAGGATTCTGTCGCCACAAGACTT
>CAZGKP010000208.1:5155-7434 GCA_964526215.1 uncultured Candidatus Sumerlaeota bacterium
CCGGTGCGCAGATGAATTACTCCGGCGCACTCATCGAAAATATCCGCAGCCTCGCTGATGCCAACCAACTCGGCTATGGCTCATTGTGGAAGAATGCATACATCGAGGCAAAGGGCTGGCAAACATCGGGCGGACACCCACGCCTCGATATTGTTTGCAGCGCATATCATCACCCAATTGCCCCTCTCGTTACAAAGAGAACCCTCGAGATGGACATCAAGCTGATGCAGGAACAGATGCGCCAAACCTGGGGCGAGCCGCTGTCTGTGGGATTCTTTCCGCCGGAAATCTGCTTCTCTGAACGCATCATACCGGTTCTCAAGCGCTGCGGCATAGAATGGACAATTATTGCGAACAACCATATCTCGCGCGCTTGCGAAAATTTCCCACTCACTCTCGGAAACGGCGGCGAGAATTGCGACCCGCCTAACCTCGCCGACCAGCTTAACCCTGCGCAGGATTATTACTATCGTGCCCAAATCTCACGGGGATGTTCACCCTGTAACGCCGCGCCTTTTGCATATCAGCCGCATCGCGCAAAGTTCGTTGACCCCGATACCGGGATAGAACAAACAATCACCGTCGTCCCCGCAGCAATGGCTTTCAGCTGGCAGGATGGCTATCAGTGTTTCGGCGCAGGACAGATGAGCGATGTTACGGCAAAAAATGACCCCGCACACCCCGAACTGATTTTGCTCGGACACGATGGCGATAATGCATTCGGCGGCGGGTATACTTACTATATGGAGTGCGTAAAGAATTTCGTGGATGGCGCGGCGGCGCTCGGTTTCGAGCCTTCAACGGTGCAGCAATATCTTGCCGAGCATCCCGTCGGTGAGACGGACATCGTGAAGGTCGAGGATGGCGGCTGGGTCAATGCCGACAGCGATTTCGGCTCGCCGATTTTCCTCAACTGGAATTATCCCCTCCTCGACCAGAACGGCAATATTGACGTCGAGAACGGCTGGCATGAAAAGGTGCGCGACCAGGCAATATTCCTCGCCTGTGAGAATCGCATCCGCACCGCCGAACAAATCAGCAACATATCTCCCCGCATCCCCAAAATCCTCAATCCCGACGCCGACACGAGCGCCGTAGAGCACGCCTGGCACTACTACCTCGGCAGCCTCGATAGCGGTAATGTCTATTACGGACCCGCACAGGATAATGAGGTCAAGGCAACACTCGGATGCAATCAGGCAACCAGCCATATTGACTCAATTATCGGCGATGGCTCGGAGGATGTAACCTCGCCCTCGATATGGATTCCCCAGCGACAGCCCTATAACCCCGGCAGTATTAACTTCGGCTGCCAGTATGGATACACACAACAGTTGAATAACGGCGATTTCTATGTGTGGACATTCATCTATGACGTATCGGGCATTGAGAATGCCACGCTCCACTACCGCATTGATAGGGACGGCAAGAACCCGCTTTCGTCGAATCAAAACGAGACTTTTGCCGGAGGGGATGAGGTTGGAGCCTGGCGGGCACTCACGATGACGCACCGCATCTTCCCCAAAGACAACGTACATAATAACCCCGCCATTGACTTCTTCGTCCTGCCGACCTACATTGCGGATGAATACTGGGTGAAGGTGGTCGGTCTGCGCAGTGTGCTGATTGATTACTATGTTGAGGCGGCAGATAAAAAAGGCAGCGTCGCAAAATCCGACATACAGCACGTCTGGATTGGCGACGGGCAGGGCGCACCCACAGAGCGTGTTACATATAATCCCGACCCGCCTGTGCGCGGAGAAGACGCAACTATCACTTACGACACAATTGCAGGTCCCCTCGAGGGACACAGCCCTATCTTTATACACAAGGGCATCAATAACTGGGCGGTTGTGGATTCGCCCGACCTCCAAATGAACAATGTCACATCCGTGACTTACTCAATCACATATCCCGTCCCGGCAACGGCGACACAGATAGACTGCGTCTTCCGCGACAATCAGTGGCACTGGGATAATAACGGTGGACAGGACTGGCATAAGCCCACCACAGGCGCCCCCACACCCACCCCTACTCCCACGCCCACACACGGCTTTGTGATGGATGGCGTTCTGGATGACGCGGGATTTTTAGTGGCGCATAATAACGGGCAGCATCTCTACGCAAAGCGAAAGGGCGACTGGCTATATGTCGCAACTGAAGATGCCGGTGAGGGGAATGACAAATTTATCTTTGTTGCGAAAACCCCCGGAGGACTCCGGGGTGGGTGCATCTCCCGAATTCGGGAGAAGGTTATGCGGCTCGTAAGTTCCTCCAGT
>CAZGKP010000209.1:0-7386 GCA_964526215.1 uncultured Candidatus Sumerlaeota bacterium
GGGGTGGGCTCGTTCCTGCGCCAGTCGTTTCCAATAGCGGTATCCAACGCGAGTAGCGATGCAGGCGAGCCAGTGAGAAAATGGCGCATGTGCACGCCAGGTCGAAAGGCTTGTGTATGCCTCGACAAAGACATCCTGAACGAGTTCTTCGTGTGTTTCAGGGTCGCGTGAGAATCTCCACATCATTGCCGATACTCGCCCCTGATACCTCTCGACCAGTCTGGCATAGGCATCGCCATCTCCATCCAGGCAGCGACGGGTATCCTGCAGGTCAACCCGTGAAGGTGAAGTTCCGTCTACCTCACCGGACATTTTAAGCGAGAGATTGTGTGCAATGGAGGCAAGCCCGCAAAGCAGTTGCTCCGGGCTCGCCATCCAGAAGTCGAGATTTTGATATTGCACCGCCATAGTCAAGTATATTTCCCCGGGTTTGTGAATTCAATCAGCCACTTCTTCCAGCCACCTGTCAATAGCGTTGTCGCGCTCTTGTGAGAACTGGCTAATTCGCTCAATCTGTTCAGGTGTCAGGACAGTGCGTGCCTCATCAGCAATTTTTGATGCCAGGACGGCGGCGTCACCGATGGCTGTGCCCAGATTCTTCGCAGCCTTGCGAATAGCGGTTTCATCGGCGGTCTTCGAGAGAACAACCTCACGCAAAGTCCGTTTACGTTCGACTATTTTCTTTGCCACGGGTTGGAAATCCTTACGATGCTTTTCTAAGATTCCCTTCAGTTTGCTCCACTGTTCATCGGTGAGGTTCAGGTCAGCCTTCAGAGACATTCGCCTGCCGATGTTTCCGCGGATGAGTCGCCCCAGAGGTGAATTGCCAAATCTCCCACCTCTAAATGGACGTTGATTCCCCCTTTCCTGAGCAATGCCCAGAATGGGAACGATAAGCGCAAGCAGTATCAACACTCCGAGTGTTACATGGCGTTTAGCCATCTTGTTTCTCCTTTCTTTGAAATTTGTTTCGGGTCGCCTGACCCTCTACAAGGATAGTGGCGATTTATGTGAAAAGGTTACAGGTTGCTCGCAATTTTTTTCACCTTCCCGGACATCTCCGTCAGTCTGGATTTCTCACAAATAAGGACGGATTCCGCAAAAGGAGCGAAACGAAAAAAAAGCGAAAAAAGATGCATTTTTTTCTTGACCCGGTTAAGACACTTGTAGTAGAAACACTACATTATTGTTGAATAAAGATAAGGAGGTAAATGATTGTATGTCTAAAAAACGTCCCGAACTCTCTAAAACTGAATGGTTGATTATGAAAATCTGCTGGCTGAAAGGCAAATCTACCGCCCGTCAAATCTATGAAGTGGCGCTTGAGAAGAAGGTTTGGGAATACCAGACGGTGAAAACGATGCTCGATAGGCTCACAAATAAAGGGTATCTTCGTCGGGAGAAGCTGGGTCCTCTGTGTCTCTACAGACCGATTGTGCCTCGTTCAAAGGCGGTCGGGAAAGCCATCGATACCTTTATGGACACTGTTTTGGACAACACATTTGCACCGCTCTTTGCCCATCTTGCACGGGGGAAAAAGCTGAGCGATGAGGAGATAGCATCGCTCAAAAAAATAGTCGCGGAACATAAGGAGGTGGGCGATGAGTGCTCTTAATACCTTCACCGCTCAGTGCGCCCAAACGCTATGGGCGGTTAGCTGGCAGGTTGGCATCCTCGTCGGGCTTATCTGGGTTGTTTCACGTTTTAGCCGGAAGGCTTCACCCAAATTCCGTTACTTACTCTGGTGTATAGTGCTGGTTCGTCTGTGCCTGCCGATGAATCTGACTCTCCCGATTGGCATAGGACAGTATTTCCGCAATCCTGCGGAAAGATTTGCCTCTAACATAGTGGAAAAACCAGCGACCCCAGGAATGAATGAAAAAATTCATCCGATACCAGCCCTACCGGCGGAGAATCTGACGCCGGTCAATTATACGTCAAATATCAAACCGGCAGGTGCCGTATCAACCGTTGGAACAGAGTCGAGCGCGCCCCGAATGAATATTGCCGATGCTCTTGCAATGGGTTGGTTTGCGCTGGTTGTTTTATTCGGTGCAATGGTAATGTGGAGAACGTTGTGCATAAACAAACTGCTAAAAGAATGTCCTGCCATAGAGAGAGCGGAACTGGTAGCACTGTGCAAACGACTCTGTGCAGACCTCGGCATAAAGCGAACAGTCGAGCTCCGCTATATGGAAATAAAGAGGGCGGACAGTCCTGCCGTAATCGGCATCTTTCGCCCGAAGGTATTTCTGCCGCACCGAATCGTTGAGAAATGGTCGCTGGCAGAAATCGAGCCGATTCTGTTGCACGAACTGGCTCACATCAAACGCGCCGACCTCTTTGTCAACTGGCTCCAGATGATTTTACAGGTCATTTACTTCTTTCATCCACTGGTATGGTCTACAAACTGGAGGATTCGGCAGTTACGAGAAGAAATATGCGATGACGTCGCAATCGGGCACATCGGCGCAGAGCGAAAGCGTTACGGCAGGAGCATCCTGCGCGTTATGGAGGAAACCCGTCGTGAGCCTGCCTTCGGGTTTACGGCTATCGGTTTCTCGGAAAGAAAAAACTCCTTAAGGAGGAGGATTATGAGAATTATGAGCGACCAATATCGGCTTCACCCGAAGATGACGTTATCTTCGATTCTGATTCTAATTGCTGTGAGCCTCATCTGTATCGTTCTTGCAAGTGAGACAAAAGAATCTGTTCGGGAAAGCCATACAGGCAAAAATGTTTCAAAATTGCAAAGGACAGCAACGCTGTCGAACAACGTTAAAGTGGAGATTGTGGGGGTATATGATTATCAAAGTAAACAGTGGTGGCGCCCCGATGGGACACCGCGTCATAAGCCTGAATACGAAGGTTTGTGTGAACTGGGGAAAGATTGGAAGGATGAAAACTATAAGTTTTATGAGTTTGTGGTAAGAATTAAGGGATTACAAGACCCACCGTTTGGATTCTCCGACACCATATCTAACGCTAGCAATTGGCATAACCGGGGGAAGTTTGTAGAAATCCCCGATACCGATGAGTATTTACAGATACTGGCATGGGGCATTCCCGAAAAATTTGACAAGACCGATGTAATATTATGGGTCACCGCAGCAAAATGGAGAACCATAGAAACTTCAAGCCCTCACATTAGTTATATTCGAAGCAGTGGATTCACATTTAACAACAAGACATACGAGGTTTCATTCGCAGGTCCTTTTGAAAGGGACAATGAGGTATTCTTTCTGGTCTCGCATAACTCACCATTTTGCACGCGCGTTCTTGCCATAGACAAACAGGGAAATATACATTTGCCCGAAGAATGGAAAGAAACCGGGGTCGGCAAAGCGCATTCCGAGATTCGCATCTATAAAAATCTCTCTTTAGCCAATATAGAGCATTTTGAATTTCAGGTCAGACCTTACGACAGAGTTGCTTTCAAAAACGTCTCACTCAAGCCGGGCAAGAAGACCGATGTGCAGGTAGATGTTGAATGTGCGGCTGATTCTGGTAGAAATCGAAAAAACATAGAAAAGCTATGGACAAGGAGATTGTCCTCTTCTTCCCTGGCTCCCACCACCGTGCCTGGAAAGGGAACATCCCCTTCCCCAACAACGCTGACCCGGGAAAACATCCAGCGTATGATTGCCCGGTGGAACTTTGTGGAGGCAATTCCCGCCGCACAATCGCTTCTGGAGAAGGCTACCGATGATACAATGCGTGCCAGAGCACATCTACTTTTAGCCCGTGCATACGGGGTTAAGTGGATGGTATACCGTGATGCGACGGCTCGCTACGAAGGGGAAAAGCATCTCGAACAGGCATTTGCCCTCGACCCATCGCTCAAGAATGAATCGGGTGTAGCGCATCTGCGAGCAGGTCTTCTCGTCTATCGTCAGCCAAAAAGCGTTTGCCAGCAACCGGTCCGGGAAGCGCAGCAGGAAATCAAAAAAGAACCGAACAATGCACAGGCGCACTTCTATCTCGGTATGCTCCACCGTTTCCTGGCAACTTCACCAGAATTTACAACGAAAAAGTCCGAACATCATAAACATTGCGCATTGGCGATAAATGAGATGAAAGAAGCGACTCGACTTGCCCCGAAGCGATACGAATGTTGGATTCACTATCTCACTGTGTTGGACATTGCCGGACGCACAGAAGAAGCTTATAGAGCTGGTGAGCGTATGATGAAGTCTGCCAACCTTTCCCAAGAACTTATCCCTGCAAACCTTTCCAGCCCTTATGAGGTTATGAGCTACCTGATAGGAAAGATTAAGGGGGGAAAGCAGGGAAACGAATACCTCGGGAAACAGGCACAATTGCACCCCGACGATGTGGACTTACAGTTCCGTTATGCCCTGTCATACGTAACAAAAGACCCCACAAAATGCCGTCAATTATTCGAGACCCTATTGGAAAATATCACTTCTGGAAGGCTTGCTGTTCCTGTCTGGAGGTCACGCATCGAGGTGAGTGCATTATATAAACTGGCGCATCTCTATAATCAGGCTGGCGACAAGAAGAAAGCATTGGATACCTACAAACGAATTGTGGAGCTATCACCTCATTATGCAGAGGTTCGCTATAATCGAGGCGTTATCTATCGCTCAATGGCAGCCTCCGCCTCAACAAAAGCGGAGAAAGTCGCATTGCTCCAGAAGGCAAAGGAGGAATTTAAAGCCCAGCTCAGAGTTCCCTGGCATAACAAACAACACAACGCCAAAGAACAACTCAAACAAATCATCAAAGAATTAGACAACCTTGGTGCCTCATACACGGAGTTTGTGGGCAAACCTTAATCCTCCCCGGGCGGATTTCGAGTTCGCTACGGCATACTATAGGTACTGTTACGGATATTTTTTTTACTTTCGGATGTCCTCGAGGCATCTGCGCTGAGCTGCTGCGCGAAATTTCATAGTCATTCAGCTATAGTCTTTCTCACCCGGTTCGGAGATAGTATCGAGGAGTTTTTCAATAATAGTCTCGACACTCACGCCATCGGCGTCGGCATTGAAGTTGGTAATGAGGCGATGACGGAATATCGCCGGTGCTGCTGTCCGCACATCACTTGACGAGACATTGATGCGCCCTTCCAGAACCGCCCGCGCTTTTGCACCAAGTATAAGGTATTGTGTCGCCCTTGGTCCACACCCCCAGCTGATCCAGTTCTTGATGAAGTCAGGCGCCTCCTGTGATTTGGGGCGTGTGGCTCGCACAAGACGCGTTGCATAAGTGATGACGTGTTCGGAGACCGGCACCCTGCGCACCATTTTCTGGAGTTTTAAGATTGTGTCGGCGTTCATTATCTTTTGCGGAACGGGCGGCTCATCGTAAGTTGTTGTGCGCACAATCTCAATCTCCTGTTCCGGCAGGGGATAATCAATCAGGACATTGAACATAAAACGGTCGAGCTGCGCCTCGGGCAGCGGATATGTCCCCTCCTGTTCTATCGGGTTTTGAGTGGCGAGAACGAAAAATGGTAAATCGAGTTCATAAGTCACACCGCCGGTAGTCACGCGGTATTCCTGCATCGCTTCGAGGAGCGCAGATTGTGTCTTTGGTGGCGTGCGATTGATTTCATCGGCGAGCAAGAGATTGGTAAATATGGGTCCCTTTATGAATTTGAATGAGCGTGTGCGAGTATGCGGGTCTTCCTCCAGGATATCTGTGCCGATGATGTCGGATGGCATAAGGTCGGGCGTAAACTGAATCCGGTTGAAGCGCAAATCAAGTATTTGTGAGAGTGTGCGGACAAGGAGAGTCTTCGCCAGACCCGGCACGCCAACGATCAAGCAGTGCGCGCGACAGAAGAGGGCAATCAGCAATTGCTCAATGACAGTGTCCTGCCCCACAATGACTTTGTGTATTTCGCTCAGCAATGCACTATGTGTCTGGCGAAAAATTGTCAGAAAATCAACATCCAGTTCCGGTGAACTCATAGCAAACTCCTATATTAGTCATTCCGATTACTCCGCAATCGGCGTCATCAGTCATTAGTTTGTGCCAGTGAGCGAAAATTGTTATCAGTAAAAAAGTGAATTTTTCAACGCTACTTTTACCCTTTTACTTTTTACCTTTTACTTTCTCTTCCAGTTCGTCCAGTAGTAATTGCACACGGCGGTAGTGTGGGTCAATCTTCAGTGCCTCGCGGTAAAAGTGTTCCGCCTTTTCATAATCCCCCAGCGATTCATAGACAGAGCCGATATAGCGAGCGGGTTGTGGGCGTTCGGGGATGAGTGTGCGCGCCTTTTTATATGCCGCAAGCGCCTCGAGCATCCGCCCTTTTCGCAGGCAGTAATATCCATATTCGTAATAATTATTCCACAAGAAACGATTCGTGTGATATAAGCGTTGTGCCGCTTTTTGCGGGACGGGACAAGTGCGTATCACTGCGACAAACACCAGCGCATCGAGCAAAATGAATATCCCCAGAGCCGTCCATAAAATTATGCGCGGGCCCTTTTTGAAAACCTCGCGCCTTTCAAACAGATACCAGACGCCAGTGAGTAATATCCCGAGAAAAATTGTGGCGAGTATACGTAAAATGAAATGCAGCTCACCGAAATTCCCCAGCAGTGCGGTAGACCATTTCCACGGCTTTATTAAAACTGTGGCTACGCCGCTGAAAAATGCGCCGTTCCAGGGAACGTAATGTTCAAGCGTGAGTGTTTGTGCACGCTCGGCAATGACCAGAAGAAACGTCCACCCGGCAAGGAGAATTGCCGGCATAAGCCACAGCCTCCCGGACTTTTTCCCTAAAAGCCCCGCCAGTCCCACCATAAAGATGAACCCATAATCTGTGAACCGCCTATTGCTGAATGACCCTCCCGCCCACCAGACCTCGTTCGCGCTGTTGACGTAAACTTGCACCAAAAGGCAGGCAAGCAGTCCCGCCGCTATCACACGATGCTTTTTCCACACGAAATAAAATCCCGGAATGCAAAGGAGAACAATCGGCGTCCAGAGGATAAACCCGTGATAATCGGAAAATAGCATCTCGAAAATGGCGGGATGCAACCAGTGCATCTCCTCGAGTTTGGGGAAGTGAAATGGGCTGCCATAAACCTTTCCCCAGAAGAGAATTTGAGGTAACATTGCCACAATAAATGTGGGTATTGCAAGTGCACACCCGCGCAGGAATGCCCGCACAGATGCGGCGTTTTGCCAAAATTTGGCATTGCGGCGTTTCAAGACGAACTCCACCGGTATAACGATGAGGCAGACGATGTGTTGCGGGCGGACAATTGTGATTATGCCGCCTAACAGTCCCAGTAGCGCCCAATGCGCAGGACTGCGTTCTTTGATAGTGCTCGCCCACAGTGCCAGAAAACAGGTTACGGCAAAAAAGCCAGTGGCGTGCGACATCAGCCCGCCATAAAATGTATA
>CAZGKP010000210.1:0-2768 GCA_964526215.1 uncultured Candidatus Sumerlaeota bacterium
CAAGGGCATCCTCGGGCGAGCATTTTATGTGGTGAATAAATGTGGAATCCATTGCCACAAGCGGGATTTCATAAAGGCCCAAAAGTCTGCCCCGTTCCGCATCAAAGCACCTGAAAGGACGCGATGTGCCGCATCTGAAACCCGGAACCTCTGCAAAACCACAACTCGCATCGAATCGGATGCCGAGGGTATCGAGCCGCCGCCACGTCTCGGGGATGCTTAATGCAAGGAAGTGCTGGCGGCTGCCCACTGGCGTCAAACCTATTACGGCGATGAAGTGAGCCAGCTCCTTTGCGAATTCACCGGCAGCATCGCCAGTGGTGAGGGCGAGGTGGGCTGTGAGGCTGAAGTGGATGCCAATGCCTGCCCCGCCTTCGCGAATTTCGTTTATGAGTCGGCGTATGTATGCCGTGCCTATTGAATATGCGCGGTCGAGTGGATGCCTGCCCCCGGCGAGAAAAAAATAATCAGCCTTTATGCCGTATTCTTTCTCAAGGGAAATAAGTTCGGGAAAAGTCCAGTAAGGGTCGGGGCGTTTGCCCAAAAGGCAGGGCAGCCCGTCTCGGAAGGCGTGCGGCGAGCGCAGAATATTTTTCCATCTGTATTTTCGCGGCGCATCAACATCGTGGGTGACATAAAAGGCAAATGGGTGATTGCCCCAGGGATTTTGCGCCTCAAATGATGGCTGAAATCGCTTAATCCACAATGCGAATAAATCGCCGTATTCATCGGCGAGTGGGCGTCCTATAAAATCGGCTTTGATGGCGATTGACGATGCCGCAGGAAAACGCCTGTATCTATCGCGCTCTTTTTTGACCAATTCCTCGTAACGCGTCAGCAGGAAAAATGTCCCCGCGACAATATCTATGTGCGAGGTGAATTGTCCTTCACTTTCTTCAATCCATTGCTGCGAGTTTTCCTTTTTGCCGAAGAGGATGGGAAGATTGTTGTAGCAAGGGAGAGGCGGTTGCGGGAGCGATTCGGGTTTCAGGTAATTGGCGGAGAATAAATCGGCTTCCGTAATGTGGATATCCGGCGAAATTGTATTCGGGGGAGTTCGCCCGTAAGAGACAATAATGTCGGCATCAGGTGCGCCCGCGCTTAATTCTGTATATGTAATGAAGGAGACTTTGAAGCCGATAGTGCGTGCGAGATGTTCAAACACATAGTGGATATGCGCCGAAAATTTCGCGTTTGAATATGCAATCAGGACTTTCATAATCACTCAAGGAACTGACGGATACATTCAACAGTGCGTTTGGCGCTGCCGCGATTCTTGAGTGCGGCATTCGCCGCTGCCGTGCCCAACTTTCGCCTTTGCACCTCATCGGATAAAAGTCGCTCGAGCGTAGAGGCGAGATTTTCACCCGTGACTTGAATCCCCGCATTGTTCTCCCTGAATATCTTTAATATCTCCGGCTGTTTGTGCATATACGGACCGAAAATGACGGGAATCCGATGCACCGCTGCCTCTAAAAGATTGTGCCCGCCGACGGGGACGAAACTCCCGCACACAATCGCCACTGCCCCCAATCCGTAGAGTTTCGCCAGGACGCCGATGGTATCAACGAGCACCGCATCGGGTTCTTCGGTGCTCGGTGCAGAGAGGCGTGAAAATTTCACGCCCCGTGCAGATAAGAGACGCTCAACCGCATCGAAGCGTTCAGGATGCCGCGGCGCAATTATGAGCTTAAGAGCGGGAAATTTTTTCCGCAATGCGGCAAAGGCATCGAGAATTATTTCCTCTTCGCCCGAATGTGTGCTGCCGGCAACGATGACGGGCGCAGACTCCGGCAAGCCGAGGCGGGATAAAAGTTCGCGCCGTTCTTCTTCAGTGATTGGCAAACCGGATGAATCAAATTTGCAATTACCCGTAACAAAAACACAGTCGGGGCGACCGAGTAGTGCGGTGAATTTTTCCGCATCGCGCCCTGTCTGGACGCAGGCGGCTGTTATGGCATCAAATGTAGAGCGGAAGAATCTGCGGAATCGCATCCAGTGTCTGAACGAGCGGTCGGAGAGTTTTCCATTTGCCACAAAGACCTTTGTGCCGCGCAAAGCCGCCTCGCGCAAAAAGTTCGGCCAGATTTCCGTCTCCATCATTATGTAAACTTGCGGGTTGTAGTGCCGGAGGAAACGCCGCACAATCGGCGTGAGGTCGAGGGGATAGTAAATAATCTCCTCCGCCTCGCAGAGAGTCTGGCGAGCCTTCTGTTGTCCGGTCTCCGTAACAGTTGATGCGAGGATGCGGTCGGTCGGGTCTATCTTCACCCATTCAGCAAGGATTGCCTTTCCGGCAACGACCTCACCCACAGATACAGAATGGAGCCACAGGTGCAGGTGCGCAGAATCAGGCTCCCACGCCTCGCCGGAGAGAGAAAACCCCAGCTTGGGGGGCCAGCTCTGGTGATACTTTTTTTTGAAAACGATTTTACACAGATACGGCGGGATAAAAAAAGGTGCAGCCAGAAGATATAAGAGGTCAGTAGTAAAGCTCATCTCGATTGTTCACCAAAAGTCGAAAAGAAACATCTGCATAAGACACTTACACATAATCCAGCGATAAAATAGCAAGCAAAGTCAAGCAAGTTCATTACCGGGTGGATATAAGAAAGTATGTATCCATAGATTAGTCAACAGTCATCGGACCTCAATCATTAGTGGTAAAGGGCGGCAACGGGTATGATATTATTCGCGCACATTTGCGACATTCGCAGATAAAATAACATCCGCTAATCCGCCGAGGCGGACGCAAATTTCCGCTAATG
>CAZGKP010000210.1:2868-7366 GCA_964526215.1 uncultured Candidatus Sumerlaeota bacterium
AAGACACAAAGAAAGCCTCATCATTCGACCATTCCGAATACCATTCGCGCACATTTGCGACATTCGCGGATAAAATAACATCCGCTAATTACGCCAATTCACGCTAATGAAGACACAAAGAAAGCCTCATCATTCGACCATTCCGAATACCATTCGCGCACATTCGCGACATTCGCGGATAAAATAAGGGAGTCCGCTAATTACGCTAATTTACGCCAATGAACTCCCCGGAATTTCATTCGTCCCCATTTGCGGATGAAAAAATCGTATAGAAACAAGCTTTTTTGTTGACAGGGCGTTTTTGTATGACATTTTAGAAGGTTCACGATGGGGAAACACACAATTAAAAACGGACATTTTCGCAAAAATAAGTCAAGACAAATCAATAGTTTACATCCAGCAATGAGAGATAGTAATTAACCTTGGTCAGATGATTTGAGAAATTCATACTCAGAGGAAAATTAGAGCCGGCTGATGTTATTTCACAAATTTCGGAGGTCGCCCCTTAATGTGCTCTACGAAGGCGAGGTCTGAAGACGTGGCTCAAGCGCGTAAGGAGGATGAATGATATGAATGTGTTGGAAATGATTACATCCAGAAGACAGGACATTCTCAAAGTGGGGCGGCGGAGGGGTGCGCGGCACGTGCGGGTCTTCGGCAGCGTAGTCCGGGGAACAGCGGACTCTGACAGTGACATAGATTTCCTCGTTGAATTGGAACCGGGGAGGAGCCTGTTTGACCTGGGTGGGTTGCAAATGGACCTGCAGCAGCTGCTCCAGCGTCCTGTGGACGTAGTGACCGAGGCTGGGCTGCGTCAGCGGATTCGCGATACGGTGCTCAGGGAGGCAAAGCCCTTATGAGAAGCGACCGCGAACGACTACTTGACATCCTGGAGGCAATTGAACGCATCGAAAAATATGCGAAACAGGGAAAAGAGGCTTTCGCGAAAAGCGACCTGATACAGAACTGGATGATTCGCTACATCCAGATTATCGGCGAGGCAGCGGCACGATTGACCGAAGCGACCCGTTCGGCAAATCCCGATGTTCCCTGGACCGAGATTGTCGGAATGCGGAATATCCTGGTGCACCAATACTTCGGCATTGACATCGAAGCGGTCTGGAACGCGGTGGAAAAAAACCTCCCCGCGCTCAAGACACAGATAGAGAGGATGTTGAGAGAACTAAACGCGTAAAGCCGATTCAGAACATTGATGAGTGACGCGATGTCGTTTTTATGAAGCCACCGATATACACAGATGAATCGGCGCATATCGGTGTTCATCGGTGGCTAATTCTCATTGTTTTGGGAGAGTCGCTGTGGCGAATCATGACGGCTCCTCGAGAATTTCATTCATTCCATTCGCGGATAAAAAAATCGCAAAAAAACAAACTTTTTTGTTGACAGGGCGTTTTTGTATGGCATTTTGAAAGGTGCATGATGGGGAAACACACAATTAAAAACGGACATTTTCGGGAAAATAAGTCAAGTAAAATCAATAACTTACGCACTGGAGGGAGCGACAGTAATTAACCTTGGTCAGGTGATTTGAAAAATTCATACTCAAGGGAAAATTAAAACTAATCTTTATAGGTTTAGCCGTGCGTGTAACTCTCTGCTAAGGAGGATAAAAATGAGAAAGAAAGTTATTTACCTAACGGTGCTGTTAATTTTACTAATTGGCACTGCTGTTTCAAGACCTGTTACGCATGAAGAGGTAATTAAAGTTGCGAACACATTTTTGTATGCTGAAAAGCTTAGATGGGAAAAGATGACCGAATTAGCTCCTAACGCAATCTCCAGTAGCAGAGGCAAAAAGAAATTTCTCATCACAAATGTGAAAGGAATCAGTTCCAGAGACGGCGATAGACTTGCCTATGTTGTGGAACTGGAGCCAGAGGGTTTTATCATTACTTCTGCTGACAGCGATATTCGGCCAATTCTTGGCTATTCTTTTAAAGGGAAATTTCCCTTTCAGGATTCACGAGATAATGTATTACTTCACCTTGTCCAATGGGATGTTGAAGCAAGACTACGGGCTATAGATAAAAAATGTCTAGCAGCGCAGAGCAGAGCTCAATCCAATAGCCTTCAATGGTCCAAGTTCGCATCCAGAGATCGAAATCTTATTGAGTCACTTTCATCGTCAAGCCCATGGCCTGACCGCTATTGGTGTCCAAACTGTGGACATAGACAGACGATTCCCGGAGCTTGCGAAAATTGCGAAACCACTGTTCAGTTGAAAGAGGGATGGATAACTACAAACTGGAACCAAGAGGGATATATCCCACCAGATTATACCCTTGAATATAACGAGAAATGCCCTTATGACCCAAGGTACAGAAACATCAATGACAATTATTATATACGCTGTTATGTAGGATGTGTAGCTACTGCTATGGCCCAAATCATAAACATGTGGAAGTACCCCAAATCTATTCATTTTGATGCATCCGATCGCTACGTATCTGGTAAGTGGCCATTTGGCCATCCCAGAATTGAAATCGATCAGGATAGCTCAGAGCTAGATTTCCCTAATTTTGACGCCTTGAATTCATCACTTTCATCAATCGCCTATTCTGGCGACCCTACAGAAATAGCTAATCTTTGTTTCGCTGTTGGCATTAAATTAAAAATGGACTACTCATCAGATGGCTCAGCTGCCGATTCTGGCGCAAGTACTTATCTTAACGGCTTTCAATACGGGTCAGCAAGGCAAGACACTGGCAGTAGGTTGATTGGTTGCTGGACGGAGAAAAATCGGCGTAGGGTTATAAATAACATTAAGGCCGGCTGGCCCGCGCAAATCGACATTGCGAGCAGCGGGATCTTCTCTATCTTCGGTCATAGTGTTATTATAGATGGTTACAGAACAAGCTATGAATCTTTTCATATCAACTATGGCTGGGGAGGAAGTGAGAGTACCTGGTACAATCTGCCTAACATAAACGAGTATGAAGTGGTCGTCACCGTCGTCTATGACATTGCACTCTACCAAGGCTGGAATCAATACGGTGCGGACGAAAAGAACTCGTTCGGCACTACCTACCACGCTCCGACGGAATATAAGTCCAAATGGCAAGTATCAACTCGTGATTCTGATTATTGCTTTCATGGATTGGTAATAGGAACAGGGAATAAAATCTATGCTTCGTGTTCACCTCGTAACCTTGGAGTTGGCGATATTGCCTCCATTTGGGTTATTAGCCAATATGGCGTAAAGGAAAAGGGAATACCACTAATGGACGAAGATGAGCACATTACATATCCCGTTCAAAGCCCGAATGGGGACGTTTTCGTCGTCGCAACAGGAAAAGGTCGAGTTTACAAAATCAATACCCAAACTGATACGCCAACACGAATTTTTACAGAACCCTATGGCAAACTGTCTAGCGATCCTCCGAAGATTGATAAGGACTACCTTTACGTAGCAAATGATGATTGTCTGTATTGTCTGACATATTCCGGTGTGGAACATTGGCGGTTTTGTCCTGGGGGTAATAAAGAGATAGTTATGGAAAGGAATACTCCCGCAATTGACATGGAAAGGAACCGGGTTTATATCCCTTATTATGATGGTCCTAATAATAAGGGCTATTTGGGTTGTATTAATAGGAACACCGGGGGACTAATACGTGAAAGAATGTGGTCTGATGTTCCTGATGGGTCCCGTGGTGTTGGCAATCCATGCATAGGAAAGGATGGTACAATATATGTGGGTTGTATAAAAACTCTATATGCACTTGATGCAAATGATATTACTAATCCCCTCTTATGGTATAAGCCGGTGGATTCAGGGGTTTCGGGAAAGACGGCCGCAATCGGAAAAGATGGTACTCTTTACTACTGCTTCTTCAAAGAAGTAAGTGGTACTTCGTATTTTGTGTTTGCGGCCCTTGATCCAACGGATGGTTCAAGCAAATGGGAACAAACGCTAAGCTCACCCGGAGATAAAGATAACTGCTACGAATGTTATGTAGGATCAAACAAGGTAGTTGTATACTCAATCAAAAGAGAGGAGCAACGTGGCTCATACGAGTATACTGTCCGTGCGTACCGAGACACTGGTAATAATGGGGAATTCTTATGGAAAAGTGAGGATCTTGGAGGGCCATGTCAATTCGCTTTTGGACCAGGAGCAACACTTTACTTTCTTGGAGTAGAAGGGGGCCATACCATTTATGCGGTATCAGAAGGAGAAAGGGGTAACCCGGATGAAGCGGGCATGGCCTATACAGACAATAGTGCGCCGTATCAGCCTTCCAACCCCACTCCCGCGGATGGGGCAACGGATTGCTATACCGATCTTACACTTTCTTGGAATTGTTCTGATCCCGAAGAACATCCAACAACTTGTACATTGTTTCTCGCAAGTAGCGATTCATCGTTGATGATACCTATAGCCGAAGTAACCAATAACTCTTATACGTTGGAAGGACTGACACCGGGCGAGATATATATCTGGAAAGTTAGGGCAACCGATGGGCAGGCAATAACC
>CAZGKP010000211.1:0-7329 GCA_964526215.1 uncultured Candidatus Sumerlaeota bacterium
TCAATTTTTTAATTAAATCATCCGTCTTAATTCCATTATGTCCGGAAATATAAATGAGGATGATTAAAGCATTATCATTCATTAACAACGCTGGTTCTGGCTTAAATTTTTCTAAAAGTTTTCCAATGTTTCTTAGACTGCTCGTGACTGACATTTATTCAACCCCCCGATACTTCCTGTATGGTAATAGGGATAAAGCTCTTCTCCTTCGCTCTATTCTATTCTTAACCTTTGTTAATAACGAACAATCATCTATTTCTTTTTCCGTAAATGGTTCAATCTTACCGTTAAACCCATCTATCGAATCTAAAGCACTGTTAATCTGCCAAAATCTTTGGTTGCCCCGTTTATAGTAAGTACTATCGTAGAATATCAACATTTTTGCCGCTAATTCTTGGTGTTGTGAAAATGCCGCCATTTCTGCTTGAAGCCCTGATGCATTTAAAACAAAGATTACAACAATGGTATCGGCTTCTTTTCTCATTAGTAAATTTTCGAAATGCATAAGGTTAGAAACATCTACACCTTCTCGTTTTGCTTCTTCCCATATTTCTTCAAGAAAGAAAACATTATGCTCCTGTGCGAGCTCATTTTTAATTTTACATCGCTTGGTATAACATTTCTTTGCATATGAATCGGTGTTATATTCACCGGGACCCACTACAAATATAGTTAATTTGGGGAGTGATGATTTATAATTCTCAATCATACCCTTTATTTTGGATATCTCACTGTTTTCCACCTTCATTACCCCCCATGGCTAAATACCTTTATGGATGCTGATTTGTTTGCTTTTTTCAAATTAGTTGCCGCTCTTTGAATATAATCTCCCCTTATATCTATTCCAATAGAATTTCTATCTAATTTGAGAGCTTCTACATTTGTCGTTCCAGTTCCGCAGAAGGGATCCAGTATAACATCATTATAAAAAGAATACATTTTAATCAATCTACGAGGCAACTCGGCAGGAAATACAGCTGGATGCATATTGTTGCTTACACCATTCAACTCCCAAATAGGTTCTCTAAAATGTCTAAATTCTACTTTCGTAAGACGAGATTTCTCTTTTATTTCTTTAGAAACTTTTCTTGTTCCTTTTTTCCTGAAAACATGAATAGCTTCCAATGCTGTAGAAATCATGAAGTTCGAGGGATAAGGATAACTACCAAATAAAACGGCACCTTTTCGAGATGTGGTTTTTTTCCAATAAATCGTACCCATAAAATTTAGATCATTTAAAGAATTTAAAATTTTCCATAAATCCAAAATCAGATTTACAGTATACATTCTTTTTTCTTTATTGTCATTGCTATAAACGTTACCAATATTTAGTGCAATTTTTCCGTCCGGCAACAAGATTTTTATACATTCTTTGAGGATTTCTCCCATTTTGATAATATAGTCTTCGTACTTATCATTAAATCCCATTTGTTTTTGGTGTCCATAGTCCCGTGCATTCCAATAGGGTGGTGAGGTAACAATCAATTGAATGGTATTATCTGGTATATTGAGCAATTCTTCCAAAGCATCGCTTATATATAATTTATGCTGTGTTTTACTCATCTTATCACCTCATTTAATATCCAAACCGCCATTTTGCATAACTCGTTAATATCTGAAATGGTTAGGAGAACTTTCCGAATTGGCATTATATCCGAAGTACTTTGTATGTCCATCCCTATGGACGATAGAGTCTCAAAGATTCAATTTTTTTGCATCCCGGATAAAAGTTGACTCGATACTCATTTCATCTTCCTTTAGTATCAGGGTTTGCGAGCCTTCTGTGAAGAATGACTTTTTACATAGGCGTCATTTCTCACTTTCCTTCTGGCAACCCTGAAGCCTATAGATTCCAGGAACTTCACAAGTTCTCTGCCTTTGATTACGGGAAGTTCAGACATTCTGAGCTACTTCCAGTTCTCTAAATCCTACGAACTTATTAAGCTCTTCGACCTTTGTCTCCTCGAGGCACATCTCTATGACTTCTTTTATATTTTCCAGCGCCTCATCTATAGTTTCGCCGTAAGAATGACAACCCCTAAACAGTGGGCAACTTACTATGTAATACTCATCTTCGTCCATCTCAATGATTATGGGCAGGTGTAATTTTTCCATTTCTGATACCTCCTTAGTAGATATATAGACGTTTATAGAAAAGGTCGTATTTATGCAACCACGAATTACGCGAATTGTTGATTCGCTAAAGTTAGAAATCGGCGTTATGCGGCACAGGGAATGCGTGCCATTTGTAAAGCCTACTTCGAAAATTAACCACGGAGGACACGGAGAAGATATAGAGAAAGAAAAACTCCGTGCTCTCCGTGACCCCCGTGGTTAAAAACTATTTTCATCCCTTTATGGGAGAAGCATCGCTTCATGAACACTACTTCGAAAATTAACCATGGAGCACAAAGATTCTCTTCTTTCCGCCTCCTCCGTGACCTTCGTGTTTTTTTCTTTTATTCTACCCCTGATAAACGCTAAATTTCCGCCGCGTGTTTTTTTTATTTAACCACGAAGAACGCGGGATTTCTTTCTTTTCTCCGTGTCCTCTGTGAACTCCGTGGTTTTTTTCTTTTATTCTACCACCGATAAACGCTAAATTTCCGCCGAGTATTTTTTTTATTTAACCACGGAGGTCACGGAGAACACGGAGATTTCTTCTTTGATACCTCCGTGGTTTAAATAGAAACTCGCTTGATTCCTTTCTTCATTACTGAGCAGTTGAAGTTAAACAGATAACCTCGTTTGAATCCTAACAATTTTAAATAGCTGATGGTCTGCGCCAGATGAAGGTCGCTAAATTCCCGAACAGACTTGAGCTCAAGTAAAAGACGATTTTCCACGATTATATCTGCCCGAAAACCTAATCCCAGGTCCTGCCCGTGATACGTTGCTGAGATTTCCACCTGACTCTGTGCCCGAATGTCCCGCTCACCAAGTTCTATCAGTAAAGCCTTTTCGTAGACGGATTCCAACAAACCCGGTCCCAGTTCCCTATGAACGGCGATGGCGGCGCCGATTACGGCTTTGCATAATGAGTCCTCACAATCAATGAGAGATCTATTTTTCACCAATCTTCTCCTTCTGTTTACCACAGTGAACACTGAGATTTCCTTCTTTCTCCGAGTCCTCCGTGAACTCCGTGGTTTTTTTCTTTTATTCTACCACCGATAGACGCTAAATTTCCGCCGGGTGTTTTTTTATTTAACCACGGAGAACATGGGGAAATAGAATTAAGAAAACGCCGGTTTCTACGTGGTAAAATAGCTCATTCTTCATTACTATACAGGGGAAGTATTGCTTTATGGACATCGTTTTTTCACAGCGGATTCTTGAAATAAATATTTTTCAGGTCATTAATTTTGACTTTAATCAAATCGTCAATAATGACTTCATTACCACAGACTGTGCCAATCTCAAAGACATTTATTTGGCGGGAGGACATTATAGATTTTACTTCGTTTACGTTCTCTTCACTGCACGAAAGCAGTATTGCACCGCTCCCTTCTCCGAACAGGATTGAGTAAATTGCGGCTTTATCCGCGCTCTCGATGTGCGAAAGCACGGGAGCAATTGAGACTTTCGCCCCGATTGCTCTTCCCCCGAAAATACACGCCTCTGCAAGGGCAACACCTAATCCGCCCTCTGACACATCATGTGCCGAGTGTAGCAACCCCATCTGGGCGCACTTCACCAGCGCATCTATCGTCTGTCTTTCCTCCTCAAGATTGAGGGGATAAACAGGTCCGTAAAACCTTCTTTTGTTTCCCACCGCGGGATTTTGAATTACATAATGCAGAAATGTGCTGGCGCCGAGATGATGCGGTATATTACCCGCAAGAAGCACCACATCTCCCTCTGACTGAAAGCCCGAAGGTACAGGCTTTACGCCTTTTTCTATAAGCCCGACCATTCCAACCGAAGGCGCGGGGAAAATCGCTTCCCCGGAGGTTTCATTGTAGAAACTTACATTCCCACTGACCACCGGTGTTTCAAGGGCACGTGCCGCTTCTGCCATTCCAAGCACACATTGGTTAAACTGGTAAAAAATCTCCGGCTTTTCAGGGTTACCAAAATTCAGACAGTTTGTTAAACCGATTGGCCGTGCACCTGTTACGGCAACATTGCGAGCCGCCTCGGCAACAATATGCTTTCCGCCTTCATAAGGGGCGATGTAGCAAAACAGCGGATTGCTATCAATCTTCAGGGCGATATGTTTGTCTGTGCCTTTTATGCGCAACACAGCGGCATCGCCACCCGGTTCAATCACCGTGTTTGTCTGCACAGAATGGTCAAACTGCCTGTATATCCACCGCTTTGAGGCTATCTGCGGCAGGGAAAGCAGCCTCGCCAGTGCTTCCTTTACAGAAATCCCCTTTATCGGTCCCTCCACGCCATTTTGCGTTACGTCTATAATCTTCGCCAGATATTCGGGTTCTTTTTCTTCGGGTTGATACATCGGGCATTGCCCTATAACCGCCGGCAATGGCACATCAACAACCGTTTTTTCCTTATATGAAACTTTCATTTTCGAGGTATCAGTTATATCACCGATGACGTAGCCCTTAACATCCCATTTCTTCAATATCTCCAATGCGGCATTCACTTTTTGCGGTGAGCAAACTGCAAGCATTCGTTCCTGGGATTCGGACAGCAAGATTTCATACGCCGACATATTCTTTGCGCGCGGAGGCACCTCATCAAGATTCAGCGTAATGCCGGTTCCACCCTTCGCCGCCATTTCTGTGCTCGAACACGTAAGCCCCGCCGCTCCCATATCCTGAATTGCCTCTACCAACCCGCTCTTTATGAGTTCGAGAGTTGCCTCCATAATCTTCTTACCCATAAATGGGTCGGCGACCTGCACGCAGGGGCGACGGGCATCGCTTGCTTCATCCAGTTCTACCGAGGCAAAGGTCGCACCATGTATACCATCGCGCCCCGTGCTTGAGCCGTAATAAAGCAGCAGATTTCCGGGCGTTCGGGCAGGGCTGAGGGCAATTCCGTCACGCTCAACAATCCCCACACACATAGCATTTACTATGGGATTGCCATAAAATGTAGGGTCAAAATGCACCTCACCGGCAACTGTGGGAATACCCGTGCAGTTGCCATAGTCGGCAATTCCCCGAACAATACCTTTAATTCTAAACTGTGTAAGTGCATCAGTTGGAGGACTAAAGCAAAGGGAGTTTAAATTGGCAATAGGGCGTGCACCCATTGTATGGATGTCTCGCAGGATTCCGCCCACTCCGGTTGCCGCACCTTGATATGGCTCAACTGCCGAGGGGTGATTATGCGACTCTACCTTAAAGACCACCGCAAGTCCATCTCCAATGTCCAATGCACCAGCGTTCTCGCCGGGTCCCTGGAGCACACGTTTGCCCGTGGTGGGAAAGTTCCCCAATGCCGCTTTTGAGTGCCGATATGCGCAATGCTCACTCCACATAACCGAGAAAATCCCCAGCTCGGCGTACGTTGGCTCTCTGCCGAGCAGACGAACTATCAGGGCGTAGTCCTCCAGTGAAAGTCCATGCGCCCGAATCACATCTTCACTATGTTGTGTTTTTAGACTCTGTTTCATACGCTTTTGTGCTCATTTACTTATTGATAGGAATAAATTGGGTTTGCCCGTTGAGCCCGTTTGCCGGTTGCGACCGTTGTTCCTGTTCAAAGTTCGATGTTCGACGTTTCCTCCTGAGGCGGATCAAACCAAACACAGACTTCGTCTTCAATAAATCGCTGAATTTTCAAACCTTCGCATATTGAAGGCTCTCTAATAATGAGTTGAAAATTCGCCTTCCATCTGTGCTGGCGAGACATTGCTCACTTGCACGCTCCGGGTGTGGCATCATTCCAAGAACATTACCTCGCCTGTTTACGATTCCGGCAATATTTCCCACAGAACCGTTTGGATTTGCCTCTTTTGTAATGTTGCCCTGCATATCGCAGTAACGAAAGACAATCTGCCCATTCTCCTCGAGTGCTTTCAATCCATCGGGAGGGATAAAATAATTCCCCACGGCGTGAGCGATAGGCATCTTGAGCAGGTCAGTACACTTTTCCGTAAAAGGTGTGGATTTATTTTCACACTTCAGATAGACCCATTCGCAGCGGAACTCCAGATGCTCATTTGGAAGCATCGCACCGGGCAAAAGCCCCGCCTCGAGCAGGATTTGAAAACCATTGCAAATGCCCAGCACAGGGCGGCCCTTTTCTGCAAATTCCCTCAATGCGTCCAGTGAAGGAGAGAGCTTTGCCATTGCCCCCGCACGAACATAATCTCCGTAGCTGAATCCCCCGGGCAGAATAATACAGTCATAATTCGCCAGGTCGGTCTGGCGATAGTCCACCAGCTCTGCCTTCACCCGGAGCAGATCCTGGCAGACATAAAGGCAATCAAGGTCGCAGTTACTACCCGGAAACCGTATAACGCCCCATTTCATCTCAAACCCCTGGTTACAATATAAGTGTGCAGTGGTGGATTTTGCCGTTAAGAGATTCTACCAGCTTCTTAAGGTACGAAAAACAATCCGCCCGAGGTGGAGACAACAGACAACGGGCAACGGACAACTGACAATCTGCTTTAGATATTACGGTTTTTTAATCCTCTACTAATTCGTAGTCATAATCTTCGATTATGGGATTGGCAAGCAGCTTGTTGCAAAGAGTCTCTATTTCATCCTTTGCCGATTGTTCGTCGTCTGAATCAACAATCACCTCAAAGTATTTCCCACATCGCACGTCTGAAATCTTTTTAAGGTCAAGAAAACGAAGCGATTCCTTAATCGCCCGACCTTGAACATCTAAAATTTCAGGTTTTAGTGTAACCACCACTTTTATCTTAATCATTTATGATTCCTTAATTGAGAATGATATTGTAACTTTCGTAAGAGTTTAGCTATTTGAAAAGAGAAGGATACATAAGGAAACTATGAAAGCAGGAGAGTCTTGATTTTCTTGGCTTCCTGGATTCCTTATAAAAATGGTAACTGTTTAGCAATTTAATGATTAACCGCAGATTTTTTCTACAATCCATTCATAACGGCGTTTGGTTTCTCTAACCAACCCATCTGGTAGTACCGGTGCCGGCGGTTCGCCATCCCATCCCATCTCACGCACCGAATCACGAACAAACTGTTTGTCAAAAGGCAATGGCTGTCCCTTTTCCCCCTTTATAAGAAAACGGGAAGAATCGGGCGTAAGAATCTCGTCAATTATGATGGGGTCACCCTTAAGTATCCCGAACTCAAACTTTGTATCGAGCAGATAAATTCCCTTCTGGAGCAGAAAATTGTGTGCGATTTCGTAAACTCTTAAACTGGT
>CAZGKP010000212.1:0-7290 GCA_964526215.1 uncultured Candidatus Sumerlaeota bacterium
AGCCATCACTTGAGCGCCTCACGGGTTTCTGGGGAATCGCCAATATCGTGCCTGCACCGCCCTGAGAAATCACCCGCTATAAATAACTTCCCCTTCTTCTTTAGCTGCGTTAACTATTAAGGAATTCCCCTTTTCCCATTCCTCATCGGAGTAATACATAATGTCGAAGGGTTTTCCTATCCTTTTGACCAATTCCCTATCAATCCCGGTGGTAAGTTCTACCCTTTCAAAAATACTTTTATCTCTAAAGTCCTTAGAAACGACAATCATATCTATATCGCTGTCTTCCGTTTGTATTCCCCTGGCAAGTGAGCCGAAAATGACAATTTTGTAAGCATCTATTCCACTTTTCCGAAGCAATTCCCTTAAAATCTTGCAGGCCCTCTTTTTTATAACATTTGTTTCAGACATAATAACAACTCCCCGGTCTGGTTAAAAACCTCTTCCGTTACATCCTTTTTATAGTCCTTCAGAAGTCTTTCAAGTTCATCCGGATATCTGGTTGGAATACTCAAACCATTCAGTTTGTCCACAAAGTTTCGGAGTCCCTCGGTAAGCTCAACGTTAGTTTTTTCACAAAGATAGTTTAGATTATGTATCTTGGGAGGGTCTTTTTTATGGCGCCTGGCATAAAGTCCCTTCAATGCTTTTTCAATACACAAGTGGCACATAAAAACAGCATAGATATATCTACCACTTGTAAGCATTGCCTTTGCTGTTTCAAAGTCATATTCAGATTGCTTGAACCACTCTTGGGGTGCTTTAAGACCTGCACTCATTTGTTCCCCCTAATTAAGTTCTCAGAGAGATTTTTTTCGCAATCCGAATGCTGAATCCGCATAAAACCGAGATAGTTAGCCGATTGTGTTGACACATAATAACTTTATATCGCTTTATCATCCTTGTGGTCAACACAGAATTATTTATGGAGCTCTCGTGAGGTCCTTCCCCATAGGCTGGACAATAATCAGACGTGTTAAAGGTGATTTTTTCGACTGGTCTCTAAATCAAATTACCGAAACAATAAAGGCTGGCGACATCATCTTTGACATTCTTGGTTTAACGAAAGGCGCGCGGGAGGCGGGGTATGAAGCCGTTGTGAACCTTGTCCGCACCCGCCTCAAAAAAGCCCGTAATATTAAAAAATGAACCCTTATCGCCCATCCGCGCAACAAGAATACATTTCCCGTCCCAGAGCTTACGTATATAGTGCCCATTGCAAAGGTATTTAATATAGCCACAGACATAAGGTGATTGCTCATTACCTGCGTCCATCTGTGTAAATCTGTGGCTGATTTTTTTCTCCGTGTCCTCTGTGGTTTTTCTTTTTTTTAGCCACCGATGCACACCGATTAACGCAGATTATGTTTAAGATAATCTTTAGAATCTGTGGCTGATTGTCTCTTTGCGGTGGGGAGAGTGGGTCAGGAGAGGCGGTGGATTTCATCAATGAGGTTTTCGCTGCGCACTGTTTTCTGCTCGCCGGTTTTGAGAGCCTTGACCTGAAGTGTGCCTTCGGCGAACTCTGTCTCACCGGCTATTACAATTAGTGGGATGCCTTTTTTGTCAGCATACTTTATCTGTGCTTTGAGGCGTTTGTCTTCGAGGAAGACCTCGGTTGGGATTTGTGCTCGCCTGAGACTGGTCGCTATAGTAAAATATTCCGAAAGACGCTTGCGGTCGAGGACAGTTACAAGAACCCGCGTCGGCGTCTTTGATTCGGGTCTCACTACCCCTACCGATAGAAGATGCGAGAAGAGACGCGTCAGACCGATTGATATTCCCACACCCGGCAATTTTCGCCTCGTGAAATGCGACGCAAGGTCGTCATATCGCCCACCGGAACATACACTCCCCAACTCTGGATGCGCCCGCAAAAACACCTCATACACTGTGCCAGTGTAATAATCCAGCCCGCGCGTAATACTGAGGTCAATCTCGAATGCCGCTTCGGGCACACCAAGCGCATTCATGTTTTCAATTAGCAATCTGAGTTCAGAAAGCCCGGCGGCAAATGTGGGATGATTCACGGCACGCCCCGCAATTTCGCGCAGGACATCGCTGCCGCTTCCAGATATTCCCACAAGTGAAAGCACAGCATCGGTTGTTTCCGGCGAGAGGTGCACCTCCCCGCGCAACTCATTTTCAACCGCCTCACGCCCGGTTTTCGGCAAGCGGTCAATGGCACGCAACGCATCCATTACGGCATCGCCGGAGATACCCTCGCTTTCCAGAAACCCCTGCAAGATTTTTCGGTTTGATATGCGTATGACAAAGTCGCCGATATTCATTCGTGTGAAGACCTCGTAAATAACGGCGGGGATTTCAGCATCGGCAAGCGCATCGAGGGTTTCATTTCCCACAACGTCAATGTCGCACTGATAGAATTCGCGGAAGCGTCCCTTTTGCGGGCGTTCGCCTCGCCAGACTTTTTGTATCTGATAGCGGCGAAAGGGGAATGTGAGTTTATCGAAATTCATCGCCACGTAGCGGGCAAGGGGCACAGTGAGGTCGAAGTGAAGGGCAAGTTCGGTCTCACGTTCAGAAGCAGGGACATTCGGGCGATAGAGTCCGTATATCTGTTTATTTATCTCGCCTTTGGATTGGAGGATTTCGAGAAGTTGGGCGGCGGGGGTCTCGATGGGTGCAAAACCGAATGTCTCAAAGCCCGTGCGGATGATGTTCACAAGGCGCTGGAACTTGCGTTCCTCGGCGGGAAGCCATTCGGGGAAACCACTCACCGGGCGCGGCTCAATAATTCGGCGTTTTTCATCAGGCATTAGTTTTCTCCACTTCTGATTGGCATATTTTCGAGTCCCTGTTCGCACATTTTTACAAAATTCACTATGCGGGATTTTTTCGTGCGGTCTTTGAGACTTTGCGCATTTGCAATGATGCAGGCGGTGCTCTTGAAAAGCACCTCGATGATGCCAAGATTGTTTTCTTTGAGCGTTTGCCCTGTCTCGGAATTTTCAATAATCATATCCGCATCTTCAGGCAGAAACGCCTCCGTTGAGCCGCTGGTCGGAATCACCTTGTAGCGGCGGAAGTAATGCGAGTATGCAAAATAGTCCGCAATGTTCAGATATTCGCTGGCGATGCGTATGAATGGAAAAGGCATCTTCCCGCGGGCAAAGAGCACCTTGAATTCCTCCACGGTTTTCACGCCAAGGTCATTATGCACCACTGCACAAATGCGCACACCACCGAAACCGAGATTGAGGAGTTTCACCACCGGCGTATTGGGGAAGCGGTAGCGATGGTCAATGAACCAATCCTCGCCGGTGATAGCGATGTCAAAGTGTGCATTAGCGACCTGGACAGGCATATCCTGCGGGCGAACGACCTTTATCTGGAAACCGCCGAGATTAGAAGCGGGGCGGCGCACAACGGACGCCGAATCATAGCCCTCGATTTGAATCCCGCAGCGAGTCAGAAACTCGCAGGTGGGTTTTTGCTGATGCCCATCCGCCACCGCCAGACAAACCGATTCCCTCATTTTTCCCCTCACCCGATTTAGCCCCTTAAGGCGCATAGATTTACAACATTTTGTAGATGTTGACTTTCCATCAATCTACAAGCTAAAACTGACAACTGACAATTTAAAATTAATTAATCCATCTCAGGGAAATAGTACTTTTAACTTTTGCCTTTTAACTTTTCACTTCTTTTTTCAAGCGAAGTCTTGAAAAAAGCATACGTTCTTTAACGGGATCTATTGTTGTTTCTGTGAGTCAGATGCTTTCGCATAGTCAGGACATTGCCCATTTTGGCATCGAAGGTATATCTGACTTCGTTCATCAACCTCCGCATAAGATATATCCCCAGCCCACCGATTTTTCTCTTATCAAGGTCTGCTTCCAAATCCGGCGATGGAACAGAGCTGGCATCGAAAATCTTCCCTTTATCTTTGATAATAACAATGAGACTGTCATTTACAAATTCGCATATAAGTATGATAACACCTTTCTGCTCTGAATAAGCGTGCCGGATGATATTTGTGCAGGCTTCGTCTACTGCCATCTGAACCTTGAATATATCTGCCTTGTCTGCGCCAGCCTGTTTCATCGCTCTGGCAATAAAATTGCTGATGGCGGATAGATTCTCCAGCCGGGCTTCGATTTCGAGTTCAAACCGTTTGCTTCTCATCTTTTTGCGACCTTCAGTATCATTAAGGTTAAGTCGTCAAATTGAGGTTGCCCTCTGCTGAATACAGACACTTCGTGCTCAATTCGCTGGATGAGTTCCTGTGCGGGTAGATTTCGGGCTTTCTCTACTATGCGAATAAGCCTCTCTCGTCCAAATTGCTCTTTTTTCTCATTGATGGCTTCGGTTACGCCGTCTGTGTAAAAAACCACTATATCGCCTTCTTGCAGAGAGATTTCCTTTTCTTCCAGCTCAATATCCGGCATAACCCCGAGGGGAAGCCCATTAGCTCTAAGCGATACAAAATCGCCAGCGCCTCCACGAAATACCAGAGGAGGGCAGTGTCCGGCATTGATATAAGTGAGGAACTTTTCCCCTGCGTCCAGGATGCCATAAAACAGGGTAACAAACATATTCGCCCTGTCATCTTCTGCAATCATAACGTTGGCTCTTTGTATGGCTTCAGATACAGAGGGGTTACGTGCCGCATTGGAACGAATCAGTGTCCGAGAGAGAGCCATAAAGAGAGCCGCCGGGACACCCTTGCCAGAGACATCGGCAATTACCAATCCCCACCTGCCTGCGGAGACTGGGATGAAGTCATAGAAATCTCCCCCGACCTCTCTCGCCGGTGAATTCAGTGCTGCCAGTTCGATTCCTTTTATTTCTGGCGGGGCTTCCGGCAGAAAGCTCTTTTGAATCCCGCGAGCAATCTCAAGTTCATAAACCTTGCGCTCCAGTTCACGGCGGTATTCATCTTTCTCCGCGGAAATGTCCCTCTCTTTTATTAGGTGATTTACTATCCAGGCAAAGAGAGCCATTCCTATCGAGTTAGCCGTAATCATAGGGATGGTGATGAGTTTAACCGTGACGAGGATTTCAGAGAAAGGTCGGACTATCAAGAGGCATAATGCCATATGGAAACATTCCATAATGATGGCAAAGATTATTGCACCGTAAATCCCGACAAATTCTCCCTTTCTCCACTTGTATATAACGCCACCAGCCACACCGGCCATAATTGTAGCCAGCGCACAGGGAATTGCCGTAAATCCGCCCAGGAAATAACGATGTATGCCGCCGATTAAGCCTGCACCCAGCCCGATTATGGGTCCCCCTATTAAGCCCGCGAGCATAGGACCAAGGTCCCTAATATTTGCGATGGCGCCAGAGGGAAGCTCAACCCCGCTATATGTCCCGAAAATGGAAAAGGCACCAAAGAGAAAAATCAGGATTGCCCGATTCTTCACATTAAATCGGTGCTCTAATACTTGAGCGAAATACCTGTTGCGGATTATGAGATAGGCAAAGAGAACGGCTACATATATCCTCTCCACCATCTGCAGCAATAAATCCTGGATAGACATTTCCGCGTTCGCTCCCCTTTAACCTTACAGATAATCCAATCTGGCGTTAAGTTCCTTCACGCCCTTTACCCATCTATCGAGCGGCGGGACCTCCTCCGAATCTATGATGCAATCAATAACGGTTGGTTTTCCGCTCTTGAGGGCTTGTGGCAAGACCTTCGCGAGTTCCCCCGGTTTTTCAATCCTGAATCCTTGTGCACCGAGCCCTTCCGCCACCTTTGCCAGATTCACCTCCTTGAAAGTTGTGGAAACGGTCTTCTCTCCCAGACTGAACTTCTGTAGCTCGTGCACCATACCGAGTTTAGCATTATTCTGGACAATCCAGACCACGGGGATGTCATAATTTACGGCGGTTGCCACCTCCATCCCGTTCATCTGGAAGCAACCGTCTCCCACAACTGCAATCACGGGTCTATCGGGTGCTGCCAGTTTGCCCCCGATGACGGCAGCGGTGGCATAACCCATAGTCAGCATACCGAAGGCAGATATGAAATTCGGCTTGTCAAACCTCATATAGTGGATAGCCCATAATATATGACTGCCGGTATCGAGAAATACAACGGCATCCTCCGGCAGGACATCCTGAAGCTCTCTCATCATTGCCTGGGGTTTTATGGGTACAGAGTCCGAATACATTTTCTCCTCATCAATAAACATCCCTGCCTTCTTCTTGAACTCGGTAATCTGCTCAACGGGTCTTTGCGCCTTCGGGTCAAATTTCTGCAATTCCCGAAGAATCCTGAATGAAATCTCATCCAACACAGTCCTGCAATCTCCGACCAGTCCGATGTCTGCCACATAGTTCTTGCCTATCTCGGCTGGGTCAATGTTGATGTGTATCAGGCAATCTTCAGGCAGAATTGTTGGGTCCCAGGAAAAGGTCGTCAACTGATTCAGACTTGCACCAACAACTAATAATACATCCACATCCCCCTTGATATATTCCTCGGCAGCCGGAGACCCTGAAAGCCCAAGCACACCCAATGAGAGGTCGTGGCTCTCGGGGAAAGCCCCCTTTGCCTTCGGAGTGGTGGCAACCGGGATGTTAAGCATTTCGGCAAGTTCAAGCACTTCTGCGGTGGCACCGGATGCGATAACGCCGGAACCAATCAGCATCGCCGGCTTTTTTGCCCTGACCAATTTTGCGGCGGCATCTATCACCAACCTCCGGTCGAAGTATCCCGCCTTAACCCTGTATGCCTTTGGGGGAAGCAAGGTATCCTCAACCTCTTGCGCCATAATGTCCTTGGGGTAACTGATGTGCACCGGTCCCTTCTTCCCACTGAAGGCTTTCCTGATTGCCTCCCTGATTATCTCGGGCATCTTATATCTCGACAATATCATTGTGCTATACTTCGTGATGGGGTCGAACATCGCCACCGAATCAACGCCTTCTTTGGTGGAATCCTGAAACGTCCCCTTTCCATAGATACTTGTGGGAACCTGCCCGGTTATGACGAGCACCGGAACATTATCCATATAAGCGTTAGCGACGCCGGTTACGAGATTTGTGGCGCCGGGACCGGAGGTAGCGTAGCAGACGCCGATCTTACCGCTCACGCGGGCATAGCCATCCGCCATAAAAGCCGCCCCCTCCTCGTGTTTGGCGAGTATTGGTTTAATGGCATCCTGTTTGTTTATGGCATCAAAGAGGGGAACCATTGCGGTGCCGGGGACACCAAAGATATATTCAACGCCTTCAGACTCCAGGTATTTCAGCAATAATCCCGCGGTTGTTATCTTCATTTTACACCTCCTTAAAGCTATTCACCGCATC
>CAZGKP010000213.1:0-7223 GCA_964526215.1 uncultured Candidatus Sumerlaeota bacterium
TTAAGTTCATAGCACCTTGTTAAATCAGGTGCCAATACTTTGTCAATTACCTAAAGTAAATGGGCGCTGGGGTATCTCAATAAGACTATAATTGGTTATAAATATGTGTGCTGATTTTCCGCATTATGCCATAATCGAAGAAGTGGCGCGTGATGCGTTTAAGGATGCACTGCCCACGCATGACTTCACCCATACCGAGCGCGTGCTGAATCTGTGTATGCGAATTGGGCGGCAGGAGGGTGCCGATATAGAGGTGCTATACGCCGCCGCCCTGCTTCACGATATTGCGCGCACCGAGGCAGACGTAAGTGGCACCTGCCATGCGGAACTCAGCGCAGAAAAAGCCCTCCCGATACTCAAAGAGGCTGGATTTCCGCCGGGGAAAGTAGACGCCGTAATTCACTGCATTGCCACTCATCGTTTCCGAAGCGATAATCCCCCGCAAACCCTCGAGGCGAAAATACTTTATGATGCCGATAAACTGGATGCAATCGGGGCAATTGGCGTCTGTCGTGCTTATGCATATTGCGGCGAAAATGGGCAGCGTCTCTATGGCTCATTTTCCCAGAACCCTGACAATGAACAAATCCCCAAGATTACAGACCACACGCAACATACGCCGGTCCTTGAATTTCGCATAAAGCTATCAAAAGTTAAACATAAACTCTTCACCGAAACTGCAAAACAGTTGGCAGAGAGCCGCCATCGTTATATGCTAAAATTCTTCAACCGCCTTTACGAGGAGGTAAAGGGAATCAAATGAAGATGGATTTTCGGGAAGAGCCGATGCGCTTTTCATCGCGAGGGGAATTCATATCGGCGACAGCACACCTGCCGGCTGATGAGGATGCGCACGTCCCTGCCGTTCTGTTCTGTCACGGTTTTACGGGCAATCGCATAGAGCACCGCTACCTATTTGTGCGTGCGGCGCGCAGGCTTGCCAGTGCGGGCATCGGGGCTTTGCGCTTTGATTATGGCGGCTGCGGTGAGAGTGAGGGATTGTTCGAAGAGCACACATTTTCGAATTACATCGAGGACGCATTACTTGCACTTGATTTCCTGAAGCAGTTACCCGGATTTGATTCCAAAAGATTGGGGATACTGGGATACAGTCTCGGTGGGAGCGTGGCGGCAGAGGTCGCCGGACAAAATCCCCAACTCAAGGCAGCCGTGTTGTGGTCTCCGGGAGCCTTCCCACAGAAACTATTCTTTGAGCGAAGGCAGGAGTTATCCGGGTCTGATATTTCATCGTCCGTCGAAGATTTCATTGAATACGATGGCTGGGCAATCGGGATTCCTTTTATCCGTTCACTGGGAGAGGTTGTGCCGGTGGAGAGCCTTGCTAAATTCCCCGGTGCGGTTTTGCTCTGTCACGGACTTGCCGATGTGGTTGTCGAACCCTCCCACTCGAAGGCATTTGCCACCGCACGAAACAAGCCCCAGCAAATTACCAGAACGCTCTTCCTCGAAGAATCAGGTCATGGCTATAAACCCTTGAAGGAGGACGCAAAACTCCTGAAAGAAACCACTCGGTGGTTTTCAAAATATCTATGATACGAAAAGGAGATGAAAAACAATGACTGCTTTTGGATTTCTCAAAAAACAATTTGAGGAAGAACGACACGGAAAACGAGTCAGGCTTAATGCACCGTTTGCATTTGCCCTTGGTGTAAGCTACAGAACCAACAAAGCTACGCTCCGGGACCTCTCCGAGGGCGGAGCCTGCATCGAAATACCCCTTGACGAGGAAATCCCGGACCTGGACTTCTTCTTCGATATCCCGATGGCATTTCGCCTGCCAGGCGATAGCAGCACTTGGAGGTGCAATGTTGACATAGTTCGGATTTACACCCACAACGAGAGGGACAAACCTATTTACAGAATGGGAATAAATTTCAAAAACCTCTCGAAGGAACAAGAAGAAAAACTGCATAATTATCTCGAAGCCCGAAGGGGCAAAACAATATGATAAGAGGTTCAAATCGGCAAATGCAGATACTTGTTGATGCAGATGCCTGCCCTGTTATTCCTGAAATAATAAGTGTGGCACAAGAACGGGATATTGACGTATTGCTGGTAGCGAATTTTTGCCACGAATATGCCCCGACCGGGGGCGTGAAGGTCATAACGGTGGATAAAACACCGGATGCCGCAGACATCGCACTTATGAATAATTCCCGTCCCGGAGATATTGTCGTTACGCAGGACTACGGCGTTGCGTGTATGGTTTTGGGGAAAAATGCGAGGGCAATCTCTCCGCGTGGCAAAATCTTTACTGACCAAAATATTACCGGTCTTATGGAACAACGCCACATTTCCCGGAAACAACGCCAGCGTGGCAACCGAACACGTGGACCTAAACCGTTTTCTGTGAAAGACCACACTCGTTTTTCTAAAAACCTTAAAAAACTCCTGGAGCTAACTCTGTCCAATGAATAATGCCAAAGAAACCGGAAGGCGCAAAGAGATTGACTGTATCAAACTCGCCAATATGGGATTCTTTGCATTCCACGGCACAACGAAAGCCGAAAAGCAGGTGGGGCAACGTTTCTACCTGGACGTGGAAATGTTTCTCGACCTCCGCCTCGCAGGCACAACTGACAGCATCCACCACACCGTTAATTATCAGAAGGTCTACGACATCATCTGCGCCGTCACCCGCAAACGCAAATATAATCTCTTGGAGGCGCTCGCCGAAGACATCGTGGAGGAGATACTTAAACATTTCCCACAACTCGACCGCATAAAGGTTAAGGTGCGTAAGCCCCAGGTTCCACTCTGCGGGATTCTTGATTACGTCGAGGTTGCCATAAATCGCAAAAATGATGGACAAGTGATTACATCCCGCAAGGAGGAAATCAGATGACGGCTGCAAAAGGTTACGAGCGCTCCGTCCCACCTGACCTTGAAATTGCACAGGCAGCAGAATTGATACCCATTCAGGAAGTTGCTGAAACAATAGGCATCACTCAAGATGAACTCGAACTCTACGGCAAATACAAGGCGAAGATTGACATTAGCGTCCTTGAGCGTCTTAAAGACAAACCGAATGGGAAATACATAGACGTAACCTGTATCACACCCACACCTCTGGGTGAGGGCAAGACCGTCAACACAATAGGGCTTGCGATGGGTCTGAATACAATAGGCAGATCGGCGATATGCTGCATACGTCAGCCCAGTCTCGGTCCAACATTCGGCATAAAGGGTGGAGCAGCTGGCGGTGGCTATTCCCAGGTCGTCCCGATGGAGGACTTCAACCTCCACTTGACCGGCGACACCCATGCCGTCTCCGCCGCCAATAATCTGCTGGCGGCATTCATAGATAATTCCCTCTACCACAGAAACCCATTGAAGATAGACCCCCATACGATTCTGTGGAAACGGGTTGTTGACATCTCAGACCGTTCTTTAAGGAATGTAGTGGTAGGGCTGGGCGGGAAACAAGATGGAGTGACGCGTCAGACCGGCTTTGATATATCCGCCGCTTCGGAGATTATGGCAATACTTGCGCTCACCACCGGTCTGCGCGATTTGCGTGAGCGCTTCGGGCGTATCGTTATCGGCGATACTTATGATGGCAATCCTATCACGGCGGACGATTTGCAGTGCGCCGGTGCTATGACGGTCCTTATGAAGGATGCGTTAAAACCAAACCTGATGCAGACACTGGAACACACACCCTGCCTCGTCCACGCAGGTCCATTTGCCAATATCGCTACGGGGAACTCATCGGTTCTTGCCGACCAGATTGCCATCAAATGCGCAGACTATGTCGTAACCGAGAGCGGCTTCGGGGCGGATATGGGTGCAGAGAAATTTATGAACGTAAAATGCCGTTACAGCGGTTTGCGACCCGATGCCGCTCTCCTTATATGCAGCATACGCGCACTCAAGATGCATAGCGGCGAATACAAGGTGCGTCCCGGAAGACCCCTTGACCCCGGACTTATGGAAGAAAATATCTACGCACTTGTCAAGGGCTTACCAAATCTCGAGAAGCAGATAGAGAATATCCGCATCTATAAAATCCCGGTGGTTGTCGCTATCAATCGCTTCGATTGGGATACCGAGGCGGAAATAGAGATAGTAAAAGAAGCGGCGCAAAAGGCAGGGGCACACGCCGTTGTTGTCAGCGAGGTATGGGCAAAGGGCGGCGAAGGCGCCCGCGAAATGGCAGAAGCAATTGACAACGCCGCTAATACCCCATCGAATTTTACTCACCTCTATCCCCTCGACATCTCCATTAAGGAAAAAATAGAAACTATCGCTAGGAAGGTTTACGGCGCAGGCGATGTGGTTTATTCTCCTTTATCCGCGAGGCAGATTAAGAAACTCACATCGCGCGGTTTTGACAAACTCCCCATCTGTATGGCGAAGACGCACCTTTCACTTTCGCATAAACCCGAATGGAAAGGACGTCCCGAAGGCTATAAACTGCCAATTCGCGAAGTTCACGTATCTGCCGGTGCCGGTTTCCTTTATGCCCTTCTGGGCAACATTATGACGATGCCGGGATTGCCTTCAGTCCCCGGTGGCACTCGCGTTGATATAGACGAAACCGGTAAAACAGTCGGGTTGTTTTAGGTCGTTGGGTGATGGGGAGACGGGGAGATGGGGTGTTAAGAGTCCAACTTTGAACGGGCAAACGGGCTAATGACTATCGTAAGGAGCAAGATATGACCGCAAAGATACTGGATGGAAAGGCACTCGCTGGAACTATTCAGTCAGAGATTGCCGATTCCACACGAGAACTGAAAGCAAAATACAACATTACACCGGGACTGGCCGTAATCCTGGTCGGTGATAACCCCGCAGCGAAAATCTACGTCAAGGGCAAGCGCAAAGCCTGTGAGGCAGTCGGGATTTATTCCGAGGAACACATCCTCCCCGCACAAACCACGCAGAGCGACCTTATCGGACTCGTCCAGCGCCTCAATGCGAATTGGAAAATCCACGGCATACTTGTTCAGCTCCCTCTGCCCGAACATATAGATGAGAATGCCGTCATCAATGCCATCTCACCCGAAAAGGATGTTGACGGTTTTCACCCGATAAATGTCGGAAGGATGGTTATCGGTCAAGAAGACACATTTTATCCCTGCACGTCATTTGGGATACAAACGCTTCTTTTGCGTAATGGGATAGAGACGCGTGGCAAGCATATCGTAATTGTCGGGCGGTCAAATATTGTAGGTAAGCCGACAGCCATTATCCTTATGCAGAAAGCCGATGGCGCGGACGCAACAGTTACGGTGTGTCATTCGCGCACAAGGGATTTGCCTACGGTTGTGCGGCAGGGCGATATTGTGATTGCCGCAATCGGGCGTGCACGCTTTGTAACTGCCGATATGGTCAAACCCGGTGCGGTTGTAATTGATGTCGGCATCAACCGGGTGGAAGATGCCACTAAAAAGCGCGGTTACCGTCTGGAGGGAGACGTAGATTTCGAGGCGGTAAGAGAGGTTGCCTCCGCTATAACTCCTGTGCCGGGAGGCGTGGGACCGATGACCATAGCGATGCTCCTATTCAACACGCTGAAAGCCACAAAAAAAACTGTGCATACCTGATCAACTGTTCCGGAAATTTGTTCTTTAGACGGGATAATCCGCCTGAGGCGGAATTGACACGGATGGTTTTTATCTGTGAAATCCTGTCTAAAGCATATTTTCATACTTTTGGGAGGTCGAAGATCAAAAATTCGTCGCGGCGAATCACAATGAGTTTCACGAAGAAGGTTTTAGTAAAAGGCTACACCCGCAAAGCTGACCAATGTGGTCCGGTGCGTATCCAGGCTCTGTTCGTAATCGAGGAGTTTTCCTGTTGTTTTGCCAAGTAGTTTCAAAAGGGCATAAACAGGTGGGAGTCCACATACGCGATAGCGGTCTTTTTTTGAGGCAATCTCATCAAAGAAGAGATTTGCATCGCTGGTGCAAGTAGCCTCCAGCACACGCCTGTCGCTGTCACTAACCTCCGAGAGGAGTTCATCACTCACCCTTTCCGAATCCCCAAATGCAGGACCAACGTGTGAGAGGTCTGCCCCCGCAATCAATATCACATCCCTGCGGTTCTTCTCAAGCACATCTGCGAGGGCGTCAAGGAAGCTACGGACATTTTCGTCTTTATCCGGAGTGATACCTTTTTTGATAAAGGAATCGAAAGAGGAACACAAAACCGGCAGTATGCGCACGGGCTTTCTGCCTCGCAGGATGTATTGTAGCCAGAGAACCTGGAACTCGATAGAGTGCTCGGCGCGGTGGAGGAATTCGTCGGCATAAAGGCGCTCTGGAGAGAGTTGACGCTCAAGGTCGTCAAGGAGTTCGGTATCCGTCTCTGCAACGCCCAAGGGTGTCTCAAAATCCTTTCGGGTGGGAATGAAAAGAGTTGGGGCAGGTGCGTGGAGGGTGCCGAAGATGACAAACACATCCGGCTGGACATTGGTTGTAAGCGCACCATAGGCGGCGCCATAGACACGTCCACCACGGACAAAGTCTATATGCGGGGCAATCAGGGCGCGTGGCGATTCCCCGGGTAGCAGCCCATCGAGTGAACCCGACTGGCGCGCAGCCGCCAGCATCGCCCCCAGCAGCCTGTCTATACCCTCTATATTCGGGGGATAACTGACTCCTGCCAGAGAAGACTCGCGGACACTGGCTGTCTTGAACGAATCTGTAATCCCTTTACGAAAGTTAGAAAAGTCTTCATTTTCCAGAAAATGGTTCTCGTTCAGATTCCCAATGATGCCCTGAATCTGGTTGGTCAAGAGCAGCGTGCCGAAGCGGCGCATAAAACTCGCCTGTATATCCAGAATCGAGTGCTCACCATCCAGGCAACTCAGGATAAAGAGCATCGCCTCATTGTGTGGAATAAACAGGGTATTTTTGCTTAAGCCTTCGGGGTCTCGGAGGATAATCACAGATGAGCCGTCTATAACAGCCGGATGTGCCTCAATGTTCCGCAGTTTCGGATTTCCCATTTTCTTAAAAAACCTTTATTTATAACAGTTTAGCGTTTTGATAATTCATCGCAAAGACGCAAAGAAGGCACGAAGGACACATGGAACATTCGCCTGTGGAGAAAAGCCTTACTCAATCTTTGCGAAATTTGCGTTCATGCCGCCACGGCGCCTTTTCAATTTGCGACCTTTGCGGTTAAAAACTCCTATCTGTTTTCAAACAGAGTACCTTAAGAAGGTTCAAGTATTTTTGTTAACAAATAACCCC
>CAZGKP010000214.1:0-7209 GCA_964526215.1 uncultured Candidatus Sumerlaeota bacterium
TAAACGGCGTGGATGGTAAGGGGCTTAATCAACCGCAAGGCATCGCTATTGATACTAATGTCACGCCCAATCATCTCTACATTGCCGATACACAGAATAACCGCGTCCTTGTCTGGAAGGACATAGATGATGCCTTTAACGGCTATGCGGCGAACTTTGTATTAGGGCAGCCTTCAATGTATTCGAATGACGCCAATCACGATAACGTCTCGGCAAACACTATGGACCAACCCATCGGTCTTATGGTAGGCAAAAATGGTAACGGCGACCTTTACGTCTGTGACTCGGGAAACCACCGCGTCCTCGTCTTTCAACCACCTCCCGGTGATGATACTACACCCGATGGTCTCCTGGGTCAATTCTCTTACAATACCAACCAGCTCAACCGTGGCGAGTCTATCTGGGATAACGGATTTGACTATCCCGTGGCGGTTGCGCTGGATAACGCCCAAAACGTATATGTTGCCGACCGATATAACAACCGCATCCTTTTTTTCGAGGAGCCATTCGGTTCCGGGGACGACATCGCCGACAAAGTCTTCGGGCAAAGTAATTTCACTTTCGGTGACCCTAACGGCGGGACGACTTATCCCGCTGATAACACGCTATGGTGGCCATCAGGTCTGGCTCTCGATTCTGTGGGTAATCTCTGGGCATCTGATACGTGGAACAATCGCCAGCTGCGCTACGATCCCCCGTTTGTTCAATACGACAACCATGCTCACCTTTGGCGGGCGCAACCCGACCTCAACACGAATTACACAAACTGGGATGGCGTCATCTCCGAATCAAAACTAACACCTCAGAGCGCGGGTCTGAATAATCCTTTTGGTATCTGTCTGGATGCGTCGGGACGACTTTATGTGGCGGATAATTACAACAGCCGTGTCCTGCGCTGGGATGACCCTACCTCGGCATCCCCACACGCAAATTCTGTATTTGGTCAGAATGGCAGTTTTTATACAGGCGACCCCAACAACGGGGGGATTAGCGTGAATAGCCTGGCGTATCCCTCGGCAATGGCACTTGATTCGGAAAACCGCCTATACATTGTTGACACAAGTAATAACCGCGTCCTGCGCTTTGATGACCCACTCGGACCCCCGTCTGCCAATGCATGGTGCGGTCAGGGCACTCCTTGGGCGAATATGCCAAACAGGCTCGATGGTGCAAGCATAAGCTACCCGACAGACATCGCCGTTGATGTCGCGAGCAACCCCCAGCACATCTATATCGTGGACGGCAATAATAACCGCGTCCTCGGCTGGAATTCACTCAATGATGCCGTTGCAGGAAACCCTGCTGCCATTATTCTCGGACAGCCCGATGCCTACACTAACACACCCGATTGTGATGACGATAAGATGTGCTACCCCACAGGCGTTGCGGTTGATTCTAATAGCACCGTATGGGTTGCCGACAATGGCAATAATCGCGTCATCGGTTTCCTGAACCCGTTTCTCAATGATAGGGATGCTGATTATCTCCTTGGACAGGATGAGTGGGACAAAAACGAGCCCAATAAGGACAATACTATGCCGACATCTGCAACCCTCTCATCCCCCAGAGACCTTTTTGTGGATTCAAATGACCATCTGTGGATTGCCGACCAGCAAAACCACCGCGTCCTGCGTTACTCCTATCCAACCGTCCCTTATCCCGAGGCGGATTCTGTCATCGGGCAACCCGATATGATAAGCAATTCCCCCAACCATCCAGACATCGGTCCAAAAAGCCTGAACGGTCCTTCTGATGTCGGACTTGATGCATCGGGAAATCTCTTTGTCTGTGATTCGTGGAACAACCGCGCCCTGGCATACTTCCCCCCGCTTTCTGATAAGGAGGCTGACCGTGTGTTCGGTCAGCTCGATAATTTCCACACATACTATGCCGATGTGGAGGGCACTGTTACTGCACGCGGACTCAATGAACCAATTGGCGTAGCCATAAATGATAATGGTATCCTTCTAATCTCCGATTCTTTCAACGACCGTGTCCTCGGATTCTATAATGCCGCTTCATCCACTGGGGATACTACCGCTGACATCGTTTTCGGGAAGGAGGGTTCAATGGCTTGCGGAGGTGGCGGATACGGCTCACCCCCATCCCCGCTAAATCTCTGGTATCCGCAGGGACTCGCCGTGGATAATCCATCCAAACTCTATGTTGCTGACTCCAGTAACAACCGCGTGATGATATATGAACTACCCGAACCTCCTTATATTAAAGCCGCCGTATATGTTGACTCAAACAATAATTGGGATATAGATGCCGGTGATAAGCTGATACTGCACTTCCCCGAGTGGCTCCAGATTGCTAACGGGGCGAGTTTCTTCCCATCGGACTTCAACCTGCCCCATCCGGGCGATTCCCTTGGCGATGATTTCTCGGTCTTTATCCCACTATTAAAAAGGTCTAACCTGATTATTTCTCTGGGGATAAATCCATCGCTGGTCATCGTCGGCAGTGGCGCAAATTCATCAAGCATTGACATTACGACCGGCGCGAGCGCGAAACTATTTTCCTTCCGGACCAAAATGCCCGTCGTCCCGACCTCGCCACAGGACATCAGGCGTCTCTTCAGAGTTCCCACACCAGAATATTTCGGTCCCAACGGTGGCACTCTCGAACTCCCTTATGACGCCGATGCCCTGTTTACAAAGCATAAACTTCGCTTCCCCAGCGGCGTAGCCTCCCAAACGCGCGGGGCCGGACAGGCAACTTTCCTTTTTGCCATCTACGCACCCACCATTGATGTCCCTTACCTCTCCGCTGTTACTATCAAGGCACACACCGAGGCTTATATCACACTCGAATACTCTGAAGACAGTATTGATACTTCAGCGGGATTTATGGAAAAGTATATGCGTCTGGCACTGATGGTTGAAGTCGCCCCCGGTCAATGGGAACCTCACTGGTGTGATGTGCTCTGTACTCTCGACTTCTCCAATAATACCATTACGTGCAAACTGGGAGATTTATACTGCTCCGGCGGGGGTAGTGGCAAGCTTCGTGGTCCCCACATTTTCCCCGGCATTGATATGGACACCATCATCGGCGGCGGACGAAATCTGGTGGATGAAAACAGTATTAATGCAGAACCATCAGGCGGAGGAGGTTGGGGGAAAGGCAAACTCCGCAGCGGTTCGACCGCACACCTCGCCCCCGGTCCCGACTGCATCTATGTCAATCACGCAATTGACATCCCCGGTTATGTTGAAATCCCATCGGGCGGTTATGAACTCACAATCCGCCAGGCAACCGAATCGGAGATGGGAGGATTCCCTGCGCAAAGCGGCGCAATCTTCGTCATTGAATCAGACCCCAATTTCCCCTCTTCCGTCACATTTGATGTAACAGCCCAGTATGTGCCTGATAGCGACCCTGCACTCACCGATGTTGTAACTCTCGATAGCCAACCCGGAGAAGAGGGAAAGCTGCGGCTCGTGAGGAAAAATCCCGCAACCGGTCAGTTTGAATTCGTCACCGGTTATGACTCGGTGAGTCTGAATGCAAATCACACCCTGACCACAACAGGGGTGGATACTCTGACGGAGGATGGCATAAACATTTACGGTTTAGCGGTGAATCCCGCTGCAGAATCACTCGCCGCCGCTGCACATCACTGGGAGATGTATGAGTAAGCGTTTCGCATAGCAAAAACCCATTAAGCCGCAGGGTTCACATCTCTGCGGCTTTTTTGCCATCCAGAAACAGTTATGGCGCGACGCACATCACGAGAGGATGAAAATTGTCCGCGAATGACGCAAATGAGCGCGAATATTCATTATCTTAAATTCGTGAACGTTAGCGGCCCACCGATGGCGCGCCTTCGGCTTAATCTTGTCAATCTTGACGATTCTGCTTCTTGCTGAATCTGGATAGAACAGGGTCTAAAAGTTCATCCACGCGGACAAATCGGTATCCGCGTTTTTCAAGTTCGGTCAGGAGGGCATCGAGGCGCAAGAAAAATTTGTCCTTTCGCCCCGGACCTGCTCCTATGTGCATAAGGAGCAGGAAACCGTTCAAGCCATTAGGGTCGGTCTTTTCCTTTTCCAAAATCTTTTTATAGATAAAGTTAGAGGAGCGGAAATTCTTATCCGCCTCACCGGTGTAGTCCGCATTGGAGTATGAGCCGGGGGTATAATTGATGAGGATGAGACCGAGTTCGTCGCTCCACTTTGCAATATCCTCATTATACCATTCGTAAGGTGGAATCCAGTAGCGGTTTTTTTTGGGGCTGACGCCGAATCGTCCGAGTTCTTTAAGGGCAGCCTTAACGTCCTTGACAAATGCCTCTTTTGAGACGAGGGTTTTATCGCCGTTATCCCAGGGGCAGTAGAGCAGATGTTTATCGGAGTGGATGCCGAGGTAGTGTCCCTCTTTGACTATGTGTTTTATGAGGGGTGCGAATTTGGGAGTGCGAAAGAAATCGCCCGTAAAGAAAAAAGAGGCGTGGATTTTATGTTTTTTTAAGACATCGAGAATATGAGAGCCGCCCTCGGCGAAAGAGCCGCCCGTGAATTCGAGCGCAATCTTTTTCTCACCGGTAGGACCGCGTTCAATGCCGCCGCGAACGATAGTCAATCCTCCCCCAGGCGCTTTCCCCATTGCCGGCGCCAACAAAAGCGCCAATCCAAACGACCACACACCCGATAGTATCTTCATATTTTCCTCCCGCGGGGTACAAGATATTTTCTAAACTTATGAATTATTCTCGTTTGTTTCTGCGGGACCCGGCTAAAATCTGGATGAGACCCACTATGCGAGCCTGATTGCCCGGTGTTTATGTTTTCCGTTTGTTTATCCTTACTTACGGTATTTTGGAAAAAATATGTAAAATTGGAACATACTGTCTTTAGCAGACAAAATGTCAGCCCCAGCATAAGATATATTCCCGGAAGCAGGGTTTGACCTCATATTTTGTCGCTTACGGCTCGCTAAGAAGTATTATTTCTCGATCTTCTCCCGAATTCGGGAGATGCACCCATTGGAACCCTGACCTGAAAACGAGATTGACTTTTTGGGGTTCTTAAATTTATCAGTTTTCTCGTAGCATTCGCCGAGACTCACTGCAAGTAAATTCCCTTTAGATATAGGGTCTTCATCGTGGACATTTCCATCGTCATAATAAATTATAGGATGGGGCGTCTCCTCGTCAATTGCCTTGCATCTATTTTTGCCACCGGACACCGCCTTGATTTCGAGGTCATCCTCGTGAATAAACCTTCCGATGACGGTGCGGAGAAATTTGCCGAGCAATACCCTGCGTTGCGCCTCATTACTTACCCCACATTCGGCATCAGTAAGATGCGAAACGTGGGCATACGCAATACCAGGGGGCGTTATGTGTTGATTCTGGATGCCGATACGGAGGTGAAACCGGGGGCTCTCGATACCCTTGCGGATTTTATGGATGCACATCCCAGGGTGGGCGTTGCTGGCGGCAAGACGATTCATCCCGATGGCTCTCTTGAGTATTCCTGTAAACGCTTCTACACACCATTAACCATTCTTTTCCGGCGGACTCCACTTGGGCGCTGGCTGCCGAATAATCGCTGGGAACGCCGACACCTGATGCTCGATGAAGACCATAATAAACCCCTCATGTGCGACTGGGTCGCGGGTGCCTGTTTCCTTATGCGAAGGGAAACCATTGACCAGATCGGACTCTTTGACGAATCTTTTTATTTCGGCTTTGAGGATGTGGACTGGTGTTTCCGTGCCAGACGCGCAGGTTGGACGGTGCGCTACATCCCCTCCGCCACAATTATCCACCATGTCCAGAGAAAGAGTCTCGGCTTTAACAGGCTGAGCTGGGAACACTTAAAAAGCGGCTTGCGCTTCTGGTGGAAACACTATATACGCCACTCATAATTCATAATCTCAGAAAGCCCCCACTATAAAGGCAATTCTTAGAATATAACAGAATCAATTCACCATAGGCGAATGCCGAAGGCGCGCCATCGGTGAGTTCCATAATTCGTGTAATTGGTGAAATTCGTGGCTCAATAAAACATAACTTCTACACGGGTATATAAATTAGCCACCGATGAACATTGATACAAGCAGATAAGAAATAATCAGGTCGATCGGCGGCAATCGGCGGCTTGTAAAAAAAGAAAAAGAAATTTAGCCACCGATGAATGCTGATATATGCAGATAAAAAAATAGCCCCGATTTCGAGGCTATCAAAATAATTCAATCCAGATAACGAAAACACCGGCACTACGTGATTCACACGCGTTCCAGTCTACGTTTCATCTTAATCATACGCCGTCTTGTCTTGCGTTTTGCCGCTTCTACTTTGCGTTTGCGTTTAACACTGGGTTTTTCGTAATACTCTCTGCGTCGAAGTTCTGCCAGTATGCCGGATTTCTGGCATTCTTTTTTAAAGCGTTTTAACGCACGTTCGATAGGTTCATTTTCTTCGACAGTCACTGTGGGCATTCACCGTCTCCCCCCTTTCCTTCCCCACATCAGGTGGACAGGGGTTTTATACTCTGGAGTTTATGTCAGCCTACGAAGAGATAGCTGCTTTATTTTGCGAAAAATCTGAATTTGTTTGTTTGAATAAATAAACGATAAAACCTTTTTATTAACCGGTATTCACTCAAGGTGTCAAATAAAAAAAGCGAAATTTTGTAACAATTTAGTTGTTTGAAGTGAGCTGATGCATCTGTCAAAAGTCTAAATCCGAGTAGCCTTTGGAGATATGGAGAGTGCGGAAAACTGAAATCAGGCGACTTATCCCCAGAGGCGGACAAGTCCTCGGTATGTTTTAAGATTTGGAGGTTATGCAAATCTTGACTTTTGAGATTTGTATGATTCTTTGTTTTACTCCGTGGGGAAGGATTAAGGAATTCTAACTTCCTCTCAAAAAAGGCTTGCAGTAGATATATGACGCTGTTAAAAGCAATTTAACTTTATGAGACAAGAGGTGTGTTTTCTTGTGAAACGTTTGCTTCCAATGGAACCAATCCTTCTTGCCCGTATCTTTTTTGTGCTTATTGCTTCCCTTAGCGGCTATTGGCTGGGCAAGCCGATGCACTCCCTCGAATACACCATCTGGGGATTCATTTTATCTTCACTCCTTGTTCTATTCGAGCATAGCACGAAGGTTATCTCCTCGAAAAAGATACTCCTCGCCGCTCTCGGGCTTTTCTTTGGGTTGGTGCTGGCATGGCTCATTGCCCCGACTATACCCGA
>CAZGKP010000215.1:0-7151 GCA_964526215.1 uncultured Candidatus Sumerlaeota bacterium
GTTCGCCCCGTAGTAAGTTGGTCTCCGCCATATCCACCAAGGCGCTCGCCAGCAAGCGGCGTGCCTCCTCCAGATCCGTACCGCATGTGATAACCCCTGGGAAATCAAGCACCTCACCATGAACACCTTCGTCAAGGTATTTGTACATAGCCTTGTAAGTCAACATGGTCTTCACCTTTCTTTAGACAATTGGGAGCGGACTTTATCATTTTAGAAATTTCCCCCGAGTATTTCTTCTTTTATTTTTTCAAGTGTGCGACTCAAACTCTTGTCTTGTTGTATCCGATTCAGATGGCGATATATTCCACTCTCATAAAAGCCATATCACCCGAATTGGTTCGCGGGAGAATATGGTAAAGCGTATAAGGTAAATCTATGCGTTTTTGTCGTGCCATATTTTACAAAACAATAAAATGGCTCTTTTTGAGTCAAGAGAAATTTCTAAAATGATCGGTACAGAACAGGTAGAGGCTGACCCCATTCGTCCTGGTTTATAGACAATATAGAATAACCCTGACTGCGCAGGGAGTCATACTCCACATGCTTAGTCGATTCCTGTTCCCTCTCCCTTTTTAGTGGGCAACAGGGGTCAGACGCTCTAAATTGTTCAAATAAGTTTCGTGGAATTGGAAGATTTGCCCAAAACAAACTGTGTAGGGCATCTGAGGCGCAATCTGCTGTTATGAAAAAGTCAGCACTTCAACCTCGCTGTGCTTTCTGCGGGCGTCTTCGACTGTCCTTTCAATGCGTGCGGCGGTTTCATTATCAATCCAGTCCGTGCCGCATTTGGAACAGACAGTTGCAGGCACATTGCGTATGACGACCACGCCGAAGCCTAATTCGGCGGTAAAAGAGGTTGTGCCCGGCTCTTTGGCACCGCCGCATAAAGGACAGATGTCCGATTGTTCGCTTTTCATAGTTTCGGTTTCCTCCTTATGAAGTCGCTCTCTAATATTTGCCGCCTTCACTGACAGTAATAATCCTTTTGCCCGCTTGCGTGTAAATAGGGAAGACACATCTACGAAGGTTCAGAATTTTTGCGTGGTGGGGACGTCTATGCTGTGGAGGATGTCTTCTATTACCTGGTCGGCTGTGAGTCCACCTAACCGCGCCTGCGGCTTTAGGATTAGGCGGTGCCTGAGAACTGGCTTTGTAAGTGCCTTTACTACATCGGGACGGACATATCCCGCGCCCTCTAAAAATGCCATCGCTTGCCCCATTCGGTAAAGCGCAAGCGAGGCACGTGGACTCCCACCCAGAAATAATGATGTATGCGAGCGCGTCTTTTCCACTATCGCTACAACATAATCCCGCAGGGATTTATCTACATAAATTTCCCGTGCCTCTTTTTGCATCCGCAATATGTCGCCAATAGTCGCAACCGGCTCGAGGGTCTCGATGGGGTGGCGCTCGCGCTGCGCCTCTAAGATATTCATCTCGACGTAGTGTTTGGGATAACCGACCATTATCTGAATCAGAAAGCGGTCGAGCTGCGCCTCTGGCAGATGATAAACCCCTTGCTGCTCGATGGGGTTTTGCGTAGCCATAACAAAAAATGGACGCGGGAGCGGATGCGTTACGCCGTCCGCCGACACCTGCCTCTCCTCCATACATTCCAGGAGCGCAGATTGTGTGCGGGGTGTGGCGCGATTCAATTCGTCGGCAAGAAGCACGTTTGTAAAAACAGGACCCTCGCGGAACTCAAACACCCGCTCTCTCTGATTGTAAATAGAAACACCGGTTACGTCTGTGGGGAGGAGGTCTGGCGTGAACTGTATGCGCTTGAATATGCCCGTGATGGAGAGCGCGAGGCTGCGGGCGAGATATGTCTTGCCGACACCGGGAACATCTTCGATGAGGACGTGTCCGCCAGCCAGAAGCGCCGCCAGAACCTGTTTTATGACCTCTGACTTGCCGAAGATGACCTTCGCAATATTAGCCTTTATTCTCGCCAGTGTGTCTTCGCTCATTTTCAATTTTTCTCTTACATTTATTTCGCCTGAGGCAAAAGTCGGATTATTCTCTGAAAATCATCCCGCCACGAGCCGTTGCTCTTTGGGATATAGATAAAATATGGGATGCCGCCCGCCGGTGATTCGAGGAGCGAGCGCACTTTCGGCTCTGTCGTGAACAACAACATATAGTTTTCTCTTATAGCATCGCACATCGCTTTTGTATATTGCCAGAAAAATTTGCCCTTCTTCGTAACGTCCTGTCCGGTGACAATGAGTGAAAATCTTTTTTTGCGCAAATCCGCAATGAATCTTGTCTCACCCCATTTTTTTTCTTTGGCTAATTGCGACATAATGAATGGTTGAAACACAACCTCTTTTCCAGCGAGAAGGAGAAATATTGGTTCCTCGCACAGGATGGGGTCGGGGCGCTGGCGGACAATTTCGAACAGGAGATTCCCCTTCAGGTATGCAGTTGGGGTGGGATTGGGTCGGCTGAAGAGTTGATGGCTCAACACCGCAAGTCGAATGGCGTGAAAGTTGATAAGCAATGTAATAATAATTAAGAAGGCGATAGGGATGGTGCGTTTGAATGCCGGCACCGAAAAATTTGCAAGGCGTGAAATTTGGAGGCAGAAAAATATCCCGAGTGCAATATGGAATTCCAGAAGGTAATTTGATGCCGCTCCCACCTTGCCAATCGTAAAGAACGAAAGTGCACCGAGGATGGCATATATGCTGAATAAATCCGGCGGCGCGGAATCCCCGCATTTTTGTTTTGCAAAAAATAGGTGAATCGCTACTGCGCCGAGAATCAATACAGCAAAAACGTAAAGCGCGTAAAAGTGCATAAGGTGTCGTAGCCATACCTTCACCTGCCACCAATCAAAGACATTGGCGTTGTAAAGAACCGTATGGTTGAAATATTCACCGCGCGTAATAAGGGTAAGGATGATGAAGATTCCGGCGGCAAACTCAAACAGACGCAATGTAAAACGCAATCCCATTTTACGGTCTTTGATTATGAGATAGATGCAGGCGGAAAGCGGGGCAAAGATTTGAATCTGCTTTGTGTAGATTGAGAGTAGAAAAAATACAAGTGCCCAATTAAGTCGCCGCGGATTTATGTCTCCTGCCAGAACAGCAAGCCCCGCCAGACTGAACAATATCGCCGGTAAATCCACTCGTGCATAACCTATCCATTCAAAAAGTGCGTATGTGTTAAGGAATAAAAGTGGCGAAAGGATTGCAAGAAAAGGCTGATGAGTCCTTTTCCTAACAATAAAAAACATAAGGGCGCAAATCCCCAGCGCGGAAAGCACGCATAAGGCTCGCCCGAAAACAAGTCCCGGTCCAAACGCAAGAAAAAAAGGTGCATTCAAGAGGGGAAACAAGGGTGGATAATTCCCCACGAGATATGGATAATTGTTCAGCGGTGCATAAATGTTTTTTCCTTGTGCGATGAATTGCGCCTCTACTGCCAGAAACCCCTCGGCGTAATCGAGCTGATATGGATAATGCATTGTAAAGATCCCGCGGATAACAGGAATTGTGGTCAGGAAAAGCAAAATAATGAAGGCGGGCAGAAGGAATAAAAGATAAGGATTCTGTTTTGGGGCTGGAGATTCCACTGGTTAAGCCCGGGCGGATTTCAGAGAATTGATGCGACTCCCTACTGCATCAAAGACCGGTTTTGCCTCGAGGGCATCCATACAGGTCGGCTTTTTTTCACAGGTTTTTTTATAGCAGGGGCTGCAGGGGAAATCTGTTATAATTTTTTCACCACGACCATACAGGTCAACTTCCTGGTGGCAGGTAGGGCCGAACGGGATAACGACCTGTTTTTTCAGCGCGATTGCGATGTGGGCGGCGAGGCTGTCAGAACTCACAACAACATCGCACAGGGAAATGAGTGCGAAGAATTCTTCGAGGGAATTATGACAGCCGGTATCAATGATGGGGGCATTGCATTGTTCAACGATGGAGCGATTGAATTCACATTCGCGCCGCCCACCAAGGAGCAAAATATTATATTCGCCACTCTGTGCCAGGAGTTTTGCCAGCTCGCAAAAGCCTTTTTTTGTCCATCGCTTTGTTTGGAATACATCGCCGCAACCGGTATTAAGTCCGATAGAGATGCGAGACGGATTGAGTTTGAAGCGCGCCGTCGCCTCTTTTGCAAAATTCAGCGAGTGCTCGGGGAGGTCAAGGACATATTCCTCGCCAGCATAAGGGATTTCAGCCATCTCGTAAATAATCTGTTGGTATGTTTTAGTATTGTGGCGAAACTTGAGCTCGTCGTTCAGCCCGAGCTGGAGGGCATAGACGCTGGCATCGTTATATATCGAGAGAGTGCCCGCATCGGATAATGCAAAGCCGCGTTTTTTTGTGGCGGAAATGGCGTCTGTGAGCGCAAGGGCGCGGTTTTCCTTTTCAAAATTCAGTGCAAGGTCGAACCGCATACGGGAAATGGTCAATATCCCCGCCGTATCAAATATATAAAGTGCATCAATCAAGTGATTGTGCTGGAGTAGGGGAGAGGCGGCAGGGTCCGTAATCCAGGTGATATGGCTCTGCGGGTAGATTTTTTTAATACCGGGAAGGATTGCGGTTGTGCGCAAGACATCGCCCAGTGCGGCAAGTTTGATAATGAGGATGCGCGTGCCGCGCGGTTGGTATTTGTCGCAATCTGTGCAGAATTCCGCCAGCCCGCACGGTTTGTAGCCCGTGTAATATCGGCAATCAAAGCGGATATTATCTTTGCGTAGCTTTTTTAAGATAGCATCCATAACACTTTAGTCATCAGTCATCAGTCAATAGTCATTAGTGAATGCCGATTGCGGCAATCGGACGTCATCAGTCCGTTCTCCTGCCCCTGCCCGTGCCCTTTCGCACTCCCTTACTCGGGCAGGCGTAATAATTTGACATAAGCGCGCAGGAGTTCTGCCACGCTCCACGCCTGTGCATAACAACCGCGCGGCGTGTGAGGCGCATCGCCATCGAATATCTCTGAGACGGTGCCGAGACCTGCCTCCTCAAGGTGTTTTAGCAATGGTTCAATGATGCGAAGTCCCTCTTTGCGAACTGCGGGCGCCTTGCCCTTCACATTCACAAGCGCATCAATATAGGGACCAATGAGCCACGCCCAGACGGTCCCCTGATGATATGCAGAATCACGGCTCACAAGGTCGCCCGCGCATTGTGATTTATATTCTGGGTGTCCCGGTGCGAGTGACCGCAAACCGTAAGGTGTGAGCAGGTGCTTTGTTACGCATTCAAAGACCGCTTTTGCCTTTTCGCCCGTCAAAACGGGATGTGGAAGGCTAACGGCGAAAATCTGGTTCGGGCGGATGGAGGCATCAGGGGCATCTGCTCCAAGCGTGTCGTAGAGACAGTTGCCATCTGCCCACCAGAATTTCTCCACGAATGATTTTTTCACCTTTTGTGCGTGGAGTTCGTAAGCTGCAAAAGCCTCCTCATCGTCGAGGATGTCGGCGAAAAATGCCGTAATCTTTAACGCATGATACCACAGGGCATTTATCTCGACGTTTTTTCCGATGCGTGGCGTAATGACCTTATCGCCGACTTTAACATCCATCCACGTAATCTGCCAGCCCGCCTCGCCGGAATATATTAGCCCGTCTGAGTCCTGATGAATGCCGAAGTGCGCCCCGGAGACATAGTGTTGAATAATGTCCCTGACTGCCTCGAATAACGGCGTGCTTACAGTGTTTATGTCTTTTGTGGCGAGGTAATATTCGTATGCGGCGTGAATGAACCAGAGACTTGCATCCACCGTGTTGTAAATCGGTTCAGCGCCTTTCTCGGGGAATGTATTAGGTATAAGCCCGTTTTTGTAGTATTGGAGGAAAGCGAGGAGCAAATTGCGCGCCTGCTCACAACGCCCTCTCAGTAGAAAAATCCCCGGTAGGGAAATCATCGTGTCGCGCCCCCAATCGGTGAACCAGGGATAGCCGGCAATCACAGAGACACCGCCGCCTCGCTTCACGATAAATGAATCTGCCGCACTAACAAGAGTCACAAGTGTGGGAATCTCAACTTTTTTCGGGTGAAGATTGGCAGCTTTTTTAACAAAGGTTCGGTGGCGGCGTAATGCCTCACGCTCAAGCAGAATCGCATCCCCCGCCTCATCCGCCGCGGTAGATGCGATGGCGAAAGCCGGCTTTTCTTTAGAGAGGGGAAATTTGAACTCGCACAACCTCACAATCGAATCTATGGAATCATAGCCGCGCTCTCGCTCAATCGGATACTCAAGTTGCTCCACGGATGGATTTATGGGGACAATACTTTCACCATTATGAAAGAAGGTAAGAGAGGGGCGGTCGGGATACGGTGCGAAAACCACGCGGTTATCGCCCGTAATATGTGGGGGATACGCGAGATTATGTCCAACGCTCACATTGTGTATGTCCCGATATGTTACGAGGGGAGCGAGGACGAGGCTGGCTTCGCCCCTGCCCTGTATCACTCGATATCGCACCACGACTGCATTTTTGCCGTAGGGGATAAAGATACGTTTTTCAATCTCCCAATCTATTAGGGCGTATGTAGTGATAGGGAAAGGGTCAAGGCGGAAGTTCACAATGAATTTATACCCTTCAGGTTGAAAAGTCGCCGTGGCGGCGTCAAAGCCACCGGGACGGCGATTTGTGGAGAGGTGGAACTTCATCCCCTCTAACGTAACGGTTTCATCGTAATTTGAAAGCACAAGGAATCTATTTGTAGGTGGGGTAAGGGATGCGATAAGTAGCCCGTGATACTTGCGGGTGTTACAGCCCATAATGGTGGAAGATGCAAAACCACCCAGACCGTTTGACAGGAGCCATTCGCGCTTCAGTGCCTCCCGGGGATTCTGACAAATCTCCGCATCAATGTTAATAAGAGAACTCATAAATCGCCATAGTTATGTTTGATGAAGTTAGACGAATTGCAATGGCTTGTGATGTGAAATGCAAGTTATTTTTTCACGGGGGTGCATCTCCCGAACTCGGGAGATACGCCTATTTGCTTCCGGCTTGCCCGGGTTAAGGTAAATTGGCGGACATCGGGGGGTCAATTTTCGGAGCGTATCTTTGGGGAAAGAATTGGATTTTTCAATGGTCAATTTATCTTCACCCTCCCAGTGGGCGCATCTTTGCAAAGCTACCAAATCAATCAGGGCTTTTCACTACACCATCA
>CAZGKP010000216.1:0-7144 GCA_964526215.1 uncultured Candidatus Sumerlaeota bacterium
CCTTCGGGACAATCTTGTATTTCCATGTGCCTTCGGTAATGTGTGCGGAAATCGGGGCTTTTATCTGCTTCGGCGTGGGATTGTCGGTCTTGTAAATCGCCTTCAGTATGCTCTTAAACGCCATGTCTTCATCTGCGCCGACTATGTCTCTCAGGATGCCGATTGTGCGATAAAAGAGTTTGTTGTTGGATATATTCAGGTCTATCATTTGATTCTCGTAGATCTTGCCGGCAAGTATATGTGCACCGGTGGTAATGGCATTTATGACGAGCTTAGTGGCATATTCGGCGAGCGTTTCGTTTGACGTAACAAGTCCCGTCGGGTCGAGGTTGAGCCTGACTACCGCGTCAAACCCGGGGAATGCCTTGTAGCGCGGATTGATAAGAACCGCGCCCAGCTGCGCCTCCATTGACTTTATCTTTTCAAGGAGGTCTTCGTAGAAGTTAATGGTCTTTTCCTTACCGAGCATAATAACGAGGTCTTCGGGCGTGAGATGTGGCAATTTCTCGCGGATAAAATCATCTACCGAGATATGATACTCACTGCCAGCGTCTGTGTGGTCTTCGTCGCTATCGAGGAGTTCGTGCCACCCATCGGGTAGATAACCACGCACATCATCGAATGCAGCTCCGAATGTTGGCGGACATTCCGAGGCATCAATCGTCCCGAGCACACCGTAGGAATCGCGCCCGATGTAATAGATATGCCTGTGGGACTTAAGGGCGACTCCCGCCAGCTCCACAAGATGCGCAATGTCATCTCTCTGGCTATATGTATCCACGCGGATATTTTCGTATAGACGAATCATTGACGAAAGCAGGGCATCAATGTCCCACGCATCGGCTTTAAGTGTGGGGGCAAGGTCGTTTGGCGACAGGATGCCAGCTTTTATCATCGCACCGGTAAAGACGACCTCTAAAATGAGTTTTGTGGCACTGCCGCCCTTCATACGCGTCGAGCCGGTGATGGGTTCAGGTCCCACAACCGGATTCAGCAAGACACAGCGCGGGTGGTCTTTAATCTTATCCACCACGTCAAAGAAGCACTTGTCCCAGTTTTCAATAACTACCTTGCGTCCGAGCTCGGGGGGATTGAAACCGAGAAGGGCGCTGAAGTAATTCTCGTGCTCTGAGGCGTAATTCAGTTGTCCGGCGATATACGCCGCAGAGAACCCACAGGTTACGCCGACATAAAATATCCGTTCGGCATCGCCCACAATATCGGCGAGTTCCTTCTGTGCGGTGATGGGGTCATCTTCTGCACCTTCCTGTGCTTTTATGAGGGCGAGATTGCCTCCGGCGATGAGATGGCGGAAACACCCGCGCTGTCCCACCTGACGCAGGAGCTTATTAAAGGTGCGAACAGCAAACATCGCCAGACGCCCACTCGTCCCTGCTCCCGAAATGATGACTCTCTTTTTCCCTTTATAGGAAAGCACATCAGCCGCCGCATCCACCGCCCGCCGTATCCGCAAAAGCACCTCGGGGTCACAAAGCGCATCATAAGTGTCCCACCCATTGTAAATCTGTGCATCGGACTGGCGCAGAATCTTCACAATCCCCACCGGAGATGCCAGGTCAATATCCGTGGTGAGGGAATTAGGAATCTCGGTTATACTTTTACCTGGACGAGTCATAATAATCTCCTCTTCAAAAATTAGTTTGCTAATGTAGGCGAACTTACGTTAATATATACTCGCGCTTATTAGCGTAATTGGCAGATTACTGTCATACTCTTGGGCAAAGCCGACATTTCATAAAGCCTACTCCGGTATTTGCATCAAAAAAATAGCCATCCATCTACCGGAGGCTCCGGGGGTAACTCTGGAGAGAATTTTATGAGATAAACGTCAGAACCGCCCGCAACATTGTATTCCGTCCTTCCTGTAAAGATATATCCCCCATCAATTGTTTGCTGGACGGAAGAGCCCCAATCATAAGAGCTGCCTCCGAAGGTCTTTTCCCATTCCACCGCCGGTCCCTCTGCAAAAGAACCCTTTACCACAAACACCATCGCCACAAGCACACACCCAACCCACAGATTTCGTCTGGTTACCATTTTCATCTCCCCTTCCCAAAACTTATAGTTTCAGAGTGTCTTTTATGAACTCACGTATTTTTAGCGTTGCTTTATGTGCGAAATCAACATCAGTCCAGTTTGGCTCAGGGAGTCCGGGGTATCTGGTTGCCACGCTATAATCTTCGAGGGGCAAAATCGCCTCTTGTATTTCCTCGGGAATATTCAGATGCTCCTCCAGCAAATCAAGCAGATAACTCAGACTATGAGTGCGAGGCGCTTTGTCGCTGAACTTCAAAATCAGTGCCTTTAGGAATTTTTCCGCTGCCTGTTGGAAATGAAAACATATCAGGTCGGGATACTTGTGCTTTCTCATCGCCATTTCTGCAAGCCCGATATCCTTCTCTGCTTTTTCTACCCAGGATTTAATGAGTTTTTCTCTCATAAATAACGATACCTTCTGACAGGATTTCTTTGAAGAAAGGATTTTCTATATCTATCTCCGATTTTTGCAATATCAAGAGGTCGAGGGGTGCACCGAGGTGTCGCAGTTTTTTTCTGACCGGAACAGAACGCCCGTAAAAGGGAATCTCCGTATCCTCAAGGATAACAAAAATGTCGTAATCGGAGTCCTTGCGGTCTTTCCTTGAGGTTCGTGAGCCAAAGAACATTATCTTTTCCGGTGAATATATCTCCATAATTGCATCTTTAATCCTTTTCAGTTTCTCATCGTTTGCGACAATTTTTTTTGCTCTACTTTCCATAACGTGCCTCACCTTTCTCATTACCATCAATTTTCTCGAAATATATATCAGGAAACCTTCAAATGCGAGGAATTTCAACATTTTTCAAACCGGTGTTAGCTCCCCTGCTTCCGGTTCTTCAAAATAAAGTTCAAGGGCTTCGGTTATAGAATTTTTCGCCTCCTTCAGGGTCTTCCCAAAAGTCAAAACTCTTCATCGTTGCTTTTTCACTCATTAAGGGGCATTGCAAAAAAACGGTTGCCTCCGCATATACAAGCAAGTATTAAACGAGCCATAGTTTTATGCGTCAAGGATATTATGCCTGTGAGACGTTTTCGGAATTATCCACCTTTTGAAAAAGATGCCGTGAAGGTCTGTGCACTTATTGAGCCGAAGCACATCGGCGATGTAAGCAGATTTATCGAGGTATACGAGGGCATCGCCCTGATGCGCACTAAAGACCCTTCGCGGGGACTGATTGAATTCTGGGTATCACCATCTTTTATTGATGACTTTGAAGAGATTTTTGAGGCACTGCGCCGCAACGTCCCGATGGAATCCGCCTGAGGCGGGTCAAAAAGGGAGATTAGGACAAATGTCGCCTGCCTACACTCATCGAAGAAAAGCCCCTGTTTCGCCACCTTCCAAGGGTGAAATGACACTGATATCTTTTGTGGTATATGCTATAATCTTTTTCTATCTGGCGCTTATCCTGTATTCATTCACGCCATATACGCATAACCTGGATGAGATTAAGGTCAGCCTCTTATATTTTTTCGGTCCAATCTTACTTTGCGCATATCTCTTCTTTGCCGCACAGGGAAAGATGCGACTATTTCCGGGCTGGCTACTTATTCCGCTTTTAGGATATTCGGTTATCCTTTTCATCTCGACGCTTTTTGCCGGAAAGCCCTATTCCTGGATAGGGTGGCTTCAGCAAGGATTTCATCTTGCGCTTCTGGGCGGGTTATTCTGCGCATACGGGCTGGTTCGTGATAAAAAAGATGTATCGCGTGTAGTCCTAATCTACATACTGCTGGGGCTTGGCACAACCATCTTCGGGCTTTTCCATTACGCCGGGGGATTCAGCCTCTTATTCAGGGCATTCATCGGGGAAGGGGCAGTGCGAACCCCGATGAGGGTTTTATTGTATACGTTTATGGACTCCAGAGATAGGATGTTCAGCACCATCCTGAATCGCGAGTTTTACGCATCATTTCTGGTGATGTTGATACCACTTTCGATGGCATACGCAATTGCTGGGGAGAAAAAACATTTCTGGCGCTATGTGGCTATCGCCACTTCTCTTTTGATGGTTATCTGTCTGTATCTGGCTCATTCAAAGGCAAGCACCGGCGCCATCGTTATGACGCTACTGGCTTTCTTTTTCCTGTATAAACTTTTTGTCCGGCACAAGCGAATAAAAATCCCGCACCCGTGGATATGGATTGTGGGATTTCTCATTATTGCCCTCACGCTCGGTTTCTTCACGAAGGACGTCGGACCGGAGAAATTCAAAAGTATGGGGCGCAGCATAGCATCCCGTGCCATCATCTGGGGCGGCGGATGGGATATGTTCCTCTACGGTCCCGGTCCGGATAACTGGTATGAGTTGAAGGGAAAACCCCCACTATCTGCACGTAGTCTTTTGATAGGATGCGGTCCCGGCACGTTCCGTCTCATATTCCCGCGTTATCGCAGCCCCAATTATCACCTCCACGACATCTCGAACGTTACGCTCTTTTCCCACAATCGCTTTTTAGACCTTTTATGCGAGAACGGCATTCTGGGCTTCATCTGCTATATGGGCTTTGTCTTCGGATTCTTCATAATGGGTTTGAAGAGCCTGATTCGTACCCAGGACGAGGGAATGCGTATCTATATTATTGCATTCCTTACCGGTATATTCGGCATACTGCTCTCGAACATATTCACTCCCAATAGCCGCTGGACAGTTGTAAGTTCAAATTTATGGGCAGTGATGGGGCTTGGCATCGGGACATTCTATGTGTCTCTCCCCAAACTGACAAATCCACCTGCGGCGGACAAACCGATAAACCGCCTCCCCCTCCCCTCTCCATTTATCGCCAATCTGCTCCTGGCTCTGATGATAGTTATACTTCCGATTGTGTATTTCTCTGCCCGATTCGCCGTAGAGCGATTTCTGGGTGCGAAGGAAAATAATAACGGACTTACGCTTGTCAGCATCGCCGAGGGCTACCAGAAAGAGATTGATACACTCACCCGCGCTGCAACGGAGCACAGGGACAAAGCCGCCGAAATCCAGAGAAGTATTCACCTCTACAACCGCGCAAGGACCCAAACCTATAAAGCAGCTGTTGAATCCTTCAAAAAAGCCCTCAAACGTAACCTCTATTTTATCACAACCTATTACAAGATGGCGCATGCGTATAATCAGATAGGCGACATTGAAAACTCTCTAAAGACCTATCACGAGCTCCAGAGATACGCACCGGATTATTCCGAGATTCACTATAACCTCGGTGTGATTAACTCGGAGCTCGCCCACAGGACAAAGATGCAAGTAGCAAAAACACCGGGGAAGGAAAAAGAGGCGTTATTAAAAAAGGCGGAAAAATTCCAGACCACCGCACTCATCGAATTTGAGATAGCCGGAAAGATGTCAAATAAGCCACAGGTTCAGCAAACGCTCGGGCGGATGCTTACGTTCGCAAGGAAATACAAAATGGCGCGCAAGGTGTATGAGTTTCTCCATAAACTCGAGCCGAGCGACCTCTCACACGTGGGCAAACTCGCCCGGTTATGCGATCAGATTGGGGATGCCGATGCCGCACTACAATATTATATGATTCTTTTTCGTGCCGACCCGACTAATGAATTTTTCTCCCTCCGCATCGAAAAACATTACCGAGACCTTAATCGTCCCGATGAGTTCGAGGCATTCTTGAAGGAATCAATAAGTGTTAATCCGCTCGACCCACTGCCGCGCCTTAGCCTCATTGATTTATATGCGAAAAAGAATGACCACCAGAATGCCCGCAGGCAACTCCACATCCTCACGCGTCTGCCCGAACTCGTCCGCGGAATAGGGCATTCCCCCGCACAGCGACAATCCCGCTTATATAAACTTGCTGTAACGGCTCGTAAACTCAGGGACCGCCAATCCGAGCGTTATTTTCTCAAGAAATCGCTCCAGGTAGATGCAGCCACATCCATCGGCAAGACCTGTCGCCGCCTACTCAAGGAAATATCCGGCTAAACTGACAGACCCCGATAGTGTAAATGAAACCGGATATATGCTCTCTCTTTTTGAATTACAGAACTTATGGCGCCTCCGAAAAGAATCAACCTACCATTTCGCCTTTAACACATTGTATCCCGCACCGGTTTGGGAAACAGGGCGTTTTTGTAACATTTTAGCAGTATGAAAAAATGTATAATATCAGACAGGATAACAGGATTATCATGATTATCAATATCTTGTTTATCCCGTTATCCTGTCAAAAATATATTTATTTCTTCCATTTTCAAACAGCTAAACTGATACACGTTTTTTAACAATGGAGATTCTGACAAATTCCCGCAAAGAAAAAAGTGGGATGCCTTATCACAAAAGGCTTATGAGAGGAAGATGAAAACGCCATATAGGTTCTGAGGAGAACGGAGAATAAAAATCAAAAAAGAGAAAGCTATTTATGACGGCTGACCTCAAATCCAGTTTCAAACTTCAAAAAAGAGCAACAACGTCATTTTTAACGTTGAATTCACCACTTCTTGAATTTGATTTCCTTAGCTTGTCATTTTCATATATGTCGTATAATTTGAACTTGAACTCATTTGCATTATTTCCATAAATTTCTTTGAAGGCTTCACGATTTTTCCTAATCATTCCCTTTGAATAGTAAAACATAAGAGTCAATTTCAAAGCCCTTAACAATTTTTTACCCCATTTATCAGAAATATATTGTCCATTGGCACTATTGAGGGGGCGATAACGCATTGGATATGCTAATGCTCCCAATTTATTCATTTCATTTATTCTATAATAAAAATATTCTGGTGTATCGTTATTGCTTTCAAAGTTATACAAGACATAAACTCGTATATCCTTAAATCCGTGTTTTTGCGCCAAATGTATGGCTTTCTGTATATATCCATCTTCGGAGCAATTGTCAAATGCAAGTCTTAGTGGTTTAATTGTTATTTGACTCAGTAGTTTTACCTTATCTTCATCAAGTAATCTGCAGTCTAATCCTTGATTAAAATCGATTTGCGTTATTCCTATTCCCCGAAATTTCATTAGTTTTTTAACATCTTTTTCAAAGTTGGGTGACGCAAGCCAGTTGTTATCCCAAAAAAATATTCTTCTTTTTGTAATATCAATATCCTCTGGCCAATTTTCT
>CAZGKP010000217.1:0-7108 GCA_964526215.1 uncultured Candidatus Sumerlaeota bacterium
CCGAGCCTTTCCCCGCACCGAGCCATATATCAATGCTTACCGTATCGGCATTGTGAAATAGCGACGTAATGTAGAGTTTGGTTAAATCCCAACCGATATACAACTGGTTGAGCTCATGCCCCCAGAGACCATCGTCGTCGGCATCATCCCCCACCTGGTTCCCCTTTGAAGTCCACGATGAAGGGAACTCTAGGGTCGGCGTCCATACTTGATTGTCAGGACCTAATGCGAAGACCACTTCGCGTGGAGAATTATTGAATACCTCACTCGCCGCTGCAATTGATACAGCCTTTGCAGGTGTATAGATATAGTTGAGGTAGTGCGGATACCAATCCTTATTATAATCCGCGGTAACACGGCTATCATACTGGAACTGGCAGGCGATTTGAACGCCCGTCTGGCGCAGCCGCCTCGCTTGTGCAGGATAAATGGCGCACAGCTCGTGCGTCCCGATGGAGTCAAACTCATAAGCGAGTCGTGCTTTGGCGTCCAGACCTGACCATATCTCGTCCGCATTGCAGAAGCTCAATGTGTTCATATCGTCGTTCTCTCTGTTGTTTAAACCAGGGATATACTGATATATGGAGAAGGCGTCAATTAGGGAATCTGCAACCGCTGGCAAAATATCTGTAATATCGGAGAAATTAATCCAATCTATTGCGAAGAGGTTGTAAACCAGTGGTTGCTGTGCACCTGTCGCGCGGATTGTTGCCACCATTGCGTCTATATAATTTTTCACCATTTCTCGCCGGAACACCTGATGGCTGGTCTTGTTGTTCGGCAATCCTCGATCGTCGCACCACTCCTCGAACAGCGCACGGAGGTTACTGACATTCCGTAGCCACTGCGGCGTTCTCTGCCACGAGGGAACGAGGTCGGGATTGTAAAGTTGCTCGTAGCTCGTATACCACGGCTCATTTAATATCTCAATGACGCAAATAACAGCATCATCTGCATACTTGATACCGGTGTACGAATTCGTCCGATTGAGCAGCTGGGTGATGAAATTTTGTTCCGCGGCAATTGCCTCGGGGACATAGAGCAACTCCTCTTTTGCGTAGTGATTGCTGAAACTATCCGGCAGTGCCTCCGGCGACCACCAGTACTTCATAAGCGTCAGATAGCAATACATCCCCTGTGCCCGGCATTGGCTCAGGGCATAGTCCAATATTTCGAGGTGCTCGTTTTCCACCAGATTCCCCGACAGGTCGGAAATTTCCCTATCGTAGACGCCGAGCCGAATAACCCGTAACCCCAGCCTCTGCATATCGCAGAAATCCTGTTCTATCGCCTCCTTACGGTCATCCAGCGATGGGAGCACTGCCTTCATATTCACATACTGATCCCAGGCGTGGGGATAGTAATTCGTTCCCAGGAGTGCCACTTCCTTACAGTCAGGATACCTTAGCACCCCATTTTCATTATGCATCAGCCTGAAAGGGAGCGGTTTACCTATCTCCCCCCCGGGAGGTCGTATCCCCAAAGCGGGGTGAACCATTAACCATAAAACCACATTCCACCCTACAATCCATAAGCCGGTTACTCTCATTGGGCGAATGAACAACTCCATAGTTTTCACTAACTTGCAATCGCAGCAAACAAATTTTACCGACGCCTTCAACGCCCCTGACCTCTTATGCACTATACCCAATTCACATCTTTGTAACCGGCACTACGATGATTAAAGGGTTAAAAACACATCAGACAAAGATGCATCTCTCGATTTCGTGAGATGCACCTCGTGAAGGATAGATACCGATATACATTCGATGTGTTAAAAGGAGAAGCCTTCTATGCCCTATGGACCCCACCGGGCGATGTCGCCGTAGCTGACGGTGCCATTTGTGGGGTCATAAGCGATATCTCCCCAGCACCATTCCTTGTCAGGGCCAAGGGAAAGGATACCCCACCGAGTGGCATGATGTGCCCCGGGTTTGTCACCATACCACCCCTCTGGCGGCTCTGTCCACCCCAAAATGACCATATCCAGATAACAGAAATAGATATACGTCCAGGGTGGGTCAAACTCGTCACTGAAGTTCTGCCTAAAATTAGTTACATACTTCAACGGAGTGGTGAGCACATAGAAATTGTTGACTTGTACGTAAATAGGGTAATTATTATGGTCTGTGCGGTACGCCTCCAGTGCAGTGGCGAACGAGCGATGCTCTGCGTGGACGCGACTTACCTTGGAGCGAATCTGGGCTTCCAGAAAGTTGGGCACGGCAATCGCCGCAAGTATGGCAATAATTGCCACTACAATCAACAGCTCAATAAGTGTGAAACCTCTTTTTCTCATTTGAACTCTCCTTTCTCACTGCCATCGCAGGGAACACAAGGTTTCCCTGCGATGGCATAAGCGAAAATATTCAACTCAGTAGAATTCCCAGTCTTTAACAAGTGAAACATTTTGGCTGGAGAAGCTGTAGCCTGTATCCGGAACGCCGTTGTTGTCAACATCACAGTTGATGTCATAGAATAAATCCAGAATGTCGTTAGCACCGCCACCATTTGGACCGACGGTTTGGTCAGGCACAGCATCACCGGCTGACCAGTTTGCACCCGTCAGGGTGAAAGCGACCTGGACATGTTGCCCGGTAGAGAAGCCACCCATCGCTGACCAGGGGAACTGGATGCATACAGTACCGGTCGTACCGTTTGTTACTGCGACCCAACCACCCTTGGCTGTAAAAGTGGTCCCATAATTTTCCGCACTGGTATTAGATGCGATTTTGTCAATTTCCCAGCTACTGGAAGAAGGCCAGGTGAAAATGGCGTAATCGGGATTCCAACCAGAAAAACCGATTCTTTTGCTCCAGCCGATACCACTGGCATCGGTGCACGTTGACCCTTCGGCGGTTCCAATCCAGACGTCGTAGCCATTATCTCCACTATTGTCGAAGTCCATACCGATGAAGAGCTTATCGGCATCCCACGTGAGGTAGACATTTTCGAGTTGAGAAGTCCAGATACCGTCACCGACATCGGCGATTTTCTCGTCGGTAGCAAAGTCAGAAACGCCATGACTGGTATCAATCCAGTGGTAAGTGGTCGCCGTAATCAGTGTAGCCAATAAGACCACACCAATTATCAGGGTTAGTTTTACTCTCTTCATAGTTCTTTCCTCCTTTTTTGGTTTAATGAAGTGTTTAGAAACACTTTCTCGAGTGGCTTAAAATCATCGCCTCCTTTCATAAATGGGGCGAGAAATCCGAAAAAGGTGCTCTTTGCATTAACGATTAAGCATAAATGGAAATAAAAACTCTAACATTAAATAGATGCTGGCAACAAGCATCTTCCCCCCAAATCGCTACTTAAACCATTCTTATGGCTACAGTGTGAAATTATTCCAGCTTAAATACCGAGAGCTCCACAGCCACCACAGGGCAACCGGAAAAGCTATATCCCACATCCGGGACTCCGTTAGTATCAGCATCACAATTCACGTCAAAATACTTATCCAGAATGTCGTTAGCACCGCCACCATTTGGACCGACGCTTTGGTTAGGCACAGCATCACCGGCTGACCAGTTAGCACCCGTCAGGGTGAAAGCGACCTGGACATGTTGCCCGGTAGAGAAGCCACCCATCGCTGACCAGGGGAACTGGATGCATACAGTACCGGTCGTACCGTTTGTTACTGCGACCCAACCACCCTTGGCTGTAAAAGTGGTCCCATAATTTTCCGCACTGGTATTAGATGCGATTTTGTCAATTTCCCAGCTACTGGAAGAAGGCCAGGTGAAAATGGCGTAATCGGGATTCCAACCAGAAAAACCGATTCTTTTGCTCCAGCCGATACCACTGGCATCGGTGCACGTTGACCCTTCGGCGGTTCCAATCCAGACGTCGTAGCCATTATCTCCACTATTGTCGAAGTCCATACCGATGAAGAGCTTATCGGCATCCCACGTGAGGTAGACATTTTCGAGTTGAGAAGTCCAGATACCGTCACCGACATCGGCGACTTTCTCATCGGTAGCAAAGTCACTAACACCATGACTGGTATCAATCCAGTGGTAAGTGGTTGCATACGTAATCAGTGTAGCCAATAAGACCGCACCAATTATCAGGGTTAATTTTACTCTCTTCATAGTTTTTCACTCCTTTACAGATATACAAGTGTTTAAAAAACACTCTATTGCACCGAGTCCTTGGAAATCGTCACCTCCTTTCCTCAATGGGATGAGAAACCGAAAGGACGCCATCTATATTGGCGATTAAGCATAAACAGAAATAGAAAATTGAGTCTTATATTTTGCCTTATCGTTTAAGCAATTTCTTTTATGCACAATCCTTTTCCTGCGTCAAGGACTTTTGAAAAAATGGGGTATGCGGGGCACTACCCTGCATACAATATCTCGCCCCTGACAGCCATCGCAGTGAACTCGAGGTTTCACTGCAATGGCATACGCGAAAATAGTTAATGATACAACTCCCAGTTTGAGGCAGCCAGAGGAGGTGGAGGAGGCGGACCAGAAAAGTTGTACCCCTCATCCGGCACACCATTACTATCCTCATCACAGTTGATTTCAAAGAAGTTATCTATAATATCATTAGAGGCGCCACCATAGGGACCGTCGGTTGGGTCAGGTACAATATCACCAGCCGACCAGTTAGCGCCTGTCAGGGTGAAGGCAATCCTGAGCACCTGACCGGTAGAAAAGCCACCCAGCGCCACCCAGGGAAATTTGAGAGCTACACAATCGGAAAATATCCCAATCTGTCCACCATACGCTGTAAAAGAGGTTGTGTAATCCGTATAGCCTGAAGGTGAATTTGATTGGATTTTCCCATATAACTGGGTAGAAGACGAAGGCCAGGTGTAAACCACATAGTCTGGATTCCAACCTGAAAAGCCCACTCTCTTTTGCCAGCCGAACCCATGGGCATCGGTGCAGGTGGAACCCTGCCCCATTGAAATCCAGAAGTCATAACCATTGTCCCCAGAATTGTCAAAATCCATACCGATGAAAAGATCGGTAGCATCCCACGTAAGGTATACATTATTGAGTTCAGAGGTCCAGATAGTGTCATTTGGTGTATCGGCAACTTTCTCATAGGTAGCAAAATCACTGACTCCATTACTCACATTAATCGTGTGGTAGGTGGTTGCATAGGCAGTCAGTGTAGCCAATAAGGCTACGGCAATCATCAGGGTTAATTTTACTCTCTTCACAGTTCTTTCCTCCATATTGTAGTGATGAAGTGTTCAGAGACACTTTCTCGCTTCGAATCGGTAAAAATCACCACCTCCTTGATAAGTGGAATGAGAAATCTGGAAAAGCCGCGTTTGCATTAGCGATTAAGCAAAAGTAGAAATAAAAAATAAAGTTTTAATTATGTGCTTTACCGTTTAAGCAAAAATGTTTACCCAAAATCATTTTCCTGTGTCAAGGACTTTTTAAAAAATTAGCTCACTCTAATCCTTTCAGTTGTGAGCAGTTTACTCACATACGAGCACGCAGAGAAAGCAGGATATTATGAAAACTTCACTTAGAACTCTGTCATAATGCAGTTCCTCTCTTGTCAGTCCCCAATATGGAACATTCACCTGTGGAGAATGGTGACCGGCTTAATCTGGGATGAGTTCAACAAACTCTGCCATCGGTGGGTTGCAGATGCGCCTCAGGTGTGCGGATGAAATACATAAAGGATCACGGAACTATACCATTGATTGCCTTCATCGGATATGAGATGCCTAATTAAATCAGTCGGGAGTTTTTATGCTTACCAAAGAGGAAATCCGGGTATTTTTTACCGCCAATCCCTCGCGGCTTTTTAAGATGTCAGAAATTCAGAGGGCACTCAATCTTGACCGCACATCACGCCACGCGTTGCGTAAAATTCTGCGCGAACTTGAGGAAGAGGGTAAAATCCACAGGTTCAAAAGCAGGCGGTATGGTCTGCTTCAATCTTCCGAACTCATTACGGGCACTATCAGTATTGCGCGGAAAGGATTCGGCTTTTTGCGCCCCGAGACTGATACACCCGATGCCACTCCTTTGCCCGATGTCTTTATCAAAAGTCGGAATCTCGGCGGCGCTCTCCCCGGCGACCGCGTCCTTGTCCACCTCACAACGCGTGATTCGGAACGCCCGGAGGGGCGTGTTACGAAGATCTTAAAACGTGCATGCACCGAAATCGTCGGTCGCTTTCACTTCGAGCGCAAGGGAGGCACGGTGATTCCCAGAGACACCCGTATAGGTCGCATCATCAATGTGCCAAAACTCGATTTCCGCAATGAATTGCGCAACGGCATCTGGGTGATGGTTCGCATACTTGATTATGGCGATAACCGCACCCCTATGCTTGGCGAGATAACGGACGTCATCGGCAAGGACGAAGATAAAGGCATTGATATTTTGCTTGTGATTCGGGATTATGGTGTAAAGCCCGAATTTCCTGATGCGGTTATGGAAGAGGCTGCGACATTCCCGGCATCTATTAGCGATGAAGAGATTGCAAAACGTAAAGACTTTCGCCACCTCGCCACATTCACCATAGACCCCGCAACGGCAAAGGATTTTGACGATGCCCTCTCGATTGAACGACTCGAAGATGGCGGTTTCCGCCTCGGCGTCCACATCGCCGATGTTTCGCATTATGTGCAGCCCGAAACCGCACTCGATTCCGAGGCACGCTTGCGCGCAACCAGCATCTATCCCGTTGACCGCGTTATTCCTATGTTGCCCGAACGCCTCTCAAATGACCTGTGCAGCCTGCGCCCCGATGTTGACCGCCTCGCTATGAGTGTTGTGATGGATATTGATTCCACAGGAAAGGTGCATAATTGCCGGATGTATAATGCCATCATCCGTTCGCGTTTTCGCCTTAACTACGAAGAGGTTCAGACCGTATTCGACCACAGCGACCCCTGGGTTTGCGCAAAATATGCATCCGTTCGCGATGACCTGTTTGCACTCAAGGAAGTTAGCGAGCTACTTATGGCTATGCGACAGAGGCGCGGGGCGCTCGACCTCGATGTAGGGGAGACGGAGGTAGTTTTTGATTCTGCGGGTGCAGTGATTGATTTGCGCCGACACCCACGTCTGGCGAGCCACCGCCTCGTTGAACAATGTATGCTTATCGCCAATGAGGTTGTTGC
>CAZGKP010000218.1:0-6966 GCA_964526215.1 uncultured Candidatus Sumerlaeota bacterium
ATAGTGCCAACATTTACGTGCGGTTTAGTCCGCTTAAATTTCTCCTTTGCCATTATTTTCCTCCTTCAGTGCACTGGGGGGTAAGTGAAAGGTATACGTTTTGCAAAACTGCTTGCAAAATTCCTTGAATGGAGCCCACGACCAGAATCGAACTGGTGACCACTTGCTTACCATGCAAGCGCTCTACCATCTGAGCTACGTGGGCTAAAAATCCGGAAACAAAAAGCAGGGCTTGGCTTTTTCCACAACTTTAATAAAAGAGCCTAAAGTGGGTTAGAGATTCGTGTCAAGCATAAAAATCCCCTTTTCCTCTTTTTGTCACACCGTGACCGGGTATCTAACCCCTCTAATTTCAATAATATGCATCAAAAAGAGGGAAAAGGGATTTTCATTTTGCTCCTTTTTCACAAACAAAAACAAACCTTTTATAGCGGGGTTAATTTCTTAAAGCAATAAAAAAAGTCGTAAATATCAACATTTTTTATAGTCGGGAGTAGCTTTTTTAATTGACTTCCCTCCCATCGTTTCCCTATGTTAAATGAAAGTTTGAGATATAAAAACCACCTAACGGTTAGGGGGAATAAAGAAATCCTGTCATTTTTCGTTGGTCGGTCAGCGGGTTGTCAGTCGGGCAAACGTGCCCAACGGGTTAACGGGCTCAACGGGTTAACGTGCCTAACAGACTAAAGATAATAGAAATCTCTCAAGGAGGGGTATTATGGAAGCAGGCAGTGTAGTTTTTATCGTTATGGGTGCGATAGTTGTTTTCTTTATCGTTATTGGGGTGATCTCCTATTTTATCCCGTGGCGATTATGGATTTCGGCACGTGCCGCAAGTGTCCCCATCCGCATAATAGACCTCATAGGTATGCGCCTGAGGCGTGTTGACCCAAATCATATCGTCCTTCCGATGATTACGGCTTACAAAGCCGGGCTTCACATATCCAGCGATATGCTTGAAAGCCATTTTCTGGCGGGTGGTAAGGTGTATGAGGTCGTCAATGCTATGATTAGTGCCGATAAGGCGCGTATCCCCCTGACCTGGGAGCGTGCCACGGCGATTGACCTGGCGGGACGCAAAGTCCTGGACGCTGTCCAGATGAGTGTAAAACCGAGGGTGATTGATTGCCCGGATGTCTCGCGGGGGACAAAGATGGTTGCGGCGGTTGCAAAAGACGGCATCCAGCTCCTTGCACGCGCGCGCGTAACGGTGCGTGCAAATCTCGACCGCCTCATCGGCGGCGCCACTGAGGAGACTATTATTGCACGCGTGGGTGAGGGGATTGTCACGACAATAGGTTCTGCCGAAAGCCATAAGGAGATTCTCGAAAATCCGGATATAATCTCTCAGAAGGTCCTCGAAAAGGGACTGGATACCGGCACGGGTTTTGAGATTCTCTCGATAGACATTGCCGATGTAGACGTTGGGGAGAATATTGGCGCAAAGCTCCAGATCGCCCAGGCGGAGGCAGATAAACAGATTGCCCAGGCAAAGGCGGAGGAACGCAAAGCTATGGCGCTTGCCCGCGAACAGGAAATGAAGGCTCAAGTCCAGGAGATGCGCGCCAAGGTCGTGGAGGCTGAGGTAGAGGTCCCTCGCGCAATGTCAGAAGCCCTCCGCAAGGGACATATGGGATTTATGGATTATTACAACTGGCAGAACATACGGGCTGATACCGAAATGCGCAGGTCAATTTCTCAACCACCAGGTTCGTCGTCTTCCTCTCCCCTGACGTGACAATGTGCGTTCAAGATTCCGTCTCTAACATCCGGTGAGTCATTATGAATAAAGAATTCTTAATCATCATAACAATCTTCATACTGATAAACGTAATCAGCTCTATCCTTAAGGCGGGGCAGGGCAAGAAGTCCGGCAGGCACAAAAAGAGCCCAACTGAACCCTGGATTCCCCCTGCACCTGAAAAGCAGACCCCGGAAGAGAAAACCTTTATAGACAGAGGTGAAATTAATAAACCCGTCGCCATACTGGAGGAACTATTTGAGCGGATAACAAAGCCCCCCGTTCCACCTCCTCTTCCACCCCGAGAAGCTCCCGTAAAAAAGCCGGAAGTTCCCCGCACCACCCTTCAATCCCCTCCAAAAACACCGGCGCTGAAAGAGATTCCCAAACCGGGAAAGACCGCTCCATCCCTCCCATTCCGAAAGTCCCTCACGCCGTGGCAGCGAGCTGTTATACTTCACGAAATCTTGCAACCACCCAGGTCGCGCCGGAAAAAAAGAAGGGCATAATGTCTGTCTTACAGATGCCTTACAGACACATAATGTGAATTGACCGACTCTATCTCTTTACAAATCTGAAAATGAAAGGATGATGGTTATGCGGGAAGAGTTCCGCTGGAGAATCCTTGCGATTGATGACCATAAAGAGACCCTTGAAGTTATACGTATGACACTGGGTGATAAATACGACGTGTTGACCCTCAACGACCCTACCGAGGTCTATGAACTGCTCGAAATCTTTGAACCCGACCTCTTAATCCTGGACATAATGATGCCCAGGATTACGGGGTTTCAGGTCCTCGACCTCCTGCAGAAAAATCCCGCCTACAAGGGTATCCCCGTCATCATACTTTCGGCAAAGGGTTCAACACGCGAGATAAAATATGGATACAAGCTGGGAGCAAGCCTTTACCTGACAAAGCCATTCGACCCTGCCCGTCTATTGAGGAACGTGGCGCTCCTCTTTGAACACACCCCGCCCCCCCGCCGGAAAAAACAATTCAACCTGAAACAGATTATGGTGCAGCTCCAGCTACGGAAGAGCTACCAAACCGGGTCTCTCTCATTCGCCAGTGCATTACTCGACACGGGTGAGATGAAACTCGAGGAAATCAGAAAGGCGGTTGAGGCGGCGAAGAAACGTCAGAATCGTGGCGCACGAAACCCATAAACGGATTAAGATTATGACCTGAACCCAGCAGTCTTATTGCTGGATTGGGGTTATGAGCGTCCGAATTGTTATTAACGCCCCACAATCTTGGGTATCATAAAATATGGCAGGTAAAGGGCAACAACTATCGTCCCGATAATGACACCCAGAAAGACGATGAGGAGTGGCTCCAAGATTGAGGTCAGGGCATCAACCGTATCATTGACCTCCCGCTCATAAGCCTCGGCTACCTTTATCAGCATATGGTCAATTGCGCCCGTCTCCTCACCAACGGCAACCATATGCACCACGAGAGGGGGAAATACCTTGCTCTCTGCGAGAGGTTCGTGGATGGTCTCACCATCCTTCACACTTGCATATACCTTCTCCATTGCCCGCGAGACGACCTCATTACCGGATGTGTCCCGAACTATGTCCAGCGCCTGTAAGATTGGGACACCCGAATTGATGAGTGTAGCAAGCGTATCTGCAAACCTTGCGATGGCAACCTTTCTTACGAGGTCACCAATAGCAGGGAATTTTAGCTTAATCCTGTCAAACATCAATTTCCCACCCCTTGTCTTGTTAATCTGTTTGTAAATCACGATGAGGGCAACAACCGCAATGATAACGAGATAAATCTTGTGAATCAGGATATTACTGGCGTGAACCAGCATCATTGTCGGTCCCGGAAGCTCCGCATCCAAAGTGGCAAAGATTGCCGTGAACCTCGGAATAATCTTAATAAGGATGAAACTGACAATTAGTGCCGCCAGAATCATAACCACAACCGGATACATCATAGCGGCGCGGACCTTGCTCTTCAATGCCTGGCGCTTTTCAAGGAATTCGGCTATCTTGTTCAGAACGCTCTCAAGGACACCTCCGATTTCGCCTGCCCGCACCATATTTACATACAGATTGTCAAACACCTTGGGGTGCTTTGCGAGGGCATCGGAGAGAGAAGAACCCGACTCTATGTCTTTTGCTATCTTGCCGATTTTCACCTTGAACATTATCGATTCTGTCTGTTCCTGGAGGATGAAGAGTGAGCGGAGGATGGGCAAGCCCGCATCAATTAGTGTGGCGAGCTGGCGTGTGAAGGTCACAACGTGCTTAAACCTCACTCGATGAAAGACATTTCTAAGGATGGGCAGGGCAAGTATATCCATCTCTGATGCCTTCTTCTTATGCGGGACCACCTTCAGGGGATAATAGCCCATACCGTGTAGCTTCTCAATAATGACATCCTCACTGGATGCCTCAATAATCCCCTTGACCTGTTTTCCGCCCTTATCAAGCGCCTCGTAGAGATACTCTGCCATAATTCACCACTCCCTTTTTATTTACTCGTGGGAAATTGTTCAGATTGCTTACGGGCATCCCCGACTTTGTAAGGTTCAACTGCCTCCTCGCCAGCCCAGGGTGTGGAGGGTGCAGATGGTGCAGGGGGTTTTTCCGGCTCACCGGTGGACACCCCTGCCCTTACGGCTAGCTTTTTTTCCCTGGCGGCAGCTACGCGCTCAATTGTCTCCTGAACAACCCTCTCCATCTCTTCGGCAATCTCTTCTTTACTCCCCTGAGGTGTTTGACGTGCAATTTCTTCAAAGGTTGTCAGCCCCAGGCAAACTTTCAGCCAGCCATCCTGTCGCATAGTAATCATACCCTGATGTAGTGCCATTGCCTGAATCTCGTCAGTGGATGAACGCCTTAAAATGAGGTCGCGCACCTCCTCCGTAATCACCATTAGCTCGAAAATCCCCATACGCCCCTTATAGCCGGTGTAGGCACACTCGTCGCACCCGACCCCTTTGTAAAAGACAATATCAGCCACGTCCTGGGGTGTAACGCCGAACTCTTCAAGCTCTTCCGGCGTTGGCTGGTATGGGCGTTTACAATTGGGACATATTGTCCTGATGAGGCGCTGTCCGACAATCGCCTCAAGAGTGGAGGTGATGAGGAAAGGCTCCACGCCCATATCGAGCAGGCGTGTTATTGTCCCTGAGGCACTATTTGTGTGTAGTGTGGAGAAGACCAGGTGCCCTGTTAGCGATGCTTGGACGGCGGTTTGTCCAGTCTCCAGGTCGCGCACCTCCCCCACCAGTATAATGTCGGGGTCCTGGCGCAGTATGGAGCGCAGACAGGCGGCAAACGTGAGCCCCACCTTGGGGTTTACGTTGATCTGGATGATTCCCGGCAACTCGTATTCAACCGGGTCTTCGGTCGTAATGATTTTGTCTTCGGGATTGTTTATATCGCTCAAAGCCGCATAAAGGGTTGTCGTCTTCCCGCATCCGGTCGGACCCGTCACCAGGACGATGCCATTTGGCAGGCGTATGATTTTCATAAATTCCTCAAGGACGTCTTTGGTCATCCCCAGCTGTCCCACACCGAGCATCATCATTGACTTATCCAGGATACGCATAACGATGCTCTCCCCGTGAACGGTGGGGATTGTGGAGACACGCAGGTCAACCTCCCGCCCCTGAATGGTAAGACGGATACGTCCGTCCTGTGGCATACGGGTCTCTGCGATGTTCATATTCGCCATAACCTTGAAGCGCGAGCAGAGTCCGAGCTGGAGTGATTTTGGCGGAGAGGGTATCTCGCGCAGGACGCCATCCACACGGTAACGGATGCGCAACATCCCCCCGAATGGCTCGATATGGAGGTCGCTGGCACGATCCTTTATCGCCTGAAGCAAAAGGAGGTTGACGAGTTTTATGACCGGCGGCTCTTGTGCAATCCGCTCCAGGTCACTTAAGTCCATTTCTCCCGCATGCGTAAGCTCTACGGCTGTCGTGTCTTCCTTCTCAAATTCCTCCACCATCTTCTCGATAGTCTCGTCGCCCATACCATAATACAGGTCAATACTGTCCATTATGTCTTCTTCACTGGCGACAACGGGCGTGATGTTCCGCTCGAGTAACAGACGCAAATCGTCAACAATTGTGATATTGAGGGGGTCGGAGATGGCAGCGAGGAGACTACCGTCTTTTTCGATACGTATGGGGAAGACCTTGTAAGTCCGCGCAAGCTGTGCGGGTATGAGTTTGAGGATTTCGAGGTTGCCGAGCTTGTAATCCTCCAGCTGGACATAGGGTAGTCCAGCCTGTTCGGAGAGTATCTGGAGCATATCCCCGGATGGAGCCAGTCCAGGGACAGCCTCACGGCGAGCCTGCTGAAGCCTGGCAGCAAGTTCGCCTTCCTCTGCCACAATCCGACCAACCGTGCCCTCCGGTTGAGCAGCCTCAACCAGGATAAGATACTCTATATCTTTACGGTAATCCCTATCCTCGAAATCGGATGCTGTTATTTCCATATAAACTCACCCCTTTGTAATAATCTCACCCACCGATGGCGCGCCTTCGGCGTAAACTGCAGATTGCAAATTTTAATGTCAGCCCCTCATTAGTATTTCACTCGACCATCTCCTCACCCGGGACGGTAGCCATCATCTTCATACGCATCTCGGAGGGATAATGGGCGCGTTCCAGGGCAATAGCCCCGGTTATTATACCCTTACGGTAAAGGGTGAGTAGATAGTCATCCAACGTAATCATCCCCTGCTTTGAGCTTGTCTGGATGACTGAGACGATGCGGTTGGTTTTATGTTCACGGACGAGGTTCTGGACAGCCGGAGTATTATGGAGGATTTCAAAAGCCGCGACTCTTCCCTTGCCCGATGCGCGCGGGAGGAGTGTCTGGGAGATGATAGTCGTGAGTGCCACGGAGAAAATTGAACGTATCTGTTCTTGCTGTATAGTGGGGAAGGCATCCACAAGGCGGTCAACGGTCTGTGATGCGCTGATTGTATGGAGTGTGGAGAAGACGAGGTGTCCGGTCTCTGCGGCGACAAGGGCTGCCTCCATAGTCTCAAGGTCTCGCATCTCTCCCAGAAGTATCACGTCCGGGTCCATACGCAGTGCTCCACGCATCGCAAAGGCAAAAGATGGCGTATCCACGTGGAGCTCCCGATGGGTTACAATGGACTTTTTATGCGGATGGTAGTATTCAATGGGGTCTTCAACGGTGATGATGTGGAGGTAGCGAGTTGCGTTTATGTGGTCAATCAT
>CAZGKP010000219.1:0-6944 GCA_964526215.1 uncultured Candidatus Sumerlaeota bacterium
ATCCTCTCCACGCCCCGCGCAGCTTTCTTTATCGCCGCAATAACTTTTTGCTTGCCCCGAATTACCTCATACTTCGGCTTGAAGTTATCCTCAATATCTACGCCGAGAGTGCGCTGTGGGAGGTCTTTTATATGCCCAATTGATGCCTCCACGACAAAACCGGCTCCAAGATATTTCTTCAATGTTCGAGCCTTCGCAGGCGATTCCACTATAATGAGCGCCTTCTTCACAAAAACCTCCGACAAATCACGGAAATTTCAAAATTCGCATAATTATACCACAACTATTGAAAAGAGAACTGATTTACAATAGGTATGTTTGTCAATCACTTTTTGCCGGAGGGTTAAGTTTGGAGGCACATCACTTTTGTTCGCAATGCGGTTTGTAGTGCCACCTTCAGGGAAACAGACCCGTCTTTAACCCGCCGAAACAGGGCGAAGAGTTTCACCTGAAGGCACAGTATCTGCCGAATAATCGTCCTTATCAACGTCCGGGTAGATGATGCAGTTCTTACCAACCACAATGCCATCGGGGAGGTGGGCGTTCTTGCCGATTACGGTGAGTCCGCTCGACAAAAGATGTGGAGATGCCTTATTTGCAATCAACTCCCCGACACCGATCCTGCATCCCTTACCTATGTATGTGTTCTTGTCGAGTATGGTATGTGTTATAGAGGCATTTTCGCCTACCTCCGCATTGTTCATAACAACGCAGTTTTCGACTCGTGCCCGCGGGCTTATATGAACGCCTGGCGAAAGCACACTGTCAAAGACCTCACCCTCTATGAGGCAACCCTGCGAAATAATTGAATTATGGATGCGGGCTTGAGATGCAAACCTTGCCGGTATGAGATTCTTGAGATTTCGCAAGTTTGCATTTGTGCGGACGTGCCAGCGTTTGAGGTCAAGCCCGGATGTCGCATCGAGCACCTCTTTGTGGGCACGCCAGTATGCATCAAGCGTCCCTACATCGCGCCAGTAACCATTAAACAAGTAGCAATAGACCCGGGCACTTTTGATAACTGCGGGGACAATATCCCTGCCGAAGTCGTGCGATGAGGTTTTATCAGCGGCATCATGCCGTAATATATCTTCAAGGAAATGGCGGTTGAATACATATATACCAAGCGATGCAATATTTGACGGCGGAGAATCCGATTTCTCGACAAATTCAATAATGCGATGTCCCTCGTCAATCACGGCGACTCCAAATCGGCGTGCCTGGGCAGCGGGCACCTCCTGCATCGCAATTGTGATATCTGCCTTTTTTTCGCGGTGAAATGCCAGAATCCCGCCGTAATTCATCTTGTAAATATGGTCGCCGGAGAGAACGAGCACCAGTTCAGGGGCAAATCGGTCAATGAAGGAGAGATTCTGATAAATGGCATCTGCGGTGCCGGCATACCAATCAGAATCCGCAGCGCCGACATAAGGGGGTAAAATTTTGGCAAGGCGTTTTCTCCCGCTGAAGCCCCACACCGCACCTGTTGATATATGGTCCATCAGGGAGTAAGGCTTGTATTGCGTCATAATGCCAACGACGGGGAGATTCGAGTGCATCACGTTGGACATAGTGAAGTCAATGATGCGGTAGATGCCTCCGAAGGGAACGGCTGGTTTTGCCCTGTGTTCGGCGAGGATTGACAGGCGACTTCCCTGTCCACCCGCCAGTATCATTGCAACGGTATTAGTCATCAGTTATCAATAGTCATTATGAGACTTGCCCTTCTCCTTAAACAATAAAAATTAGCCACCGATGAGCCCCGATGTGCACCGATATTTTTTTGTAAATCGGCGTGTATCGGTGTATATCGGTGGCTTCATTCTCTAAATTTTCGGGGAAGGCATCATCGGATGACCTGACGGATGTCGGGGCAATCAAGAACCATATCCACCTCTACCGTGCCATCCTCGTGGAACCGACTGTCGGTCACCCGCGCCCCGCGCACAACTCCCATTACACGTGAGCGGATGCGGTCGCTCTTTGTCATAAAATCCTCAACTGTAGTGGTGGAGGAGATAGCCACACCTTTAAGTTGTTCGAGTAGTTGGCGGTAGGCATCGGCTTTTGCGGCACGTTCAGCCATCAGGCGTGCCTGACCTGAAGTCAAAGGACCCATAGTGGGCGGAGGTGGTGGCGGCGGCGGACCTGGAGGCGTCTCGGGCGTAATAATGTCGGCGAGAGGCTCCAGGTTAAGTTTCATCTTCACCTCCCAGGAGCCGTCATCCAGTTCCTCCTCGCTAACGACCTGTGCTCCTTGAATAAATGCCTCTACCCTTGTGCCGATTTCGTCATCTTCGGTCATAAAGTTTCTCACGGTGGTTTTTGAATTGATACGGACACCCACCACCTGTTCAGCGATGTTACGAAGCGCATCCCGTCTGGCAGCCTGTTTAGCCATAAGGCGAGACTGTGCCCTATTGACGGCATTGGGAGGCGGAGCGCCATAACCGGTAGCCATAATCTCATTTTGTGCCCAGCCGGGTTCAGCAGATTCCGCCGGTGGTGCTGGCGGCACTGGCTCCTTCGACGGGACAATCTGTGAAGCACCCATCCCCGTTACCTTGATGTGGACAGGTATGGGTTTCTGGCAACCGGCGAAAACAACCATCAGTAAAATCAGACCCGCTACGCCCGCAATGTGAATTATTCGCATAAATTACCTCCTTGATTTTTTTGTCATTTTTTAGATTTATATAGAAACACATCTAACGAGTGGGTCAAGAGAAAAGGCACTATCCAGAACCTTTTTATTCCTCCTGTTTGCGCCATTGTTCTTTGAGGCGGTAGAAACGGCTTTCGTATATGCGCTCAAAGAGGTCGAGGTGAGCGGGGTCAATCTCGCGGCACAGGTCGCGGAGTTTCTCAATCTCGATGGCAATATCCACCCAGGGCAAATCGGAGTAAAGAATGAGTGCAGATATGTGGTCTGCTGCGCGCTTCAATACCTCCGCCGGTTCCATCTCGTCTTGTTTCATTACATCTGACATTTGACAAATCCTTTATTGGTTTGTGAGCAAAAATATCAAATCCGCTACCGAGACAATACCGTCATGGTTGACATCCGCATAGGAGAGTTCATCTTCACGAAATGGCGCAACGCCCAGCAGGTGGCTGATGATGCGTTCGGCACTTACACCATTTTTGGGACTGAACTTAAGCATCCAGGTAGAATTATGGTATGAACTCGGATACCACGGTTTGCCCTTTGCACCATAAATGATAATAGCATTTTTGTCTGTATCGTAAGTAAAGCCGCAATTCTGCGAAAAGGTAGGTGTATCAGGGACATTGAGAGGGAGCCAATCCCTGCCGTTCCATTCGAGTATTTTATCAGTATTGGCGCCGAAAAGTGTTACGCGGCAACGCGCACGGTTAAACACCATATCGGCGGGGGTGAAATCAGGGGGATGGGCAGGAAATCTCTGTCGCCAGTTTGTGCCGTCAAACGTCCAGGTATCGTGAAGTGTTGAGTAATCGGCACCCTCGCCGCCATACAGCACGATTTCTCTATGTGCCTCGTCATAAGCCATAACCGCGCCAGCTCGGGGTGATGGTGGAGTTGTTGGATTTGCCTGATGCCACGTCTCCCCATCCCAGAACCAGGTGTCATTTAAATCCTCATAATAGAAATAAGGAGGACTTGTAGTTTCACCACCGAAAAGAACGACTACCCGCTTGTACTTATTATAAGTTATAGCCGGATTATTTCGGGGAGGGGGCGAAATTGGTGGCATAAGCTGCCTCCAGGCACTGCCGTTCCAGCACCAAGTTTCATTGAGCCGTACAGGTATATCAGATGCTTCGCATCTTTCTCCACCGAAAAGCACGACCTGGCGCTGATTGAAATCATAGGTCAGACCAAATCCATAGCCTGTATAGGGTGCAAAAATATCCCATTTCCACTGCCAGCGTCTACCATTCCACAACCAGGTTTCAGGAGAGGGTGAACAACAAGCACAATAATGCTGATATTTCCATGTCCCGCCCTGGAGTAAAATCATTTTATGCTCCGGGTCATAGCACATCGGGCTATAACTCGTATCTGGCCATAAGAAATCGGGAACTCTCAGTTCAATAGAACCCGTTGTGATTTCAAAGGTCATTGTAAGCGTTCGTCGATAAGGAGCATTGAGTAAAATACTGTTGTGGAGGGGATAATATGCCTCCTCTTTTGAAAGGAAAGGCTTATAATATCCAGGGTGAGGGAATTCCTGCTCGGATACCAGTTCTGAACCATCCCATAGCCACCTGGTCATAGTTGTATAATTACTTGTGAAGAGAACGGGTTGCCCCCCCTTTATGTTATAGTAGGACTGGTTTACGTTGAAAGGTGTAGAAACATTTAGTTCCAATGTTTTATCAGGGAGCCGCCTCCAGTCATTCCCATCCCATATCCAGTGTTCATAAGTAATGGCTCCCCCCGGCGGAAATGAAAATGTAAAAGAGTGTATAACATTTTTATCTGGATCGGAGACAACCGCGTTGCGGTAAGGGAAGCCGGGAGTGGTGCGGGGGAATTCGCACTGCCAGTCAGTTCCGCTCCAGACCCATTGCTCAAAATGGGTTTCATGTGATTCTCCCTCACCGGTGGTTACTGTTCCCAGTAAGACTACGTTCTTTCGTGCGTAGTCGAAAACCAGTGCCGATGACCAAGAAAGCCGGGGATGTGTGGTCGGGAAATCCTGTGTCCAATCTGTGCCATCCCATTCCCAGGTCTCTGTTTGAAATTCGGAAGGGTACTTCCCCGTCTCGCAAAGTAGAATTGTATGAGAGGTATTTTCGTCAAGGGTCAGCGCTTTTCTCCCATATAACAAACGCGGTCTATCAGTGCAATATTTAGGTTCCCAGTGATTTTGCTTCCACGAGTATAACTCCCCCTCCTCGTTCAGCAGGAGCATTTCAGAGCGGACATAGTCGAAAAACATAATCCCGTTGCACCAATCAGAAACTGTGGTTTCCGTAGGGATTTTCAGGCGCCACACTCTCTCATCCCATTCCCAAGTTCCCTGGTCCCCCCAGCTCCCATTAATGTAAACGAGCCGATTACGCTTGCGGTCGAAGGAGGCTGAAGGAAAACTTGACATCCACTCTGTGTTTGTCCCAGGGAGATTGGCATTGAAGTTTGGCTTCCATTTTTGCCCCTCCCATTTCTCCCCATAAGGAAAGCGGCGTACTTTCTTTACAACGGGGTCATATAAAAAGGTATCAGAAAGGTAATATCCACATTCCCCAACTTCCGATTTATAATACTTCCATGTGGTGCCATCCCATTCCCACATATGGTAATAATTGTGGCTGAGTTCGTGCACGGGTTTCCCGATAAGAAGGGAACCTTGATTTTCATCGAATGCAACAAGATTAGGTATTACGTAGCCGGGAAAGGGACCTGTTGTAACGGCGTCTTCCAGATTCCAGTTGGAACCATCCCATGACCAATGATCGTTAAGGTATTTTTCCCGTGCGGATGAATATCCACCCATAAGATGCGCCACGCCCTGAACAGTATCGTAGAACCACACAGGAGAATGGCGCTCCGGTGGTGCTGCTTCAGCCTCGCGTTTTACCCAGCGATTTGTTTGCAATTCCCACACCTGGTTGCCACCCCACAGGACAAGAACGGAGCGACTTCTGTCATAAATCAACCGTGTGTCCCAGAAATATGGGGGTTCGTTCTCAGTGGGGATTGGTAGCCAATCCTTTCCATCCCATTCCCACAGTGTCCCATCCATCAGGAAGACCACTCTTCCGTGCCCCTCATCATATACCAGTCGTTGGGGGCAATACTCCGAATAAGGGGGATAACCCGCATCGAGGCGATTCCACTCGGGCAGAGCATACGACTGAATAATGGGTAGTAAAAATATCAATGCCACGATAAAGCGACACTTTTTCATATCAACTCACCCAAATTAAAGATAGGGCGAAGAGCGGCAAGAGTCAATAAAACTCTTTACAGTGAGGGGGAATTTTCCTTACAAGCTACGTGTATATTTTTTCATAGAACGTCCGTGAGTACATACTCGATTTTTTTTAGCGGCGGCACTGCTTTGATTTCTGCACTGATACAATCTATGCGCCCGAAACAGTGGACGAAGAATCTCTTGCTCTTCGCAGGCGTTATCTTTGCCGGGAAACTTATGGATGTCTCACTTCTGGCACGTGCCTTCGCCGGTTTTATCATTTTCTGTGCCCTCTCGGGCGTGGTCTATATCATAAACGACCTCAAAGATATTGATGCTGACCGCCAGCATCCCGAAAAGAAGAATCGCCCTATTGCATCGGGGCGCCTCCCCGCGCAGGTGGCATACCCGGCGATTTTCATTATGGGGATTCCCGCCCTTGTGGTGTCATTTCTGCTCGGAGTTAGCTTCGGGATTTCCGCTGTGATTTACGTCCTCCTCGTTACCTCTTACTCACTCTACTTTAAGCACATTGTGATTCTTGACTTGATGCTGGTGGCGCTTGGATTTGTGGTGCGTGCGGTAGCAGGGATTGAGGCGATTGCACTGCCGGGAAATGTCCCGGAAATAACGCCCTGGTTTATTGCCTGCACACTCTTTTTAGCCCTCTTTTTAGCGATGTGCAAAAGGCGACACGAAATCCTGCTCCTTAATGATGATGCAACGAATCACCGTCCCGTCCTTGAGGAATATTCCCCCGCATTCCTCGACCAGATGGTCGCCCTGGTCACCACCGGCACGGTGATCAGCTACGCGATCTACACGGTCAACTCGCCGCTGATCGGCTCGGACATGATGCTGACCATACCGCCGGTGGTCTACGGCATCTTCCGCTATGCCATGCTGGTCGAGTCCGGGCGGGTCAGCGGACCGACCGACGTGGTACTCAGCGACCTGCCCTTCATCGTGACGGTGGTGTCCTGGTCGGCGCTGGCCGTTGTGATCGTCGTGCTAACGTTATTCGGCGCTTGCCTGTATGAA
>CAZGKP010000220.1:0-6763 GCA_964526215.1 uncultured Candidatus Sumerlaeota bacterium
ATGCCTCGACTGCATCTTTCACATTGCCGGACGCACCCGTTACCGCCCCAATCCCGAATTCCTCGAAGAACGCAACTGCGCGCCCCCCCATTCCACCAGCTATAATTACATTTGCGCGCTGGTCTCTTATGAAGGCAGGCACCTGCCCCGGTTCGCCGTGACTTGCATAATGGGGATTCGCAACCGAATTCACACCCTTAATTTTGCCGTCTTCTACGTCCACTAGGACATAATAGGGACAACGTCCGAAATGATAGCTGAGAACGGCATCCAGTCCCTTATTGTCGTCTGAAGCAATAGCAATACGCATAATTTTTATCCTCCTTTAATTTGCAATTTGAATTTATGAGTTAGTGAGTTAGCGAGTTAGGAGTTTGTGAGTTTATTAGTTTATTAGTTTTGAGCTCTGAACTTTGAGTTTTGAGTTTCTTTAGTGGGTTACCTTATCACATCTTTAATCACGAGTATAGCGGCTACGCCCAAAAGCACAAACCCGAATACCAGTCTGACAGATTTAGACTTCATCTTTGTCGCCATAATGCGCGAGCCAATCTGACTGCCCGCAAAGACTGCCAAGACACACAATCCCCACAAGAGCCATCTCGGTTTTGCCGAAGTCGCAATGTGCGAGATAAAACTGGATAGACCCGAAAACGTTACGACCATTGCCGATGTCGCCGCTGCCGCCTTTGCCTCCAACCCCGCGATGTATAAAAGCGGCACAACAAACGAGCCACCGCCTCTACCTATCAATCCCGCTAAAAACCCAAGGATTCCGCCTGCCGACACACCCAGCACAACTCTGCCACGCGGCGTCAGACCACCGTGCTCTGGTCGCCAACCCGAAAGCATCAGCGTCGCTGCAGACGCCGTGGACGCCGCAGATGAACTGTTCACCACATTCAGTAGCATCCCCAGCGGAATCGCCTCTGTCTTGAAATCCATCCCCAGCCAAAAAAGTATGGGTATGTAAATCTGCGACCCGCCCATCCCCAGCATCGAAAACACAAATGCGATAAAGAAAAAGATAGACGGAGCACAGTAAATAGAATTCATCACTCTCTCCTTTCACGGAAACACTTGGCAGTTTGAACGTATTCTGGTTGTGAGCAAACTTCGCCTATTTCCTTTTACATCGAGGAGAGAGTTATATACCACTCCACCAGCAATGGCAGGTCTTTCGTTTACGACGCTTCACAAAGCCCCGTCCTTGTTAATTACGATGTGTTTTCTATTTTCACCTTTATTATATCCCTCGATAATTCTGGGCAGATTGCGATTTACCATCTCGGTAGCCTCTTTTATCGTATCTGTCCTGACGACGATGCACAGGAATTTCTTTAACATCCTTGTAATATTTGGACCAAATTTCTTGTTCGCCATAGCGTGGATGTCTCTGGTTACAGATGCGACTGCCTGAGCCTTTTGGGGGTCGCCATGCTTAATTGATTCATCCCCTTTGTATTTAGCATTTTTGCGGCACTCAACAAATTCCACCTTCCTATCGGAAAATTTATAGATGTCAAAGAACTTCGCCATACCCGCATGGTCATTTATCAAATGCTCACCATCATCAGTGCAAAAAGCGACCAGGAAATCCATAATGTCACCTCCAGAAGAGTAGAAAAACTGGTAACATTTTAGCTCTTTGAAAAAATCCCGCTCAGGCAAGATACAAGTAAAAAGCTAAAACTGACAACTTGAAATGCTTTTTAGAGATTATGTTTCTCCGTTTCCGTAGTTGTGCCGTCAATAGCATCGGTATTTACATCATCCCTCGGTGTATTCATTATTTATTGTCAGTTGTCAGTTTCAGCTTTTTAATTGACTGAAGGCAGCTTTTTCAGACAGCTAAACTGTTACAAAAACTGGAATTTCGCAAAATATATATCTCGGTTAGATTGCCTCTCGCATTGCTGCTTTCTTAATCATTTTGTCAATGGACTTCTGGAGTGTGGGCGGGAGACCTTCTATCTTTACGTCCAGAAATCCCCTCACTATAAGGGATTTTGCCGTATCCTCGTCAATTCCACGCGACATCAAGTAGTTGAGTTGTTCGCCCGCAATCTTCCCGACTGCCGCCTCGTGCGAGAGTCCTGTATCGGGATGCGCACCCTTCAGCTCCGGGATTGCATAAATGGACGCCGCATCATCCAGCAGGATGCCGTTACATTCCATATGCCCCTTTGTGCCGACATTTGCGCCTTCTATGTATCCACGCGCTATGACGCGGCTCTTCTCCGAGACAATGCGACTCAGTATCTCGCCCCTTGCACCCTTGCCTTCGAGAAGCACTCGCGCCCCCATATCAAAAGCAGAGCCGTCCCTGGCATAAATAATAGTATTGAATCTCGCAACCGCATCTTCGCCGACCAGCGCCACCGGATTGCTCTGGATTTTCTTCACCACCGTTAATGCAACGTAATTAGAGATATATCTCCCGCCCCTATCAATTTTGATTCCTGCCCGCGGGAAGACCTCGACCTGTGGCGCCCAGTCGTGAATCATCGTATAAGTCAGAAAGGCATTCTCCCGCACATACGTCTCGGTTATGGCGATGTGGCTTCCCTCTTTTACATAAGAGGCGGTTGTGCAACCCGTCAGTATATGCAATTCGGAATCCGGCTCCAGAACCACGACGTTATGGAGAACCTGCACGAAGCGCTGCGTCTTCATAAAAAAGCAGGACTGGAGTGGGATGGTTATCTTTGCTCCGCGCTTTACGTATATAAAGACCCCGCCCGGATTCTTATATGCCGCAACCTTTTTCGTGAATTCGTCCTTATCGGGAGAGACCAGACCAAACATCAGGTCTTTTAACCAAGGGTACTTTCCCTTCGCTTTTTCAATCGGGAGGATAATGAGGGTTCTTTCATCTCTGGAGGTGGCGACCTCGGTCGTTTCGTCCGCAATCAGAAACGAACCCGAACGTTCCATCTTGCCGGATGTATCATACCCGACCCTTTCCAGAGATGCAGATTCAGTCTCAATTATCTTTTTAGCCTTCATCAAGCCGTTTCCCCTTTAATGGTCCCCGTCTCCATATAACACCTTTCAAATCCAAACTTTTTTATGTGCTCGAATATCTCCAGCGGACAGCCGGAACAGACAATCTTCCCATCCAGCATAACATAACCCCTGTCGGCATTTATCTCTTCAAGGATGTTGCCCGTATGCGTTACGAGGATGCCGCCGCGTGAGCGTTTACATATCGGCATATCCTTCTGGAGCAATTTCTTTATCACTTTTGCCAGCAGGTCAACATTTGCGACATCCACGCCCGATTCGGGTTCATCAAGCATAACGAGGTCAGGGTTCTGAAGCAGGAGTTGAAGAATCTCCGAACGCTTCATCTCACCGCCGGAGAAACCATCATTAAGATATCGGTCAAGGTGGGGGCGCAAATTCAACTCATCAGCAAAGCCATTCATATCTGAATCGGCGGGATTGATGACTTCCGTCAGATTTTTTAGCGATACGCCCGGGACGACCGGTGGACGTTGAAAGGCAAGACCAATGCCGAGTTTGGCGCGCTCAGCAATACCCAAGCCCAGTATGGATTTCCCCATAAACTCGATGTCGCCGCTTATGACCCTATAATTCGGCAAGCCCATTATGGTGTGGAGGAGGCTGGATTTACCCGAGCCATTCGGTCCGAATATCACGTGCACCTCGCCAGGCTTGAGGGAAAGATTAACCCCTCTGAGAAGAGTCTTTCCGCCCGTCTCAACCGATAAATCGGTGATTTTTAATAGCAAAAGTCCCTTCAATTCCACAACTTTCTCCATACATCAAAAAGTTGCATTAAACAATATACAAAAATTTCCCACCACTTCAAAATCTTGTATGGGAAATTCCTCAGTAAATCTCGAGAATCCGGCGTGAGGAGTCAAGGTAAAGCTATCCGTTCCATATATCGGACCTCAAGAACTTTGCCTGGGGGTTGTTACTGCCGCGTCATAAGCGCGCCGCATTTAGGGCACTTCACCTGGTTACAGGGCGTGCCGAGCTGGTGAGGGGCTCTTGTCCCGCAGCTCGGACAGACGCAATCTCCACCGGGACCAAGGCCGGAGCCTCCGCCCAGACCACGTCCTCCGCCTCCACTGCGACCACCCATCCCGCGACCCGTTCCTGGACCGCCGCCCGTAGGTCCTGTTCCATCTCCTCTTGGCATTTTATCCACCTCCTTTTTTGATTATGATGCAGGCTGCATTGAGATTGCGTTCACCGGACAACCCGTTGTGCAGATAGCGCAACCCGTGCAACGCGCCGTATCTATCTTCGCAACCTTATCCATTTTGATAATATGCAATGGACAGACATTGACACAGGCGCCACAACCTATGCAAGCTTCTTCATCCACAACGGCGACCCTTGCGGCGACCGGTGTGCCGGCTGGTGCCTGTTGCGGAGTCGGCTCTACATTCGGCGGGAGAGGCTGCGTAACGCCCCGTCCCCTGCTGAAAAACCCGCGTCGTAAACCAAAGCCACGTCCACCACCATGTCTTCCTCTACCGGACATTATTTTACACCTTTCTTAAATCTTATACTCTTACGCACTTGTACACTTATGGTCTTGTGCAGTTTGGAAAAAGCAGGCGGGGCGAAATGAACCTCACCCCGCCTTTAGTGTAGGTCAAACATCGCCGGACATCTCCGGGCTGAAAGGATTGGCGTTATGCCTCCTGTGTTTCTGTCGCTTTCTCCAGCTCGTTAATGCGCTTCTGGATATTCTCCATAGCGGTCTGGAGGGACTGCGCCTGCCCCTTGAGCAACGTGAGCTCCTGGTCGGCAGGAGGCTGTCCAGCTACCGGCACATAACCCGGCGCTGCTGCAGGCACGTAGGCTGGTGCTGTCGGGTAAACTCCGGCACGCGCCCAGCCGGGCAGTCCCGTTGCGTAATACTGGTTGCGCCAACCACGACCGCCCCGGCCACCTCCGCGACCGAAGCCGCGCCCGTATCCGAGACCGAAGCCACGACCGGGAATCGGGTTCGCATAGCCCGGAACGCCATATCCGGCACAATAACCCGCAGCCCTGCCCGTCATTGGACCGAGACCTGCGGGACCTGTTCCGTCACCGAATGGCATAGGAATCACCTCCCTTTTCTTGCCAGCGTCGCTATCGGCGCCGTTTTTTTAATACGATTAAACTTCCAACTTCGCAACCGATGTCCCGCGCTATCACGGGGCATTTCGCCTTTAATAGAAAAAATATATCCTTGTCCATGTCGCTCAACGTCTCGTAATTCCCCTGTCCCTTTGCGATAACTATATCCGCCTTCTCAAAACGTCGCCTGAATGCCTCCGAGCAGGATTCCAGAATCGTCCCCGGCGCATCGGAGCCGTTGTCAATTACGGACACCAGTTCTGTTATGCCTGTTTCACAGGCGTCCTCCAGCGTTGCGTCGTTTATTATGGGACTGCCTTTGACGACGAATGTAACTTTGTTGTGCGGCATCTGTTCAATCAAAAGACGGTCGAAGACGATTTCGCCTGCATTGTCGCCGAGGTAAAGTATGTCTGTGGCATCATTGATTGCCTCTTTAAGCGAATCAATTGCCGCCTCATCAATCGCTTGCGTGAGCGATTCAGCAATTGAGCGATTCACCTCTTCCGGCTCAACGTCTGCGCTCACCCCGAAATCAATCACATTCCCTGCAATAGCCAGCCTCACCGCCGTCATAAATGGGTCAGGCGATTGCTCGACCCGCCGTTTCAATTCGGGATAGAGCGTTAGAGCAAAGTGGTTGAATCGCCGCTTTACGTCCCTGTATGGGTCGGAGTTTCCGCTTATCCGGCGGACGAATCGGTGAATCTCCTGCCCCATAACAGGCGGTGGCTGCGACAAATCCATCTCGCTGGCAAGCCGAAGTGATTCCCGCAAAATGCGCTCCTGAACCGATTCGTCATCGGTTACCATCCGCGCCACCTCAAGCGTCTGGCGCACAAAACAGGGTATGCAATCAAAAAACGTCTTCATCCCATTGTGCCTATTGGTAAGTTGGTGAGTTCGAGAGTTGTTGATTATTCATTGCTATTTTCTCAATTCACAATTCGCTATTCATAATTCATAATTCATTTATGCCCAGTGTCCCATAACATCTGGACTCTCCAGGGTTTTGAGTTCACCACTCTTAAATTTCTCCAGAGCATCACCGACTGTGCCGCTTGCTCCGGTTATGACCTTGATACCGCCCGCCTGGAGTGCCCGAAATGCGTTCGGACCGCAATGTCCCGTAATCAGCGCCTCTGCGCCGAGCGAGGCGAGCTTCTGCGCCGCTTGAGGTCCCGCCCCGTGAAGGGCATTCATATTTTCAGAATTATCTACCGCCTCGAATGCTCCCGTTTCCGTATCAGCAAGGATAAACCACCTCGCACGGGCAAAGCGCCCATCAATCTCGCTGTTCAAGTCCTTCCCCTGAGACGTAATCGCTACCTTCATAAAAAACCTCCTCAAAAAATTATGACCATTTATATTGCCAACCGCCTTTATGCCTCCGTCCCCGACGCATCCTGCCGCAACACCCCGGCATCATAAATCTTACATTGGGTAGTCTGCCGGAGAGAAACGCCTGCAAAATATCCTCCACTTTCCCGCTCACAAACGGCATAAGCCCGATATTTGCGCCCCTTACAAGAGCCATCATAGGGCGGGAAATTGCCCCACAAATAAGCGTATCTACGCCGAGCTCAACGAGGCGATTTGCACGTTGTGGCAAAAACGCCTCATCTATGGATCCCTCGGAGCGTGAGACCTCTCG
>CAZGKP010000221.1:0-6749 GCA_964526215.1 uncultured Candidatus Sumerlaeota bacterium
TCCCGAAATTTTATTTGCCACCAGGATGTTTTCTACATATCTGGGAGTTATCGCCGGATTCGGGTTATTATTTATAGCCCTTCTCGGTAAGTATAGAGAATAATTTCCGGGCGGGTACATTTTCAGGGTCGAGGAGGAGTGCCTCTTTGAGGGCTTTTAGAGCCTCCTCATTTTTTCCGCCTCTGCGCAGGGTATCGGCGAGCTTAAACCATAAAATCGGCGACCCGGGTGATATTTGAATTTCACGCCGAAAATAGTCCTTTGCCCTCTCCCAGTTTCCCTCCTCCATCATCAAATTTCCCAGACTCTCGTTCACACCGGCATAATCAGGATTACGAATGAGGATTTCCTCCCAGCACCTTTCCGCCCGGTTCCTTTGATTTCTCAGGCGATAGACATTGCCGAGATTTCTCTTTGCTCTTAAATATCCGGGATTTATTTCAAGCGCTCTCAAATAATATTTCTCGGCATCTTCTAAATCCCCCTTCTTTGCTGAAGCAAAGCCCAGTTTGAAATACGACTCGGCAAGAAATTCACTTGAATCGGGAAAAGGACATAGTGGGAGAATCAGACCACCCAGAATTAAAATCCACAACGGTAAATTTTGAGTAAAAATAGCTCTGGTGATTAGTTTAGGAGTCTTGAAGAGATTGAATGTCTTTTCAAGACCTGCGGCGGCGAGAATAATAAAAAACGGAATCGCCAGGACTCGGTGCCTACCATTGGTGAAGAAAACAACATTAGCCATAAAAATCGAGAAGACCCAGAGCAGTATAGGCACCGACTTTTGAGACCTTTCGTGAAATATAAAAAAGAGTGATGCAAGTGAAAAGGGAAGTATAAAGGCAAATGAAAAGAATTGTAAAGGAATAATCAATCTCGAGAATTCCTTCGAGAAGAAATTCTGGTTTAAGTTTCCGGGGATTTCGGTTCTGTTGAAAAAAAGCAAAGCCTTTTTAATAAAGAGTAAAAGCGATTTCCCCGGAGTTCGTCTTATTTGTCCGAGCGCCTTATTAAAATAAAATCCAGAGACCTCAGATGGCTTAAGGGTGCTTTTCCCTGTTTTTTCCTTTGCTATTTTTACGGGAAAAAGGTAGGAATCTCGCCACTCAGATTTTTTCATACCGGGAAATGACGCCCTCCATCCCTCCGAGTCGGGATGATTACCAATGTAAAAAACGACTCCACTATAAGATGAAATTAAGACCCAATCGCCGCCCTTTATTTTGTTATGCAGGGTTGCCGGGAAAATGGTAATGAAAACTGCAAAATTAAACAGAAGCAAAACAATGAATGTATGCTTGAGCCTGTGAAAACCCTTTGATTTTCTCCCGTGATATGGAGACGGCGCCCTACCCTGGAGAAGGAATGACATCTGTTTTCCAGTCTTTCCGTTTTCAGAGTACTCCCGGTTTGCCCCGCCATCTTCATTTGCCTTAATTGAAACAAACCTGCCCCTGATCATAATCCAGATTGAATACAGAAGGACAAAAACCAATCCTTCTGACCGCGCTAAAGAGGCAGCTCCGAACGAAATCCCCGCTATTATTATGCGGAAAAATTCGGACCTTCCGGCGGAAAAATTCGGACCTTCCGGCGGAAAAATTCGGACTTTCCGATACACATAATATTTGGCTATCTTTAGTGAGGAATCTCTTAATTCGGAAGTGAAACCCTCCTGGAAAAGTATGATGAAATAAGTCCCAATAAGCACGAGAAAGATAAAAAGAGTGGTATCTAAAAACTCGGAAGTAAAATATATCAATGTCCAGAAAAAGGAAGCCATAACCCCCGCCATAATCCCCGCCTTTTTTGAAAAGACCCTCTCCGCGATTAAAAATACAAAAACTACCGAAATACTGCCTATAATTGCCTGAAAGAAGCGCACCGTAAAAAGATTACCCCCGGAAATCCTCAAGAGAAATGCGAGGAAAAAAGGGTAAAGCGGCGGGCGGAAAAAGACTTCGGGAATCTTTGAGGAATCTGAGAGAACGGCTTTCGCAAGGTCAAAATTATAGGCGGCGTCAATTATGGGGCACGTAAAAAGGGGACTCTTTTTCTGCTCCATAATATAAACTGTTCTCATCAGGAGAGAAAACAGAAAAAGAATGAGAATCAGATTCTTTCTGCCCACTTTGGAAGACTCGTATATTCAAGTTATGTGTTTATACACAGAGCCTGCCAGGACTCATCACAGGAGATAAAAAAGGCAAATAGAGAAACGCTCTCCAGTAGAGAGACCCTCTCCAGTAGAGAGACACTCTCCTGTGGAGAGACGCTCTCCAGCGGATTTACATAAACCGGCAATCGGAGCCGAAGAAGGATTCGGTGCTGTCGGTGGCTAATCGCAAAACTATCGCACCATTGTCTTCAAGGTCAATAACCGTGCCCTGAACTTTTCTCTTGCCCGAGCGCAGACTCACACGTCTGCCTAATATTGATGAATAGCCCTTCCACTGGCGGATAATTTCATCTCGCCTGCCCTTGAGAAAGAGGAAATATTTATCCTCAAAGTGTCTCATAATTGCAGAGAGGAGCGGGATGCGCGGGATGAGTTTACGCGACTCGATGCGGAGCGATGTCGCCGTCCGGCTTAATTTGCCCCTGAATGCATAGGCTTGCTGATTCACATTCAGCCCGACACCGATTACAACTCCGGGTTCGCCCTCCGACGATTTCACAATTTCGGTCAGAATCCCGCAGACCTTCTTGCCATTTAAAAGCACATCGTTAGGCCATTTGACCTCCGGCTTCAGCCCCAGGTGCGAGCGTAATGCATCGCAGAGTGCCACCGCAACTGTTATGGCGAGGAAATGCGGACTGGAGACATCGCGCCCCGGCAAAAGTATAAAGGAAAAGAGTAGCGCCTGCCCGCGTGGTGCAATCCATATACGCCCCCCACGCCCGCGCCCGACAGTCTGGTAATTCGCCGCCACAAATACGCCGGCGCGCCCCTCCCTCCGGTAAACTTGCGCTGCGTAGGTCTGTGCGGAGGGAATCTCCGGGAAATAATGAACATCCCACCTGACCAGGTTTGATGAGAGGGCTTTAGATATTGCCTTTTTCGAGAGGCGATTCTGGCTCATATATTCCCTTCTTCCAATAGTCAGGAGCCGTGAGGGTTTCCGGTAACGTCATTACGGAACTTTCGCCCTTTCCAAAAAGGATGAAAAATTATCAACGAAACCACATAAGGCAGGCGCGAATACTCACAAATGAAATCACAACCGTTGCCACTTCTGCCCGTAGCGGACTTCGCACGCGACATCGTTGTTATCCGAAAAGCCGCCGGAAAGAAACGGCTTATGGATACCAACAACCCCCAAATGGATGCAACACCAAAAGTAACCAATGTCCGTTGTCCGTTGTCCGTTGTCCGTTGAGCTCGTTCAAAGTTCAAAATTCACAGTTCACAATTCACAATTCAACACCACCCCATTTGTCCGTTGTCCGTTGTCCATTGTAGTATATGAGAATTCCTGATTGAGATTTTTCATCCCTTCGGGAGATGCACCCCGAGTCGGATATCTGCTTCACTTCTAACTTGCATTCTCAATATGAGGGGGTTACACATTAACAACTATATAGGTCAAAGATGGTGCAAAGATGAAAGTTTTGTGATTTTTCAATTTCCATAAGGGGGTAATTTTTATGGCATTGGTAACTCTGAGACAGATACTGGATGAGGCGGAAAAAGCCGGCTATGGTATCGGGGCTTTCAATGTGAATAATATGGAACAAATCCAGGGGATATTCCAGGCGGCTGCCGAACTGAAAAGCCCTCTCATTATCCAGGCGAGCTTTAATGCGGTGAAATACGCCGGACTGAAATTTATACAGGCGCTGATGAAGGCGGCTACCGAGACATATCCCGATGTCCCTACTGCACTCCACCTCGACCACGGTCCCGACTTTGAACGCTGCAAAATCTGCATAGAACTCGGCTTTACGTCGGTTATGATTGACGGCAGCCTGGATTATGCCAGCCCGCAGAAAAAAAAGCCGCCACGTTCTTATGAGGACAATGTGGCTGTCACGAAGGAGGTTGTTGAGTATGCGCATAAGTTCGGCGTAAGCGTTGAGGGCGAGCTCGGCACACTGGGCGGCATCGAGGGTGATACGGCAACCACGAAGGTGATGCTGACTGACCCCGACCAGGCGAAAGATTTCATCAAGCACACCGGTGTTGATGCGCTCGCCGTTGCCATCGGCACCAGCCACGGTGCATATAAGTTCAAGGAAAAGCCCGTAATTGACATTGAGCGCGTTGCACAAATCCACGAAAGAGTACCCAACACGCCTTTAGTTATGCACGGCTCATCGTCTGTCCCATTCGAGCTGACGGAAAAACTGAACGCATATCATGTCATCAAAAAGGGTGTGGAAGACGAAGGCGGACCCTTCATTGAATTCCTTGGTAAGAAATATTATCTTGACGAGGATTACGCTATCGCCCGGAAACTGGTCTATGACCTCTTCTTCAAGCATCGCCTCAAGAAGACGATGGGAGTGCCCATCGAGAGCATCCAGGAAGGGATTATGAGCGGTGTGCGCAAGATAAATGTTGATACGGACGGACGCCTGATGATAACGACCGCTATCCTTGATACGCTCCAGGCAAAGCCGGATGCATTCGACCCACGCGCATACCTGCGTCCGGCGCGCCAGGCGATTTATGAGATGGTGAGAGACAAGATTCTGGCATTCGGCAGCGCAGGACATGCAAACGATTACCGACCCAAGTCCCTGCGCAGGATGAAGAACTTTTACGAGAAACAAAATCTCCAAAACTCATAGGCTGAAGCCTCAAGATCCCCCTGGAAAGTTACCTGAATAGCGGGAGGAACGCCATCCATCTCTAGCGAAGATTTATGCCTTAAAAAGAAGAAGGGGCGCTCAACCCACACCGGCAGATGTATATGTTTCCGTTACCCACTCCCTTACCATACTCATAATTACAGTCGTAACCATAATCGTAATCGTAATCATAATCGTAGTCATAATCATAATCGTAGTCATAACTGTTTCTTTCCCCTGTAAGGCGAGTGGCTCAAATGCCAAAGGGTTTTCGTTTATACTATGGTCCCGGGGTTCGTCAGAAGGCGGAGGCACTTTTTGCTGAATGCACAGAACGCTTTATGCGGGGCGATGTCGGGACTTTTGCGATAGTGGTGCCCACGCACCGCTTTGCGTTGGAACTCAAACGGAGACTTCTTGTCACTGCGCCCCGCAACTGGCAGGAGCCTCATATTTACCACCTCAACGCATTTATGCGGGAATTCCTTCCACCCCGCGCCGCCCTAAAGTCCACCATCTCTGCCGAGGAATCGGCGCGCCTTATACGCATTCTTACATTGCGTGAATCGGATAAATTCCATCGGTTGTTTTCCGAGGGCGGTGAGCCGCTTCCGAATCTTATCAGTGCAGCTGCACAACTTATCTTAGAACTCAAAACCGCATCAATTGATTCGGCATATCTCCGAAAGACCTTTGCCTCACAGACACCTCCTCCTCTTATCCAATCCCTTTTTGAGGTGTATGAAAAATTCCTCAACAAACGAGGCATAATTGACACAGCCGATGCTATGCGTCTGGCAGTGAATAATATCTCGCGCCCAGCTCTGAATACCCTTTTTTCCCGATTGAATCTTCTCATCTTCGACGGTTTTGATTTTTTTTCCGAGCTGTTTCTGGAGATGCTGCATCGGCTCGGCAAGATTGTGTCGCACACTTATGTTTTGGTCGAGTACGAATCTGGACGAGCTCCCTTGTTTGCGCACCTCGAAGATTCGTTTAATGCCCTTGTCGCATCGGCTGCGTCCGTCCACCGGGTGGAGGATAATTCACCACCGTCAGCGAAAAAGGAGTTTCTTGCCCGCCTCTACACCGAAGATATTAAGGGTGAGACTTTGTCCGACATCTGTGGTTTTATGAGCATTTACACCCTGCCGGACCGCCTCCGGGAGGTTGAGTTCATCGCTCGCTATATAAAGAGGCTTGCGGCTGATGCGGAAAAGGACGTTTCACTGAACGATATATGTGTCTGTTTCCCATCTCTGGAACAATACGGGCAGCTTGTATCTGAGGTCTTCGGTGCTTATGGAATCCCCTTCAACCTCTCGCTGGGGATGGCACTTGCACAGGTTCCAATTGTGAGGGCAGTCGAACTCTTTGTTTCGTTAGTTGAATACAATTTCGACCGTCCGCATCTTATGCGCTTCCTGAATAACCCTTATTATTCACCGATTTATCTTGTCGGGGAAAAAGAGCGCCCCGATGTGGATGCTATGCTTTATCTTGTTAAGTATCTGCGTGTGAATGAGGGGATGGATGAGTGGATTAGAGCCCTGTGCTCCCACATAGAATCCCTCACCAGAGACATCTCCCGAATAGAGAGAGGCGAGATCGTCCCCGATGAAGAGGGCGGCGAATCTGCGGACGAGATGCTCGCCGAACTCCGCATCCGTCTTGATGATGAAAAGAAGATGCTACGGGTGCTTGAGCGTCTGGCGGAACTCGCTGCTCCTCTCTATTCTCATCACACATTCGCGTTTTTCTCCAATCACTTGAAGGATGCGATGAATGCACTCGGAATGATGGAGCAACTTTTGTCCCCGCATCCCGATATGGTGGATTTTAACATCTTCCGCCGCGACATAAAGGCACTTGAACGACTCCACGAAGTGCTCAATAATCTCGTTGCCACGCGCACACTCTTCGGAGATGAACCGGTTGGACTCTGGGAATTT
>CAZGKP010000222.1:0-6741 GCA_964526215.1 uncultured Candidatus Sumerlaeota bacterium
ATAAACTGTAACATCTTTATTTTTCTTGAGGAAAGCCGAGAGTCCGCCTGCATGGTCCCAGTGTGCGTGCGAGATAAATACCTCGTCAATAGAGGTGGGCGAAATGCCCAGTTTCTCCATATTACCGAGCAGGATTTTGCCACTGGCACCGGTGTCGAACAAGATTCGTGGGGTGTTCTCAATCTCGACAAGGCAGGCAAATCCCCAATCGGCTTTTAGTCCCTTTTTGTAAACCTCATTGTCGTAAATAAGAGTGACCTTCATTTTTTTACCTCCTTGGTTTTACTGAATCTGATGAGTGCGACTTCCAACTTGATAAATTTTTGTGTTTTCCTTTTCATCCGGTTCAAATCTATCCCTAATTTTTGTGCCACCTTTTTTATGAAGTCAAGCGGTTTTGGGTCCGCCTTTTTCCAGACGGTCCTCAATTCCCGCAGGAAGATGTTGGTGGTGACCGGTCCAATTCCCTTGAATTCCATCAGCCTTTTTTCCAGGTCGCGCGCATCTTTAGCCTGTCGGTGCAATTCGGAAAGTGTGCCATATTTTTCCATCAGCTCTTTCATTAAAGTGAGGAGCCTTGTGGCAGTGGAGAAGTCGTAGCGCACGTAGCCTCCGGCATCGAGGATGTCTACCAGACCATCCCAGCCGGTTGCCAGAATCCTGTCGGGAGTGAGCACGTCCCTCGATTTGAATTCCAGATATGTCCGAGAGGCGAGAGCAGCGGAGATTCTTTTACCAAATAGTAAGGAGGCGAGAAACCACTTAAATATCTCTTTCTCTTTGCCACTCTTCAAATCAATCCCGAGGGAAGAAGAAAATGTCTGACCGTATTCTCTAATCAGCTTCTCTACGGAAAATTTGCCCTTTGGGGTTCTGGGAGACACCTTTCCATACCTCCCTTGAGCAAAAGAATCTTTGGGCTATCGTCAGTTGCCAGTTGTTCGTCGTGGACTATGGGATATCCTGACTAAAGCAAAAGCGGGCATTCATTTTCCGGGGATTATATACAGTTTCGTTCCTGCAACCGGCTTGGCGTCTTTGGGGAGGCGATTTTCCGCACGGATTGCATCCGGCGTTGTCTTAAATTTTGCTGCGATAGATTTCCACGTGTCACCGCTCTTGACTGTGTAGTATTCGCCCCGCTTCTTTGGTGGAGGTGTAGGAGTTTTCTTTTCAACAGGAGATTTTTTCTGCACCTGTGATGACGTCTTGGGCCGGGATGTGTCCTGTGCAATGGATGCCTTTTTTCGTCGAGCCAGTTCACTCTGTAATTTGCTCACCTCGCCCTGCAATTGCTTCATTTGGGATCTGAGGGCTTCCACATCCTTCGATGAGGCGCCCTCGGTGCCCCTTGGAATCTGCTTCAGGGTCGTCAGGTCCTGGGTGATGGTGTCAATGTCATTTTCTATGTCCTTGAACTTTCCCTTTAGCTGGTCAACCTCCTGGGCGAGGTCTGCCAGTTTCTGGAACTTCTCCTGAATTACGGGATTTTGCTCGGGACTCTGGCTGCACGAAGCAAAAAGGAATGCCAGTAGCAGTGTGCCCGTCCCCAGGATTAAGGTTCTGATTTTCATCTGTCTCCCTCCCTTACAATTTTTTAGCCGAGGATTTTAGAAAATTACTACCCTGCGGCATTATGTTGACCCGTAAGATTACGGGATTCTCACCGGGACGTCAATCACCATTTTTCAACCCACAAGTCTACTTTCTTGTATGTTTTCAAGTTTTACCGAGACCAATTTCGACACACCCGGTTCCTCCATAGTTACGCCGTAGATTGAATCTGCCAGAGTCATAGTGTTTTTATTATGTGTGGCGATAATGAACTGTGTAGTGCCGGTGAAGCGGCGGATAAGTTCCTTGAACCGTTCCACGTTCACATCGTCGAGTTGTGCATCAATTTCGTCAAGCAGGCAGAAGGGACTCGGTTTATACATAAATATCCCGAAGAGGAGTGCAATAGCGGTAAGTGATTTTTCACCACCGGATAAGAGTGATATGTTCTGGAGTTTCTTGCCCGGAGGCTGGGCTACTATTTCTATCCCCGGCTCACGCTCTTTGTTTTCCTCATCCCGGACAATTATGAGGTCTGCACGTCCACCGTTAAAGAGTGTGCGAAAGGTCTCGATGAAATTTCTCCGGATTTTCTCAAACGCCTCACTGAAAAGGCGAGTGGTGGTTTCGTCTATATGCCCAATGGTTTTCTGGAGTGACGCTTTTGCTTCGGTCAGGTCTTTTTGCTGCGCCGTGAGGAATTCATAACGCTCGTAAGCCTCCTGGTATTCACCAATAGCGGCGGCGTTTATGGGACCGATGCGGTCAGTTTTCTCCTTTATGTCCGCCAGCTGCCGGATGAGTTCATCACGGTCGTCGGAAACCTTGCCCACCTCTTTCTGAATTTCCCCAATATCCTTATTGAACTTTTCCTGTGCCTGCTGACTTATGCTATCGCTTTGTGCCGAAATCTGGGTGCGTTTTAAGTCGAGCTCGTGCATCGTGTTCTGGACTTCATTATAGTCGCGCTGGAGTGCCATCAACTCCTGGGCGAGTTTCTTAAGCTCGATGAGAAGTGTCTCGCGTTCCTGTGTGCGATACGTAATCTGTTTTTCAATCTCCTGTTTTTCCCGAACCAGTTCCTGGAGGGTTTTGCGTGTAAGTTTTTCGGATTCGGCAAGTTCGGATTTCTTTGCGGCGAGGCTTTTTAGTTCCTCTTCTTTTTTACAAATGGTGTTATGGGATACCTCGAGACTGCGATGGGCAATTTCGAGGCGTTCACGCAATGCGTTATTTCGTTCGCGCTGTCTGGTCTGCTCGACAATGAGCCGGGAAACGGTCTCGTCAAGTTCCGCCACAGCGGCATTGTCGGCATTAAGTGCGGCGAGGCGTTTTTCAATGCTGGCATCAAGTTCTCCGATTTTGTGTGTTAGATTACGGATGCCTTCGGTATTGGTACAGATGGTATCCTGGAGTTTTGCAAGTTCATTTTTTTGCGAGGAGATTTTTTGTTCAGAAGTCTGGAGTGCGGCAACCTTTGCATCATATTCTCGCCTTGTGGATTCAACATCTTTTGCGAGTGATGCCCGCCCGAGTTCTTTCTTGTGGAGCTCTTCGGCGAGTGTTTTGATTTTTGTCCGGCAAGATTCCATTTCTTTAAGTGCGTTAGCGATTTTATCCTCCAGTTGCTTACACACCTTTTTTAGTGAGGCGATTTTCTGCTCAAGTGTATGTTCTTCGCGTCTCCGGGAGAAGATGCCGGATTTGCGCATCGAACCACCGGAGACTATGCCATTCAATTCAACCCGCTCCCCGTTTAGAGAGACGTAGCGTGCACGATTCCCGTTGCGCAACAGGTGTAGGGCTGTCGAAAGCGTGTCAACCACAACCGTGTCGCCAAGGAGCGCATCCACAAGCGGTTTATGTTCGCCATCTGCCCTGACAAACTTGCGGGCAAGTCCCAGGACGCCTTCCTGTGAAAGTATCGCTTTTAGATGACCATTGGTATCTTCAAGGTGAGCGATGTCCCTGGGGAGGAAATCTGCCTGTCCCGCCTGTTTATGCTTGAGATAAGAAATCGCCCTTTCCGCCTCATCGAGTTGGGTGGTGATGATGCTCTGGAGTGCCGGACCGAGTGCGGATTCAATTGCCTGTTCATATTTCTCCGGGAGCGTGATGCAGGCTGCCGTTATGCCGCTGATGCCTTTCACGTCTCCATTTTTTGCCGCTTTCATTACGGCTTTCACGCCTTTCTCAAACCCCTCGAAGTTCTGCTTCAGTTCCAGGAGGGCACCGAGTCGGGATTCCGCCTGGCGCAATTGGATAACAACTTTTTCGTTTTCGGCACGCAAGGCGCCGAGCTTAACCTCGGCAGATTGCAGAGATTCGGTCTCGCTACGATATTTCTCCTTCAGTTTATTGATCTCCAAATCCGATGCGGCGAGTTTCCCCTCCTGTTTTTCGAGGCGAGTCTTTAATTCCGATACTGCACCCCGCTCTGCCTCTATGAGCGACTCTTGCTCCTCGAGCTCGGATTCAAGCCTATCACGCATTGCCTCACAATAGCGAGCCTCATTCGATAGGCGCGATTTTTCAGAGAGACATTCGGAGGCTTCGGTGCGCTCGGACTCCAGCGCTTTAAGTTTCTCATCGTGAGATTTCTTCAAAGAATCGAATCGGGATTTCTTTTCCTCATATTCCTTTTCAATAAGGGCGAGGGCATCCTCGGACGTTTTGTATTCCGCATCGAGGTTTTTGAGAGTGGCTTCAATCTCGATGGCGTTTGCACTTTCCTGCTCCAATTCCTTTTTGATTTTAGCGCTCGCCTCGTCTGCATTTGAGATGCGTTCCTTGAGAAGTGATATATGGTGTTCGCTTTTCTCAATCTCCGAATTACGTGTAAATAAGAGGGATTGCGCCTCGGAGAGATCCCCGGATAGTTCCTCGGAATGTGTGCGTTCCTCCTCATTTTTTGCGTTGAGAGAAGCTATCTGTGCGGAGAGTTCGGCGTGGCGGTCGGAGATTCGGGCATATTCATCCTCAATACCTGCGGAACGCTCAGCGAGGAACTGATGTCGCAAAATAAGGAGGCATTTTTCGAGGTCGTGCTGCTCACTGATAAGTCTTTTATATCGTGCTGCTTTGGATGCCTGACGCTTGAGGGAATTTGCCCTGTGGCGAACTTCTTCAATTATGTCGCCAATGCGCAAGAGGTCCTCTTCGGTGCGCACAAGTTTTCGAAGCGCCTCCTCTTTTCGCGCCTTGTATTTCGATATTCCCGCCGCCTCGTCAAATATATACCTGCGCTCGCGAGGCTTTGCGTTGATCACCCGTTCCACACGTCCCTGCTCTATCACCGAATACGCCTCGGTGCCGATGCCGGTGTCCATAAAGAGTTCAACAATGTCCTTCAGGCGACAGGGGACTCTGTTCAAGAGATATTCACTCTCGCCGCTTCGGAAAAGGCGCCGTATTACGGAAATCTCGGAGAAATCAAGCGGGATTTTGCGGTCCTGATTATTTACGATGAGGGAAACCTGGGAATAGGAAAGTGCCTTGAAAGAAGCGCTGCCGGCAAATATCACATCATTCATACGATTGCCGCGCAGGGATTTTGCGCTCTGCTCGCCCAGCACCCAGCGAACCGCATCGAAGATGTTCGACTTGCCGCACCCATTCGGACCGACGATTATGGTAATACCAGGCAGGAATTTTACGGTGGTCTTTGTAGCGAAAGACTTAAATCCGGTCAATTCCACTTTCTTCAACAACATAATTCACTACCTCTATCACAGGAAATAAGAACTTAAAACTGCCTTTACTTGTCAGCTTCAACTGTGACTTCAACATATCTTATGACTCGGAAAAAATAAGAAAGAACGTAAATTAGCCATACTTTGGCTTTTTCTCAAGCGGTATATATTTCCTTCTAAATTACTTTCCACACCGTGTCAATGCAAAAAACAACAATTTACAATTTTTTTCCACATCCTGGAATGTTCAGATGAAATAGACTGATGCATCGGTAAAAAGTAAATTAAACAGGATTTACAAATGGAACACATTCCCTGTGCCGCATAAACCTGATTTTTAACTTTAATAAAATCAATTCACCACAGGCAATGTTCCATAATTCGTGTAATTCGTGGTTACGTAAAGTATGACTTTTTACATAGGCGTCATAGACTGATATTTGTTCATCTCTCTTCCCTGATGCTCCTTGACACGATACCGTCTCTCGGTAGATTGAGATTGCTCAGGTTAGTGGTGCCTTTTTCATAATTTCTATTGGTGCTTTTTTGGGGTGAAAAGAGAAAGAATAATTCTGTCTCTGGTAATTCTTTTCTGGGCGGCATTGTTTCTCTCGGGATATTTTTATTTCTTCCCGCTCAGGCTTGCCGAACACTTCACTGGTTTCTTTGAGCAATTGAAGGGAAAAGGTATCTACCTCGCCCATAACATCCCCCCTGTACTTTGCGTTCTGATTTTACTGTTTACGGCTTTTACACTGGGACGAAATGTCTTCCGATTACTCAAGGTAAGTGTGCGACCGGAGTGGCATTTGGGGGCACTCGAATGCTTGCTGGGATTTTTTATCCTCGGCAGCATCACATTTTTTCTGGGAATCGCCGGACTCCTTTATCGTTGGGTCTTCTGGATTTTAACAACGATACTTTTCATTGCAGCCTGCTATGATTGGCTTCGCAAACGAAGAAAAGCGGTAAGGACTAACATTATCTCAAAGCGCGATGTATTTGCCGGTGCTATCTGCTTCTTTTTATTGATATTAGGGTTGGTTTGTTTAGCATATACTTTAACGCCTCCCATACAGAGCGATGGGCTGCGCTATCACCTCGCCGCACCTCAGGAATATATCAAACTCCACCGAATTCATCATCTGCCGCTTTCTGCTCTATCCAATTCGCCATTTCTCATCGAGTTGCTCTTTTTATATGGGATGCTCCTTTCGGGTGACCTCTTAGCCAAATTGCTTCACCTCGCTTTCTGGTTCTTGTGTATCTTTCTGGTGCGGGATTTCGTGCTCTATTTCTGGCACAAAGATGCGGCGGTAGATAAAAAATCCCCCTCACCGAATTCGATAGCGCTACTTGCAGTGTTTTCCTTTGCATCAATCCCGGCGGTGGCGATTGTGGCTTGCTGGTCTTTTACCGACCTTGGGGTAGCAGCCTATTTCCTCGGATTTATTTTCTCGCTTTGCCTTTACGCCGAGCGAAGGCAGCACGGGTT
>CAZGKP010000223.1:0-6715 GCA_964526215.1 uncultured Candidatus Sumerlaeota bacterium
ATCCCGTTGAGCCAATCGTGAACAAGAGCAACCTTCAAATCTCCACGTCCTTTCCTATCAGGCGCAGCAGATTTTGAAATATGAGCTTTTGCGAAGCAAAAGTCGGATACTGTCCGCCTGAGCCCCTTAAGGGACTGAACGCGAACGCATACTCGTACTCATAAGTGTAATTTGAATCCAGCGATAACTCCCGCTTATGTTGACAAAACCTCATATAAAACCGCTACTATGTGAGATGTTTTATACATATCTGTGAGTTATCCCGGGATTTGGGTTACGATTAGGATTACGAGCAAGATTAAAGGCAACACTGATGACGTCTGATTGCAAGGCAATCGGTAATGACTGATGACTATTATTTTTCCAGAGGGACATTCCGGTAGGCGACGTCGATGAATTTGCGCTACAGTAAGTGGTCCCGATCTGACATTGAACGGCGCATCACGGAACTCCAGTGCGGCTCTTTTGGCTGGCGGATGAGCTCAATCCCGTATTCGGAAAGGAGATGGTTGCCTTTTCTGGTATTGCAGCGGGAGCAAGAACGACATTTGTACACGTTGATGCCCCACCGCGGCTACGCGGCGCAACATGGTCAATGGTGAGCTCTTCTCTGGGGAAACTCTTCCCGCAATACTGACAGGTAAAATTGTCGTGATGACAAATATTGCGGCGGTTAAACTTCACATAGTGTTTGGGAATCTTACCGTAGCGCTGCAGCATAATCACTTCCGGCACCATCAGTTGAAAGTTCGGCGTATGAATCACATTATGTTCGGCAAACTGCGACAGGTCTCGCTACGATTCAAAGTCGTGCACCCCATATTCTTCTGTCACGACGCGCGCCATATCCTGATACAGGAGGCTGAAGGCGCGCCGCACAGTGCAAACGTGAATGGCGAACCAGTTCTTATTTAGGACAAGGACGCTTTGATTCAACATAGCAATCACTCAAATTACCAGAAGGGCGAAAATTATCCACCATCGCGATTATGTATTAAGCTACTTAATATCTTACAAAGTGGTTGTCCAGAAAAAAAAGACGGCATAACGAGCCCTTGTCCCAATCCTCTCATCCCGTTGAAATCATGAAGAACATATAAGGAATCCAAAAAACCAAGAGATTCTTTTATTCCTATCTTCCTGGATTCCTCATAAGAGAAAAACATTCTTTTTGAACTCAAAGTTGCAGCGAACCGCACCACAAAGGAAAATATGAAAGCTGTCCTTCGCCCCCTGAAGGAAAACTCAACGCCGCCCTTCAATAAGCCCACAGCACAGCCCGCCACCCCTTGGGCGTAAAAGTAAACCTCACGGTGTTTGCATCCCCCCAAACCTTTTGACTGCAGAGAAGCCGGGAGAGGACGGCAACCTGAAAGCGCTGAAGAGTTCAGGCAATGGAGCGCGCACTTTTTCCGACACTGTAGGGGCGTTTGAGCTCGTCATCTTCTTCAATCGTCTACTTCTACCCAGAGCGGGCATTGCGGCGCTGTTTCCAGATCCCTTTTCCCCTGCCCGAGCGTCTATGGCTACGTTTTGAACCCCTTGAACCCTTAACCTTAGGACGTTTCAAACGGCGAACAAGTTCAAGAGTATCAAAAGCTGCTTTCTGGATATCAAACGCCTCAATGTCTTCCTTATCTCGGATAGCGTCGTAGCCATAACCCTGCGCGATGAGCTCAAGAACGCGACGGTGTGCTGTGGGGAAGTCGGGTGATTCATCTGTAAGGTTTAAGGCTTCAGAGGCGGCGTCGGCGATGTCAAAGAAGGTCAGATAGGGAAACTCCTCCAGGATTGCATCGTAACTCTGCCCGTCAGAAATCCGATCAAGAATTAGGCGGGAATTGCCCGATATGAAAGTTTTTATTATAATTCCCCCTTGAAGGTGTTGTAGAGGATAGAAGGAGGAATGACGCCGATTTGGGCAGCGGTTTACTCCTGAAGACGACTCAGTTTGTCCAATTTTGTATGATGTTCGTAAATGCCATAGGACGGTGCCGTTCGCAGAGCATTCCACCGTTCTTATTTCGCTTCATCATCATTTTTCTCTTTATTTTCTTTCGACACGTCTATATCCATCTCGTTATCATTGGGTTCGGTAGCCTCGGGATCGTGATTAGGAGATAAATCGCCGATAACAGGGTGGTGATCTTCTAGTCCAGATTTAAGTTTGTCCCGGTGTTGAGGATATGTCATTTCGCCCAACTTTATTGACTTAGCAATTGTTAATGCGGGATATAGATTGGCCAAATCCGCGATATCTACATTTACGTCCTTAAGACTATCAGCGACTTTCCCAAACTTTGCCAAGCTCTTGCCAATATCTTCCCACGACGTCTTCAATTTATCAATTCCAGGCATTGGCATTGATAGTGCATTCGCGAGCATGTTCCACTTCAATTTATCAAATCTAGGCATTGGCATTGATAGCGCATGCGCGAACATGTTAAATTGCCGTGTCAACGTCTCAAAAGGCGTTTTGAGGTAAACCTGCTTGGCCGTTTTATGCACTTCTGCCTTCGCTTGCTCGGACGTTTTGATTTGGAGATACTCTGATGCCTCATCTAGGAATTTTTCCATTCGATAAATGTAGAACTGATTTTTTTCCACTTCTATATGGAATTCCTCACGGAGTTTTGGATGCGGCCCGATAGTTCTACCTTTAACGACATAGAACCAATCCCCTTTCGTGTTATCTTCTGTAACAAAGATCACGTGTTTCTCGACTTTTTGGGCATGGTCCAATATTTGCCTCCAAAGTATATAATCGCTATAACAATCCGGCTCTTTCTTTTTCTTTTGACCTTTCCAATCTCCAAATCCTGGAGGGATTTCTGCTTCGAACCGCTTTTGGGCTTCTTTGTATAGATTTTCCAAATCCTCCTTTGAATACCTTTGCCCAATATGACTCACGGGTATGGTGCGCTCTATTCTTTCAAGGATAGTGTCTTTCTCGAGTAGAGCATTGAACTCATCCCTTTTTTGCTGAACTTGCTTCTTAAGACCCGAGGCATCAAAGCTTCGATAGAATTCTTTCTCTTTTTTCTCCAACTGAAGATGCAGATTCTCATAGTTAATTACCATCCCAAGAATCACATCGAGTCTCCGTCGGCTGAATTCATAAGCTACCTGATGGGGCAACCAAAGCCGATCTTTCAATTCTTCAAGCATTCTGAAAAGGTCACCTACAGTCGGCTTAGAATAACGATACAAGTTGAGGAGGACATTGGTATCTAAGACTATCAGGCCCTCATTCCACATAATTTTGAAGTCGCCGTTGGATGGCCTGTAGAACCACGGGAATATTTTCCTCATTCCTCAATCCTTTTTCAAGGTGAAGTTACTATACAAGATCATCGATCTTCCTTGAACGCCTTATCAATGAGGTAGAGTAGAACTACCCCGGTTTCGGCGGCGGTTTGCCAAAGGGAAAAGTTAATAAACTAATCTTTATCCTTTGAATATTTTTCTTCGTATGCAAAATCTCTATGCCAATTAGAGGCTGATGTTAAAAACAATAAGTATATTCCGGAATCCTGATGAAAAATTCAAGTATTTTATCTTAGACCCTTTCTAAATCAGCCACGAATTGGATTTAGTTATTTTCAGACATCGAGGTCTATTAGCGTTTGCCTCAGGCGGATTAGCGAATGAGTAGGACTATATGAAAAAGCTATAGAACTTGGGTAGTTTTTATTTTCCTGCCTTCCTGAATTCCTCACGAAGAAATCATTTTTTCTTGCGCGGAAAGCGAGATAGATCATTCAGATTTACCTCACGACCACCATTGAGACATCGGGTAATGTCATAATCCGGCTCCTATCTACACTTGCGTATACGCTTTGTTACGAGCGTCCTCGATAAGCCTCGCGCCGATGAGCAACGTGATACACGGTCACGAGCCGGTTCTTGTCGTCAATGGTATAAAAGACTCGATAATCTCCTACCCGAATGCGATACTCATCTTTTGTGCCTCGGAGTTTCTTTGACTGAGGCGGACGGGGACTTTCTTCCAATCGAAGAACCTTTTCCACAATCACCGGAACCATCTCGCGCTGAATGGAACGCAAATCGCGGTCGAATGACTTGACCAAAATCAGCTCATAAGAGTCCGTCATCCTTTAGCCCCTTCAGCAATTCCTCTCGACTGATAGTGTCTTCGCCATTGCGTTCCTGGATTTTCCCATGCCCGTAAAGGTCTTCAAGAAACTCCTCGATTGCTCTTTCCTGTCCTTTGAGTGGAATGACCACCGCTGTTCTATTACTGTTCTCATCAACGATATATTGAATGCCTCCCATAATGACTCCCTCCCTTTTTTCTCACAATTATTGTTTACTTGCGCCAAAAGTGGTTCTAAAGTCAAACCTATTTCACTCTGCCTAGCTCACTTTTTGCTCTTTGTTCTGAGTATTTTACCAAATCCCCATTAGAGGACATTAGCGTCATTCGCGGATTTATGTTGTCGGTGAATGGCACGAATTCATGCCTGTATGTTGATACAAACCTGCCGGGTTTTATTGCAGGCAAAAGTTCATCTTGACCCGCCGGGCTTACTGGCTTAATTTCCTTATCTTATATAAGCAGCCGGGGAAAAATAAAAAGGGGGGTATTATGACTTATCGTCTGCGCGACCTCAGGTATCAAAAGCAAAAACGCTCGCCCGAACAACTCATTAAACACCTGAATTCATTTTCGCTGGAATTAAAGTTCTCGGTGGGCATCTGGTATTTTACGCCGGGTGGCGGACGCTTCCACGACCGCTATGTCCCGGAGGCATCTGTCGCCGAACGCATCGAGATGGCTGCGGGGCTTGCTAAATATGGCGTAACCGGCATCGAGGCGCATTACCCCGCCGAGGTCAATTTTGAAAACCTGCACCTATATAAGCAACTGGAGAAAGAAGCGGACATACGCCTCGTCACTGTCCCATTTTCACACTTTTTCGATAAGGAATTTGAGTTCGGGAGCCTTTCAAATCCCGACCCTAAAGTTCGCAAAAAGGCGATAAAGATTGCCATCGAGGGTTTGAAACTCGTGCGCGAGGCTGGCGCAAATTGCGCAATCTCCTGGCCCGGGATGGATGGCTATCTTTATTCGCTCGGCACTATATTTCCCTATATGTGGGATTGGTTTGAGGGCTCGATGGCGGATGCGATGGACGAGGTGCCGGGCGTGCGCGTTGCACTCGAGCCGAAACCTTATGAACCTGCTCCTAACAATATTTATCGCACAACCGCCGAAGGTATCCTCGCCGGACAGCGCATCGAAAGACGCCTGAAGAGTCCCCGGAATCGCAAACTCCTCGATGCGGGACATTGCCTCTTTGGCCTTAACCCCGAGATTGGGCACGTCCGTATGGGCTTCGAAGACGCCGCAGCGGCATATAGCCTTGTGGGACTCGAGGGACGCCTCGCCCATACGCACTGGAACAGCCAACCACTTGGCAATTACGACCAGGACTTGAATGTCGGCGTGGTTGAATGGCAACAGGCAGAAGCACTTCTCTTCGCACTGAAAATTATGGGCTACAGGGAGTATTTCGGTATAGACATAAATCCCGAAAGGATGCCGGTAGAAAAGGCGGTGGACATAAATACAACAGTGCTCCGCATAATGAACGAGCGCGTAAATGCCCTCTCGAATGAACAGATTGTGGAGTGCTATCTAAATCCCGCCGCGCATCGAGGCGAACTCGAACTCATCCTGGCAGATGCGATGCGGAGATGATGGCAACAGAAAAATAAACAATTATACGCACCTTCACCTCACTCCTTTAAGAGAAAACGGTAACAAAGCAGGTAAACAAGAATGAGCCTATTGATAAACATTATCTTAATAGCGGGGCCACTGCTTCTTGGAACATATTTATCCATAGCATCCAAGATAACAAGGAAAGCAAAAACAGTGGTGTGGATTGTGTGTCTACTTTTTTGCACCTGCGGTGTGTATAGGGTAATACAGGAAAAGAAGGGAGAAGAAGAAGAAATTAAAACCGACAAATTTTATCACCGGTTGCTGGAAAGACAGGAATTGCGTAGCAGGAGGCTTCCAATACCTTATATAGATGGTCTCGGGGAAAATCCCTTATTAAAACATTTCTTTAACAGGGGACAAAGGTATCAAAAAGAATCTAAGCTTAGAGAAGCTATTAAGGAATTTAACAAGTGTCTATCTCATCCAAATGCTACAGAATCAAACAGGGTTGCCGCTAATACCCTTATAGGCAACTGCTATTATGCATTATCTAAACTAAGCGATGCTGAAAAGCATTATAGACAGTCATTGAACATATCTAAAAGAGTAGAAGATAAAGATGAGAGATTAAGAGGAAAATCAGCTGCCCTTGGCAACATAGGTCTTATATGTCAAGTTTTAGGCAGGTCTGATGAGGCATTAAGATATCACAAAAAGGCATTAGAGATTGGTAAAAAGATTGGATTTGAACAGGGCATTGCAAGTGCCCTTGGCAATATAGGTCTTATATACAGAGGTTTAGGCAAGCCTGATGAGGCATTAAAGTATCTCAAAGAAGCGCTAGTGATTCATAAAAAGATTGGATATGAACAGGGTATTGCAAATCAACTTGGCAACATAGGTCTTATATACAGAGACTCGGGCAAGCCCGATGAGGCATTAAAGTATCTCAAAGAGGCGTTAGCGATTCATAAAAAGATTGGATATGAACAAGGCATTGCAAGTGCCCTTGGCAACATAGGT
>CAZGKP010000224.1:0-6714 GCA_964526215.1 uncultured Candidatus Sumerlaeota bacterium
ACCGCCGACATCGTATGCACCGGTGAGGGAGAAGACGCCACGGTAGAACTGCTCGAACACTGGGATGAATACAAAGACCGCCGCTATCTTAAAATCCCGGGACTGTGGTTCCGCGACAAAAAGGGCGAGATTACCAGGAACCCCGAACGCCCGCCCATCACCGATTTAGACCGCCTCCCATTTCCACTCTACGGCGAGAACGAAATCCTCATTGAGGATGATGCCATAAGTGATAAGATGAGTCACCCCGGCGATTTTCTCAACGCACACATCTATATATTCACAGAACGTGGCTGTCCATATCGTTGTAGTTACTGCATCCACAGCATCTTAAGGGAACACGGCTACGCGAGTTTCCGCCGCCGTAGCGTGGATAATGTAATGGCAGAAGTCCGCGACCGCATTGAACGCTTCGGGATACGCCATATGATTTTCCACGATGAGATTTTCATCATAAATAAGGAGTGGATACGCGAATTCGCCGGAAAATTCCGCACACAGTTTTACGAACCGCTCGGCATCACTTTCACCGGCTATGTGCATCCACTAACCACCGATGCCGATATGCTCGATTGGATGGTAAAGGCGGGAATGACTCGCACAGGGATGGGCATTCAGTCAGGCAGTGAATATATAAACACAGAAATCTTCGACCGTCCCTATTGCCCCAAAGAAACTATTGCTATGGCGCATCTACTCCATAAATACGACTTTGATCTTGTCCAATACGAAATCCTGGTGAATAATCCATTCGAGAGTGAAGAAGACCGGCAAAAGACTTTCGACCTCCTTATGAAGCTCCCACCACCATTTTTCACCGAGACATTCGGACTCTATATCTATAAATACTCAAAGCTGGCGGAAAAACCATTGCCCCCGCAGCAGCCCGATGAAAAGGAACTCCTCTTTTACAATATGCTTTATCATCTGACGGGGCTGCGCATAATCTCGCGAGAGCGCATCAGGGCATTGAGCCACGACACCTACCTGCGCGAGCATCCCGAAGAACTCGAGGCGCTGGCGGTAGACCTCGTCAAGGCAGAGTGCGAAATCACCCACGCGCAGAGGAATCTCGCCGCACAAAACGCCGAACTCGAAACCCTACGTGCCAGACTCCGCTCCCTCGAACCCGAAACATATCCCCTGAAGGCAGCGGTCAAAAAGAAAATCAAACGAATTTTCTATCCCCTCTTCCGCGAGAAATTTTAGCAACCAGACCCCTCAATGTAGCATTCAGCCCTCAGACAAACGCAGATTTTAATATATCATCTCTGCGGGCTTTGCGTGCTCTGCTTGAGGATGATTTCACTTATACATCGTCCAGGATTTGCCGACGGCGGTCTTGTACGGGGGGACAAAGGCTATGGCGGAGACACTTCCGTAACATTCGTAATCCCTATCTGGGAGATACTCCAGGGTGCCATCTTCATATATGCGCACAACCTTAAAATAGGATTTGCTCATTATGAGTCCGCGAGTGATGGCAAACTTGCCATCCGGCGTAACTGCCATATCTTCGCCGGGGTGATCGGGTAAATTTATGGCATCTACCTCGGTCAGGCGGGAATCTAACCCGATGCTGTAACTCCTCATATCGGCTTTACCAGAGCCATCAATGAATGAAACTATGGCAAACTTTGAATCGGGTGTGAAGTCTACTTCCTGGGCATTGAGACTTGGAGATTCAAATTGTTGCAGCAGAGAAAAACCTCCCTGCCGGTGCACTTGTAACACAGTAAATTCATATTTCCCTATGCTCAAAACAATACACGTTCTGCCGTCGGGGCTGACCTCGATATCTTGCCATCCAGTTGAAGGACTAATGTCCACAATAACTCCTGTAGTAGTAGTCCTTCCGTCTGGCAACAACGTACATTCATAAACTTGTTTATACCCATTTTCGACTATGAAATTATTATTAAGTTGTGAAAAGGCGGCTTCAAAACCAGCCATCACAGGATTATTTGTAGGGATTACGGTATATGACCCCTGGGAGAAACGGAGTGTTTTCAAATCGGCGCCATACACCCCGTAGTGCGAATCTGGCGAAATCGCTACAAGCCATTCGTATTCACAATGTGCTGCCCCCAGAACCGAAATCTGGCGTGTTTCATCTACTCCCAGAACAATAGTATTCTGCGTTGGTGGATAAGTAGTTGTATGGCTACCTATCAATCCCCAATGTCCGTTTGGCGCAAACCGAAGGCTTCTCGGATTTCCTCCCACCTCCAGTGGATAATCCAGTGTAATATCCCCCTCATCGCTTACTTTGTATATCCTTGCAACCGGATTCTGGAAGAAGGTGCACATCATCACGTAATCGGCGAAAAGGATACCCGGCTGCCCCATAAGGAGCAGCCAGGCGATGCAGATTGTAACAGTTAATCTCTTCATCTTACGGCTCCAGTTGTTGAAGCATAATCTTGGTGTTTTCACCGCTGAGTCTGGCATAAGTGGTGAAGATATCCTTCTGGTTATGGCGATTGGTGCACAGTTTTACACCCCTGGGAAGCAAGCGCGTGGGTATTATCTCCCTATCCGTATAGAGATTATTATCCTGTTCCCAGATATTCAGTGATGTGCCAAAGGCGCGGTATGTTACACAGGTTTCGCCTGGCTCCGACATTAAATATTTAGCCACCGATGGACACAGATAAACGCAGATTTTAATATGTCATCTCTGCGGGCTTTGCGTGCTCTGCGTGAGGATGATTTCACTCATACCTCGTCCAGGATTTGCCAGCGGCGGTCTTGTACGGGGGGACAAAGGCGATGGCGGAGACATCACCGGTGCATACGTAATCTTTGTCAGGCAAATATTCAAGTGTGCCGTCTTCATAAATGCGCACGACGTAAAAGAAGGAATATCCCCATTTTAATTCCCGCGTAATGGCAAACTTGCCATCTGGCGTAACCGCCATATCTTCTCCAGGAGAACCGGGTAACATAATAGAGTCCACCTCGGTCAGGTGGGAATCTGCACCAATGCTATAACTCCTCATGTCGGCAGCACTGGTACGTGTATCACCGAATGAAACTATTGCAAATCTTGAATCAGGTGTAAAGTCCACTTCCTGGGGATTGAGACTTGGGGGGTTAAATTGCTGGACAAGTGAAAAACCACCCTGCTGGTGAACTTGTAATACTGTAATACCCGTAGTCCCAGCGCTCAAGACAATACACGTTCTGCCATCGGGACTCACCTCCAGGTCTGAATTTCCCGATGAGGGGCTGATGTCCATTATGAGACCGGTAGATGTCGTCCTGCCATCTGGAAGGAGGGTATATTCTGCAACTTTTTGCCATGAGTGACGGGCAATCAAGCAACCACTAAGAGGGGAAAAATCCGCATGGAAACCGGCAAGGTCTGGATTATTTGTTGGGATGACGGTGTATGACCCCTGACAGAAACAAAGGGTTTTCAAATCGTTACCGTATACCCCATAGTGCGAATCGGGTGAAATCGCTACCAGCCATTCGTGTTCACAATGTGCCGTCCCTAAAACCGAAATCTGACGATTTTCGTCTACTCCCAGAATAATGGTGTTTTGTGTCGGTGGATAATAAGTCGTATGGCTACCTATCAATCCCCAACGCCCGTTTGGCGCAAACCGAAGGCTTCTCGGATTTCCCCCTACCTCCAGAGGATAATTCAATGTAATATTCCCCTCGTCGCTCACCTTATACACCTTTGCCACAGGATTCTGGAAGAAGGTGCACATCATCACGTAATCGGCGAAAAGGACACCTGGCTGCCCTGTAAAGAGCAGCCAGGCAATACAGATTGTCATCAGCACATTTCTCATCTTACGGCTCCAGTTGTTGAACCATAATCTTGGTGTTCCCCAAACCGGAATACCGGGCATACGTGGTAAAGATATCAGTCTGGTTATGACGATTGGTGCATAGCTTTACACCCTTGGGATTGGGACCCCAACGCGTGGGAATTATCTCCCTATCCGTATAGAGCTCATCATCCTGCTCCCAGATATTTAGGGGCGTGCCAAAGGCGCGGTATGTTACACAGGTCTCGCCTTCGTAAACATCGGGCCCAGAAGCAAGGGAGTCTTCAAGTGTCCAGGTATCATTGCCTCCCGAAGATTGAAGGTCTGACCGGAGGATTGATCTGCCGCACGTAAAGGATGCAAACGCCTCATAGGGGTTGTCGAGGTCGAACTGTGGATGATTCACCGCAATCGAGGGGTTCTTTGCGCTGTCTGCGCCTTCATCGGAGATCAGCTTCCGCTGTGTTATATCATCTGGCTGTCCGCCAAGGAACGTCACCTGTGCCGCCCAAGTCTTGTATTTGCCATCCTCCCAGTCCGTCCACGTGATGCGAGGGGCATTAATCCAATCATCCGGGTCCCAATCGGCATTCATCATATCCGTGGCAGTTTGGAATGACAAGAAGGGCTCTTCGACCTCGTAGAAATCTGTGGCTGTACTTTCCCACGCAGCATTTTCGATACGATAGCCCCAGAATTCGTCCTCTTGACTCAGCTCGCGCCGTATCCAGAATACTACGACATCATCTCCATCCGCAGCCAGAGCCACATCCTTAAAATAGGTATACTGGTCAGGGGCGTTGAAGAAATGGTCCCCCACCAATACCCAATCATCTTGGTCCCCCGGTTCATATCGATATACTTTGACTTGAGACGCTCTCAAGTCCGCGGGCACTGTCCCCCAAAGCACATTTATCGCCAGATAAATGGGTTTTTCCATACTGCCACTTGCTCCGCTCCCGGTGGTCATGAAAAGGTTGCTGATATGGGCGGTGTAACTGCCTATTGCTAAAAAGTCACAAATTACGCCCTGGGACCCAGAACCACCCCGGAAACGATTGTAGCAAACAAGGCAATGTGCATCATCACTCTGATCATTAACCCTGTTTGTCCGGAAGCAGGCGATTGTCTTCTCTTGCCCATTATATTCACTCGATGCTACCGCTATGTGTTCAGGGGATGTAATCTCAGGACGAAATATTAATTCCTCTTCCCCAACAGTGTATTTGATTTCCACTGATGCCTCTTTTGGGTGGCGCAGGGTGACAACTGTCTCTGCCTCGTTGGGGTCTCTGGTGAACCTGTGAACGGTCCCGTAGAGTTTATGGTAGCAGGCGCCCCAGTAATGATAACCGATGTCGAGGTCGTCTTTCGTGCCATACGTGTTGGAACCCGGGTCCTCCCAGGAGAGTGCCTCATCAATATGGTTATTCCAGTCCCAGTGTTGATTGTCAAAGTCATCACGGTATTCAGGGGGCGGGTTGTCCTCAGTATTTTCAGCCGGCATAATGAGGTTATCTTCTTCCAGGGACTCATACTGGGTTCTGGTAACGCCGCCATTGAGGAAGTCTTTAGAGCCTGCGTCTATGGCGGGACTCTTGCCTCCAGCATCATAGGCACTCCGAGCAAGGTTGCTACTGAACCAGCGCAGGGCATAATATGCATCCATATTCCAGTAGGGGTGGTCGTAAACCGGCGCCTTACCTGTATGTGCATAATAGGTTGAGCCGTCCTCTGCCACCCAGAACGTCATCTTTGAACCTGACGACAGATAGCCGAGCGCAGGTAGCCATACCTTTAGCTGCATCCCGTCCGCGAAGTTCAGCGTAAGCGACGGATTATCCGTCATACTGATACCACCGGAGCAGAAGATAATTGTGAGTGGTCCGGGAGTCGTTTGAGTCCCGCGGGTATAGTAATAGTTCGAGTAATAAAAAGAGCAACGTCCCCGATTGCTTGTCGAATAGGTCTCACCCAGACCAGAGCCATCGTCTGTTAGGACATACACGCAGCCATAGCCACCCTGTACGGTGTCGCTGAGGTCAATACCATTTTGCGTGGCGAGCAATTGGTCATTACGCAGTATAAAAGGTCTACGCGAGGCATCGCCGGTGCGTTGCGACAGATAATAGCCATCAAAGGTGAAGTCTTTATCGGTTTGCCAGTTCTCCACAATATTGCCCTCACTCGAGCGAGAACGATGCACAAATAACGGATTGGTGTCCATCAGATTCGTAGGGTCAGAGAGATTAAGGGCGTCGTTGAGATTATGTTTTTCATTATTCCAGAAGAGATTATTGCGCGAGACATCGTGTATTGTCAAGTCGGGGTCATCGTTACATTCGACATCGGTGCCATTGTTACCGAAGACATTATCCTCGATGACGGCATTGCATATTGTCAGTCCTTGAACGTCATAGTAAAAGTCAATGGCTTTTGCGTTGTCATCGAAGGTGCATCCCACGACGTCCAGGTCTGAGGTATTGACGGATTTGAACACAAGCGCCGTCTCGGAATTGCCGACAAAGAGGCTGTTTTGCACATCAAGGTGCTGAGAATTAACGTTAGAGAAGATGCTGGTAATATTGTGCCTGAAGATGGTGTTCTTGATGGCGAACACATTTGCCGAACCCGTAAGCGCCTGCCAGCCGCCCGAAGCATCCGGGACAAATTTTGCTATTGTCGGTTCCCAAACAAAAGGATAGAAATCCTTTTGAGAGAGTCAAAAGTATTCATAGTCTTACCTCCATTTCATAAGTTAAGGTTTAAGGATAAGAAAAGAGACCAGCGAAGTAGAAATGGAGGCGGTCTGGGTTTTTCGGGGATGGGGGGGAGTGGGAGAATGAGTGAGTAGGCAACAACTGCGCCAATGTGGTGCAAGAAATATTAAAAATTATGGAATTGAAACGTTTCAACACACTATTTTCCC
>CAZGKP010000225.1:0-6708 GCA_964526215.1 uncultured Candidatus Sumerlaeota bacterium
GCTTCTCAAGCGAATGGGAGGCAACCGCCTTTAATGGCGGAAGGCGAATGGTGCGCGACTCCGACGGTTATTTGCATGCCGTCTGGCATAGCAGACCGACCACAGGCACTGCTCCCACAGGCTCGGGTTGCAGCATCTATTATGCCTATTCTACACAGCCGTGCAAGGGAGATACAACACCTGCCAATGTTGACTGGGCTATTCAGCAAATAGTTATCGTTACCGAGCTGGGGTATGACAATCGTTACCCCGCGCTTGCCATCGAGCACGGGACACCATTTGACCCGAAGGGAAATGATGTCCTTCACCTCGTGTGGCAGCGCAATCCCGTAGACCCATCATCGCCAACCGGCACCGATTATGAAATCTGGTATATGGATACCGTAGGGCAGGATATTGACATCGGCAGTGGAATACTCGCAGTGTGGGGACCCCCGACCTTACTGTGGAATACTATAGGCCATCACGACCTTGTCCCATCTATTGCCTGCAACTATAATAATCACCTGCACCTCGCCTGGCAGGCAGAAAACTTTGATGGGGACAGTGAAATCCTCTACGCTCGCAGCATTGACAACGGTGCGACGTGGACAGATGACCAGGGAAATCTGTTGAGCACATTTGGTGGGACGGCAAACCCATTTAATCTTAGCAATAATCCTTTTAGCTCCCAGTGCCCATCTATCGCCTGTATTATCGACACGCCCACCACCCCATCAATTACACCGGGCTCCCTGGAATATACCCCCGGAAGCGTAGAACCCTACACATATACCACAGACACCGTCCACATCGCCTGGCATGACAAGACAGGCGCAGCAGTCATGCCCGGCGATTACCATATCTGGTACAGTTATAGTCCTGACGATGGCTATAACTGGCCTGTCTATGAGGATGTTACACAAGCGACAGCGGGGGACCGTGATACTTACGTCTCCCTCACGGTGGATTATTACGACCAGCCTCACATAGCCTTTATGCACAACTGCGATAACGACCACGACCCCGACCCACCACTGGTAGCCAATTACCTTGCCGGCATTGACCCATTTCAACCTCGCTCCTTCCCCGGACCTGACCCCAGAATGTATGGCTTGGCGAACCCCTTCCCCGTCTCTCAGCTAATCATTTACACCTTCAGGGCTTGGAATCCACCACTACCGAGCGGCACCTGGCAATCACGACAGATGATCACTATGGGCACCACCGACGATGAATTCCCATCCATCGCCCTTGACTACAAGATGGGTCTGCACCTTGCCTGGCAATCCTGGGGGGCAATGTTTAACGAATATGTTATTATGATATGCTTCAACGGCTTCAACTGGGGTATGCCGGGCTTCAAGTCCTGGCTTGGCTGGGCCCCCCCGATTGAGGCGACCTTTACTTGGGGGATGTTTGACGACCTATTCCCCAGTGAGGCACATAAGAAACTGGCTATGTATTCGGGCGGAGCGCCCGGCGATTTCGACCTGGTCTGGACAAGGATAAGCGGTCTTAAACAACCCGCCGCTTTGAGTGGCAACCAGCAGGTCTGGTATATGGGCGCCACAAACTGGAGCAATCCACCGGCTCTCCCGATGGCTCCCACAAATCCACAGGTTGAAGGTAAAACAAACCCCACTGACGTTTCCATCCCGAGTCCCTATATGACCTGGACCTTCTCCGACAATGACCCGGGAGATGCCCAGAGCGCCTACCAGGTTCTGCTTGCATCCTCCTCGGCGAACCTTGCGATGGATTACGGCGACATCTGGGATACCTGGAAGGTCAGTTCACTCGTGAGCAGCCACCTTCTCAGTCCCCCCCCACCCGGTGGCAACGTAACTTACTACTGGAAGGTAAAGACCTGGGACAGCACTGATCTGGAAGGACCATTTTGCCCAGAACAGACATTCAAGTATGCCCCCGGAGTCCCGGTCGAGCTATCGGTCTTCTCGATAGAATAAGAGAGTCGGGGCTTTTTTCCGACTCCGCCAGAGGCAGACGAAAATCAGGGAGAGGGGATAAATCCCCTCTCCCTGTAATTATTTCAAAGAAGACAGATGAGGGTTTAATATCGCTCGCCTATTTAAGTCCAACAACCCAAAAAATACACTGACAATGAAAAAACGGACAACTGACAATACACATCGGCTACATAGTTGTTTTTAATTATCAGTTGTCAGCTCAAAGTTTTTATGTCTATTTCATCATTCCGCGAAGGACAAGCGAGAGGTCTTCGAGGATGTCTTCGGCTGAACGCACTGGTTGCGCTCCCTGGCGAATAAGGGCGTTTGTTCCCTGATATGCGTATTTGAATATGTTGCCGGGGACTGCATAGACGGAGCGATTTTCCTCAAGTGCGGCACGTGCCGTTATCAGGCTTCCGCTTCGCTTGGACGCCTCAACCACAAGTACCCCAACTGCGAGTCCGGCAATTAAACCGTTTCGTTCGGGGAAATTTTTCCCCAGTGGCGGTGTCTCCATCGGGTATTCAGACAGAACCGCCCCGTGCCTTGCCACTTCTCTCATTATGAACTCGTTTTCCGGTGGATAGCATAAAGCGAGTCCGTTTCCCAGCACGGCGATGGTGCGCCCATCTGCAGAGAGTGCTGCCTGATGTGCCAGTGAGTCAATCCCGTAGGCAAGTCCGCTTACTACGGTTATGCCGTTTTTTGCAAGGTTGCCTGCGATTTCAAAACATACCTTGCGTCCATAGCTCGTGTTCTTGCGCGAGCCGACAACCGCCACTGCAAAACGGTCCTCGGGTATTACGTTTCCCGTTACATAGAGGAGAGGCGGTGGTTCTGCAATGGTTTTGAGGTTCGCTGGATAATCCGGATGTGATATAGGAAGGAGGTGAACACCTCGCTGTGTTATCAGGTCTTTCTCGGCTGCGAGGTTGAATGTCTGGGGTTGGCGCAGAAGTGTCCGGGCGAATTCGGTGCTTACGCCCGGCACGCTTTTGAGTTTGCTTACTGAAAGTCCCAGAATCTTTTCAGGAGAACCGAATGCCTTCAGGAGGGCATTGAGTTGCCTGCGGTCACGTGCTGGGTGTGCATTGAATAGAATCCAGGCATCTTCGGACACCTGATAATCTCCTGTTACGCCTCAGTTATCAATCAAGAATCAATTCTCCACAGGCGAATGTTCCATATGAAGAGTTTTTGCCTCTGATTCGTCCTGGCCGCAGGCGCGCCCCTGGTGGGATGCAGAATCAGTCCAGCACGCCGAATTCCATCTCCTTTATTGTGAGACGTGCATCTTTTTTGGGGGATTGGATTACGATGGCGACATTATTTTTCCGAAAGACAGTATAAAGTCCCTCGAGGGCGGCTCGCTGTATGCCGACATGGCTGTTTTTCCAGTTGACATATTTATTTACTATATCCTCCGCCTGGGCATTACGGTCTCTGCCCTCTATGAGAAAGAAGAGAATGTAGAGTGGGATTTTTCGGTGGTTCTCCCTGATTTCATAGGCTTCTTCTTTGAAAGATACATTTGCCCCACGCAGTATGTTATACAGCTCCGAGCCATACAGGAGCATTGCAGCAGAGTTTTTATCGAACTTGGAGGCGACGCTTTCTAAATTCTCGGGGCGCTCGCTGGTCTTTCGGGGGATGTCTTCAACTCTGTCGTATGGGAGGGTCGCATCTATTATCCGGTAAAGATTCTGTCCTTTGTAGTAGAAACCCTTTGTAAGTTTGTAGTTTTTCAGATTTTCCAGGGGCCAGGCTTGATTAAGCAGAATAAGGGCGATTGGGATACCACCAAAGACAAGTATGAGCTTAAAATAGATGCTGGAGAAAAAAGCCTTTATATTGAACGCCAGGTTCTGTTGAAACTTCTTCAGGCGATAAGTTGTGGGGTTGACGGCGGCGAGCACCTCCTGCTGTTCCTCCATTGTACCCACCACCTCGCTCAAGAGTAAATATGCCTCGTGCCACTCGATCTCCATTTTCTTTATCTCGGCGGTGGATAACTTGTGAAGGTGTTTTAACGTAATGGAGCGCTCGACGAGGGAGAGGACGTGCTGTCCTATCGCCTGGTCGTGCGTAAGGGAATCCATAAGGGGGTCGTGTAGCATAGCGATGCGGCTCTTGAGGCGAAGGAATTGCGCCTCACGTTCGGAGGTGATACCCGCCCCTCCCTTAACCGCCAGTGCGAAGAAGTTGTGAAAGGTACGCCAGAGTCCGATTAGCTCCTTGCAGTCAGCCAGTCGCCGCTCAAGGTCATGGTCAATCATAGGTTAAATTGCTCCTGTATTTGATCCGCCACAGGCGGGCGGGAAAAGATGAGGTGGGAAGAGAGGGCATATAGGGACAATGATTACACTTCGCACCCCTTTGTTGTATTGTTAAGTGTTCGTTTCCTTTCTTTCCAGCGACTTTTAATGGGAGAGGGCTTCCACCATTTTGAATTGCGGCAGAAACATTGAGATAACGATGAAGCCCACAACAAGCCCCAGACCGACTATGAGAAGTGGCTCGATGAGTGAGGTCAATCCCGAAACGGCGGCGTCTACCTGGTCTTCATAGAAATCGGCAATCTTTGACAGCATACTTTCCAGGGCACCGGTGCGTTCACCGACGTCAATCATACGTGTAACCATTGGTGGAAAACACCCCGATTCCGCGAGGGGACGTGTGATGCTCTCGCCACTCTGGATACTCGTTCGGGTTTTCAGAATTGCCTCCTCAATTACGGCGTTTCCGGCTGTCTTTGCCACAATCTCCAGTGCATAGAGGATATTTACACCAGACTTGATGAGTGTTCCGAGCGTCCGGGTAAATTTTGCTATTGCAACTTTTAAGAAAATTGGTCCGAAGATAGGTAACCGCAATTTGATATAATCAATCTTGTAACGTCCACCTTTTGTCTTTGACCATTGCTTTACTGCCACCACGAGGGCAATTAAAATAATCACAATCTTGAAGAAATGTTTCTTAAGGGTCTCGCTGATAAAAATTGTGATAAGTGTGGGTAGGGGAAGGTCGGAACCGAGGTCTGAGAAAATCTCCTGAAAGACCGGCACGACCTTTAGCAGCAAAAATATCGTAATAATTGCCGCCACAGCCGAGACAGTTGCCGGATACATCACCGCCATTTTTACCTTTCTCCTGATAAAGAGGATTTTTTCCAGGTAAGTGGCGACCTGGTCAAGGATGGAATCCAGCATACCGCTTGCCTCGCCAGCTTTCACCATACTTACGTAAAAGGTATCGAAGACCCTTGGGTGTTTCTGAATGGCTTCTGTGAATGATGACCCCGCCTCAACGTCCCCTTCTATTTCTCTCAAGGTTTTCTTCATCGAGGCTTTCTCTACCTGTTCAGCCAGGATGTCCAGCACCTCAATAAGTGGGAGACCGGCGCGTATCATAGTTGCCATCTGCCGGGCTATGATTACAGTATCTCCGAGCTTTGGTTTGCCGCCCTTGCCCTTTGCAAACTTGCTCTTGACCCCGACTGTGCCCATCTGAATCGAGGTGGGAATTAAGCCCTGGTCGCGAAGGATCTTCACAACTGCCGTTTGATTTACCGCCTGGGTCGAGCCCGTAATCAATTTCCCCTGCGGATTCCGGGCAACATATTGGTATAAAGGCATCCTTATTAACCTCCGTAAAGTAAAAATCTAATCCGCCGCGGCGGAGACAACGGACAACTTAAAATCCTTTATGGGTTCTTTCTCTCAATCACCCCGCCGATTTATTTTTAATTGTCAGTCGTCAGTTTCACCTAAAGGTGGCACCACAAACCGCATTGCGAACAAAAGTGATGTACACCCGGCTGTTACCCTCCAGAATGTATCAGAGTTTATCAGCGACTGTGACTGTAAGAACCTCTTGAATTGTTGAGAGACCATCAAGGACCTTTTTAATCCCCGCCATTCTCAGGCTCTCCATCCCCTCTTCAATTGCCACTTTTTTCAGCGTGGTGGTGGTTACTCCCTCAATAATCATCTCGCGCAGGTGGTCTGAAATCATCATAAGCTCATATAGTGCCACGCGCCCTTTATATCCCGTGCCCCTGCACAGGTCGCACCCTACACCCCTGTACAGTTTAATACCCTCCCGTTCCTCCAGACCAATTGCCGCCATTGTTTCGGCAGAGGGTGTGAATTCCTCCTTGCAAATTTTGCATATCCTGCGGACGAGGCGCTGGGCAACAATCATTATGAGCGATGCCGTAACCAGAAAGGGCTCGACCCCCATATCTGTGAGGCGGTTGATGGTGGATGGTGCATCGTTGGTGTGCAATGTGCTGAGGACGAGATGCCCGGTGAGGGCAGCTCTGACGGCTATCTCTGCGGTTTCGAGGTCGCGAATCTCGCCGACCATAATAATGTCGGGGTCCTGGCGCAGGAAGCTACGCAAGCCGGCGGCAAACGTAAGCCCTATCCCTGGTTTTGCCTGCACCTGATTGATGCCTTTTAGCTGATACTCGACAGGATCCTCGATTGTGGAGATATTTCTGCTGGGGTCGTTGATTGTGCTTAACGCGGCGTAGAGTGTTGTGGATTTACCGCTGCCGGTAGGACCGGTTATCAAAATCATCCCCCAGGGTTTATGTATCTGCTCGTTGAAATTTTTAAGGATGTGGGACCCAAAACCCAGGTCCTCCAGACTCAGCATAATACTACTCTGGTCGAGGATACGAATCACGACCTTTTCCCCGAAGGCGGTGGGACAGGTGGATACTCGAAAGTCAATATGGCGATTCTGCATC
>CAZGKP010000226.1:0-6617 GCA_964526215.1 uncultured Candidatus Sumerlaeota bacterium
GATTTGACCGTCATTATGAAGAAGAATATTCCAAGTGCGAGATGCGCAGGACGCAGTCTCCTTCTCCGCCTAAGGCGGATTAGAAAAAACCCGAAAAAGGTCATTGCTCCCACTGCAACAATTATCCAGCGAAAAGGGGAGACGTAATCCTTATAGAAAATTGGTTGCCACTCTAAAAGCAGGCGATGGTGAAACGGTGTGCGCATAACGTCCATCACGCCCGCAAAAAGCCGGTATCCGAATGGATTCACTCCAGATGCAAGAGCCAGAATCGGCAGCAGCACTAATTCACGCACCCCGATGCACTTCTCCCCTACCCCGAACTTGCCACCCTCAACGGAAACGCTGCGCAATCCCCATAATCTCTCCATCACGTAAACCGCCGCAATAATGAAGCCCAGGACAAATGCGCTGTGCAAGTTCGCCCATAAAATCTGAAGCCCAATGATGCCTGCCAGAAAACCGGCATTAATCTTTTTATGGCGCTGCCTCTCCCACAAAAGAATCGCCGCAGAAAAACAAACCAGACTGAATAGCTCCGGGCGGACAAACATACGTGGCGCAAGGAGGATACCCGTAATCACAATAAGCACAGCCATTAAAAGTGGATGTACAGAAGGTGTAGCCTTTTGTTTTCGCCAGCTGCGCACAGGGAGGAAAATCAGAAAAATCGAGAGCAGAACAAGCAGTGAGCGCAGAGCAATCAATGCATTTGCTCCGCCCTTTGAAAAAAGTAGGTAGGTAAGGATTTCAAACAGGGCATATTTATTAAGCCAGGGATTTCCGGGGATTGTGCAGGAAAAGGTATCGGTGGAAAGCAGTCTGTGCGAACGGCATATCTCGCGTCCGGCAGCAAGTTGCCACCATACATCATTATTCTGAATCGGGAAAAAAGTTACGAAAAGGACATCCAGTGCCGCCAATGCAAGCACAACTTTATTCGCCATAGCGAATTTAGCAACAAAATTAGCTGCATCGGAACGTCTGTTCTTCAATAGCAGACCATTCAGTATTGGTTAGAGTATACTACCGCACTGGGGGCACTTTTTTTTGCTGAATGTGGGGGCACCGCAGAAGGGACAACGCTTCTCGGTATTTGTATCTGTCGGCGAGCGAAATACCTTGTATACCTTTTGTGAGCCAGAACTTGTAAGTGATACCTGCTGACTTGCAATCGCTGCAAGGTCTGGCTCCCTTTCATAAGTATATTCCACCAGATACATAGCCAGGTCAACTATATAAGAGGCAAATCCGGGCTCATTATTATAGAGCTCTACATTCCTCTTGAGGATGTCTACGATTTCCTTCCGCGTGAACTTTTTCTTGGCGCTGTGGTAAGCACACATTTTTTCTCACCGAAAAGAATATTAAGATTGCCCGGAATCCCCAACTGTTAAAAATATGCAACTATATGCTTTTCCGTGTCAAACCTTATTCACCGTAAATGGGCAAATACTTGGCGTACCCAAAATGCCATTGATGGAAACAGCGCTTGACATTCCGGACGATTTCTATATATTTTACTATTAGTTTTTCTGTATTACAGAAAATATTTCAAAGTGAGGTTTATTTTTGCATACCCTTAGAACCGAGCGTCTGATTAAGAGTTATGGCAAACGAAGGGTCGTTAATGACGTCAGTATCGAGCTCAAACAGGGTGAGATAGTAGGCTTGCTGGGACCAAACGGCGCGGGCAAAACAACCACCTTCAATATGATTGTAGGTCTGGTGAGACCTAACGCCGGTGCCATTTTCTTTGACGATAAAGACATCTCGAATTTTCCGATGTATAGCCGTTCACGCCTGGGTATTGGTTATCTGACACAGGAGGTTTCTGTCTTTCGCAAGCTCACCGTTAAGGAAAATATTCTGGCGATTCTGGAGACTATGCCGCTCACCGAATCGGAACGCCGGGAAAGACTTGTTTGGCTTCTGGAAGAACTCGGCATTGCCCACCTGGCTAAAAATCGTGCATACACCCTCTCCGGCGGCGAACGAAGGCGCGTGGAGATTGCGCGCGCCCTCGTCCCACAACCCGCCTTTATGCTCCTTGATGAACCATTCTCGGGCGTTGACCCTAAATCGGTCGAGGAACTCCAGGAGGTGATATATCAACTGCGCCAGCATGGACTGGGCATTCTCATCACAGACCACAGTGTGCGCGAAACACTCCAGGTCACAGACCGCTCCTATCTCATTTATGAGGGCAAGGTAGAACTATCCGGGAATGCCGCCGAACTGGTGAATGACCCGCGTGCCCGACAATTATATCTGGGGAAACGTTTTTATATGGAGATTGAACCGGACGACACGCGCGGAGAAACCCCAGGTCCCGACTCGCAGAAGTCCCCAACCAAAATCGGCAGAGTCTCGGAGAAATAGCCTCCGGATGTTAAGGAAACCAATGCCATAACTCAATGCAAAGTGCAAAAAACAAGTTGAAAATTGCAAAACGATAGGAAAGGCTCATCGAAATAGTTGTCAAATTGTGGCAATAGAAAAAATACAACCCACCGATGGCGCGCCTTCGGCTTTGACGCATATGTAAAAAGTCGTTTTTATATATCCACATACTTGTCCGCGGATAAATACTTTTTATCAATGCATCAATTTTGCACTTTTCAACTTACAATTTGCAATTTTAAAGTCCGTATCCTATTCTGAAAAGGGTATCTTTTCGCAATTTTAATCAGGAGAATGCCTATGGAAATCCAGATCACGGGACGCCACATCGAGGTTTCTGACGACCTTAAGACACTCACCAGAAAAAAGGTTGGGAAACTTAAAAAATACTTCCCCAGACTACAGACGATTGAGGTTATTTTAGCACGGGAGAAATACCGATACCGGGTTGATATTCTGATTGCGGCTGACCACTTCACCCTACAGGCTCAGGCTGAAGATGACGAATTGCAGAACTGTATGGATGAGGTGCTTTCCAGGATTGAGCGCCGCCTGCGAAAACAAAAAGAAAAAATCGTTGGCAAGAAACACATCAGAAAATCCACGATGTGAAAGTTTTTCAGATGAAGTGCAGGGGGCGTCCAATCGCGTATTTAATTCTTGGATGGCTACCTCCCATTTTATGGGGTGGCATAATCTTTTATCTCTCCTCGCGTCCAGCGAGTGCATTTCCTTCACTGTGGTTTCCACAGCAGGATAAAATCGCACACATAATCGAATACGGTATTTTTGCCATACTTATCTTTCGGGCTATTTTCTTGCCGACCTATCACTGGATTCCAATCAGCCGATTGCGCCGAGCCACCATAATTATCCTCATCGCTACAGCCCTTTACGGCGCATCAGACGAGGTGCATCAAATCTTTGTCCCTACGCGAACCGGGAGTGTAACCGATTGGCTCGCGGATGTTACCGGCGCCTGTCTGGCGGTGGCATTCTGTTTGTATTTTGCCCGCCGGAAACCGGAGGCAAAATAAATTACCCGACGAATCCGCGAACGCCCGTGAATGACATTGCACCTGTTGTTCCCCACCTCGGGCAGAGGGGCATAATCTATTCGTCCCCCATTCATTGAACCACGAAAATTTTGTATTCTTCCAGAAGAGACACTGTGAGGTTATATGCCCCGTGCAGGGCGATTGCTCCGATGAGATATGGCATAATATCTTCCAGCTCGAAGCCATAACCGGCATTATGTATTCTGTCGAGCTGCCTGCTCAAGCCCACGCCAATTATGAATGTGCATACGAGGTGGAGCGCAGTGCAGACCGTGAGGCGATAAAAAACGAAGAATTTGGTGTGTTCAGAGTGAAATATCCCAATGTATAAAAGATTCTCGAGCGTGGCAAAGACCAATGCACCTATCAGGCACAATCCAATGATTTGGGTCTTTGAGCGCAGGAGGTCTCTGCGTCTCTCGAACAGGTAAATCACCCCGGATGGCTTTAACACCTCTTCGATGGTGGGTGCTACCAGAACGAGGATAAAGGGGGAGGTGTGGATAGCTTCTTCTATGAAGGCACCAATTGTTGCAAAGACACCGCCCAGAAATGCCACCACAATCGGTAATAGGACGTTCAAAATGCCGGCTCCCTAATGGCTGGTGTCCTGTTCTGTAGAGGTCGGGGCGAGGCGGAGGGCAGTCCCGTAAGCCAGCATCTCCACCATAGGTGCGCCGCGTCCCCTCCGGGTGCGCATAACCATCATAGTCTCGAAGCGGGTATTGAGGATAAAGGAGGCGCCATTTGCCTTTGCGGTTTTAGTCATCCGCAAGACCGCCTCACGTCTCGCCCGCATAAGGAGTGTCTCCAGTGTGCGCAGGCGTCCGCCTATGAGGTTTTTTAGACCGGCTGCAAATGTCTTGAAATAGTCCGATGCGATAACCACACTCCCCGTGCAAAGGAAAGCACTCTCGATAGAGAGCCCCTCCGGGAGGCGTTTCCAGTTCGTTACTACGACATCCTTATAAATCTCTTCCCGCCTTGCCAGCGACTTGAGATGACGCCTTTCATTCCAGTGGCCTATACCATAGCCAACTGCCAGAAGAGAAATGGGAATCAGCAGGCTTACCAATGTGCCCATTTATTATTCATCCTCCACAACGACCGCAGTGCCGTATGCGTAGATTTCCGCCGCCGCCTGCATCACGGAGGCGGTTGAGTAACGGATATTGACGATGGCATTAGCCCCACGTGCCCGTGCCTGTTGAATCATCCGTTCAGTTGCCTCGGCGCGGGCACTGCTCATCAACTCGGTGTAACTCTTGATTTCGCCACCAACGAGGTTTTTCAGACCCGCCATAATATCACGGCCCACGTGTCTGGCGCGGATTGTGTTTCCCCCAACCAGCCCCAGGTGCCTCACAATCCTCTTTCCCGGTATCGCCTCAATATTAGAAAGAATCATATCTTATCTCTCCCTTTTAACCGCACAGATAAGTATTGTAAAATGCCAATTGTTTTATATCCCCACAATTTCACTATGGTCAATCATAAAATCGCACCTTTGCTTTATGTTCTTTGAGAAATGCGCCTCTTCTGGCGTATTTGTCCGAGGCGAGGAGATGTCTCTTTGCCGCTGGATGGCGTCAAAAATCCCCGCCAGACCCACGGCGAAAAATATCGAAAATGGACCTATGGCATAGGCGAGGTAACGCTCTGCCATTGTTGTGCCCATCCACCGCGCAGCCGTAATTGTCATTATGGGCGGCAAAAAAAGTAGCAAATAAAACGATGGCGCACGCAGCTTGCGAACCGCCATAATGCTCACTACTGCCAGAATACCACCTCCTATCAATATGATGCCCCAGGATGAAGGCGGAGGATACCACAAGGCACCGAGCCGGTATGTGAAAATATTAAAAAAAACAAAGTGGAAAAACAGGTATCCGGTGGAAACCGTGTGCTGGAAAAACCCCGCATTCATCGGTCCCTGCCTGACCTGCTGCAAAAGCACTCCGGCGAAAGGCGCATAAAAAGCAATTGCAATCACCGCCGCAATCCCGACACCCATACTGCGCCGTATCTCGCGCCTACATTCCCACACCGCAACCACGCCTTGAGTCGCCAGCACAAAAAACGATAGATAATTTGTCTGGAGCATCAGCGTCGCCCAGAGACAATACCACACCGGAAATTCCTTTCGTCCGGAACGCAACCAGTTAAGCAAACTCCAGCACGAAAGCGTGAACAGCAGTGGAAGCATCTGGTGATTTCGCGCAAGGTGAGACCAGTAAATGTTCCACGGAGAGAGCATCATAACCAGTGCGGCGAGGCGTGCCGTCCGCCGGTCAACCCACAGGCGCGCCAGACCGTAAGTCAGGGCGATATTCGCCACATTGAAAATTACCGAGAGGAGTTTGGCGAAAAACATAGTGGATGGTAAAATCGTCAACCAGATGCGCAGGACAAGGAAGTAAAAAGGCGGGTGTGTATCTGCGGCGACAAAGCGGATTGTTGCGGCAATTGTTGGCTGCATTACGGCATCGAGGGCAAATCCCTCATCCGGCTGGGGGAAGTGGGACTCTATAGAAAGGTCCGTTAGCCTTATGGCAATTGCCAGAACAACTATTGCGATGAGACTCAGGTCGAATTTAAGGCGCGGTGAGGTAATGAGTGCCATTAAAAATCTCTCGATAACTTAAAATCTAAATCCGCCGCGGCGGAGACAACTGACAATCTAAAATGAGACGGGGGAATAATTGAGAGTTTTATACGGCGATGGCATCGCACTTTTACCAGGCATTCGCAAACCCGGAGGCTCACGCGGGATGCCCCATTACGAGGCAATCGGAGAAAACCGATGACACCAATTACAAATCAATCGGCAAAACTGAGGACTGATGGCGTCCGATTGCAACGCGATTAGATGTTTACTTATTGATACCGAGGAATTCGGGGTTGACCTCAAAACGCAGATGTTCACGGGCATCGGCTAAATATTCATCAATGAGGGCGCGTTGCTTTGCCTGAATAAAGTCCCGCTGGAGGTCCTCCAGGTCTTCTCTGAACTTCCTTTTACTCGGCGGGCTTTTTTCCTTCATACACCATACAGTGTAACCGAAGACCTGTTCCTTGTTCAATCCGCGGCGGGTAAGTTCGGATAGTTGGATGGCACCCTCGGGGGTGCGAAGGGTATTTCTGCCGAAGTTCTCG
>CAZGKP010000227.1:0-6520 GCA_964526215.1 uncultured Candidatus Sumerlaeota bacterium
GTGAAAAGCCCTGATTGATTTGGTAGCTTTGCAAAGATGCGCCCAAGGCAGAATAGTAGGTGGGACTCATTTTTTATTTGACTTCTATGTCCCGTTTTGCTTGAATCATAACAGGTTAAGAGAGGACTGGTTATCTGCGTAACTGAGAGAATATGGAAGTCTCTATAGGTTGGCTCGAAAGTTGCTCCACAATGTGTGCCACAGATGAAAGGTGGTGTGATAGGTGTTGTTGCATACACTTCCAGCATTGTTCCGGCTCCACGAGTTAAAATACTTCACATCGCTTAAGAGTCGGGAGGATGTGGAGCGTGCAGAGACCGAGAAAGCCCGGTGCAGGAGAAAACTCGCGCCTGAACCCCTGAGGCGCTATGAGGTTCTTGAAGAGCGCTATGGCAAGACCGCCCTCGTGCCCGTCAAGAATAGTGTTTGCACCGGTTGTTTCATTCGTCAGCCGGGTTCCGGACTGATTGAGGTGGGTGAGGAAATCTACCAGTGCCAGCACTGTGGGCGGCTGTTATACAGACCCGAGGAATTGTATGAGGTGTTCGGTTTGTAGTTTGGAAGACGGTGGGACCAGGTAAGGGACAAGGATTGTCCTTTGTCAAAGGGTCAGAAAGGATTCAAGAGGTCTCGGCGGAAGAAGAGGGCAGTATAACCCAGTTCTTGTGCGCGCTGGAGTTTTTCACGCCAGCCTCTGGCTGGATAGCAGGTGTCACCAATCATCAGGCTGGTATCTGGCGGGAGTTTCAGTTCCTTTATAAGTGCGGTGGCGGGTGGCAAGGTATCGAAATATTTCGGTCCCTGTGTGTCAATGTGGAAGTCGAAGAAATCCAATCCCCAGTCCCGAATAGGGGCGAGGTTCCTCCAGGGTTTTCCAGGGGCGAAATAAGAATAGCTTCCGAGAGAGACACGGAAGCCGTTGGGCTTGATGAGGGCATTTGCCGAAGAAACGTGGTTCTTCAGCTCCTCGATTGTGAATTTGTTTTTCAAGAGGCATCCTTCCGGCTCGTGAATCAGGTCTATGGCGAAGATGGTTTCTCGATGCGTCTTGAGGACATCCAGAATCGGATTGAGGACGCGGGTGATAAGGGAGCGGGGATTCCGGACAATAGCCGACACGTAGGGGTCTGTGGTTCCGGTGAGCCAGTCGAGAATCGCACCATTTAACAGCCTGATATAAAGTAGTAGACCGGCTTTTTCTGCGAGGGTGCAAAGCCTATCAAGGTTTGCCAGATACCCTTTTGGGGGAGGTGAAACCTCACCCTTGAGGTCTGGGTTAAATATAGCCGGGTCGCCCATAATTCCATAGCGACATACCTGAAAGCCCTCTGCCGCCTTTTGTTTAAAGTCCTGCCTTATGAATTCAGGAGAGAAGATGTGTAATCCCTCCTGTGTTTTTGGTGTTTTCCCGAAATTAAATCCTGTCCAGAAAGCCTTCACGGTTCAACCAGAGAAAGTGGTATAAAAATTCACCTTTACAAACCAGGATGTTGTTACATTTCCCCTGTATCCGTCAATATTTTTTTGCAATCAATCACAACCGATTGCTCTGCGAGCGGACGTCATCAGTTATTGGTGCGTGGGTGTGTATTGCCCGTTGGATTTTACCCGAACAGAGAACACTGTGTGTTCTCTGCAGTGACCAATTTTCGGATAGTAATTCACGACCTCCTGATTGCACTGGAAGGACGGGTAAAATCCATTGTGAGGCTATTCCACTGATAGATTAAAACGGCCAGGACCAGAGTCTGCATATTGCCACACTGGCGACCATACCACAAAAGTCTCCTATGAGGCAGGCGGGAACCGCATATCGCGTCCTCTTTACACCGATGGAACCCAGATATACCGCAATCACATAAAACGTTGTCTCGGTGCTGCCCTGTATGCAGGAGGCTATGAGTCCATCTATGCTGTCGGGACCATATTGATGGAATATGTCAAGCATAAGTGCGCGTGCCCCGCCTCCGGTCAGAGGGCGGATAAATGCCAGCGGCAGTATTGATGGTGGCATCCCTAAAAAACTCGTCACCGGTTTCACAATGGCAACAAATAACCCCTCCGCACCTCCTGCACGGAACATCCCGATGGCAAATAGTATCGCTACCAGATACGGGATAATCATCACCGCAACATTGAATCCCTCTTTTGCACCATCTACAAAGACCTCGTAGACCTTTACCCTCTTAACAAAATATGCGTAGCAGGCGATTGCGAAGATAATGAGCGGTATGCACCATTGTGAAAAGAGGTCAACCAGAGAGATGATAACGCCGCCTGTCGTGAGGACTTTTGCAGGCAATGGGTGCTCGAGGAGTTTATAACTCCCCCAGCGGGTAAAGGCTGAATCCGGGCGATTTCCCCAGTCTGAAACGAGTGTCTCGTTGCGCGGGATGCAGGCATTTACGCCCGGTTTTTGTTCATCGGGTTTCAGGAGGGCAGCCACATAAATAGTTGAGGCGGGAGCAGGATTGCCAAGAGCCTCTCTGGGGATACGGAGCTCACACCAGGTGTTTTGTTTATTGATGCGGGCATCTTTGGATGGGTCATCGTGTCCTATGCCCTTTTTCCCACCGGCGGCAATTTCCCCGCCACTTGCACTGAATGGTGTGCGGAGCCAGTCGCCCGATTCGGCGTCCCATTTTGCAAAGAGCACTTGCTGAATGCCTCCCTTTTTTGTGGCGTCCCATTGTATTGCAATTATGAATTGTGGCGGTGCGGATGCGGGGAACTTCAAACGATTCTCGGATGTATTAAATGGGTCGGTCGGTCCCCCGACTGCCTTCGTCTGTGTCGCCTCTGTTCGGATGAGTATCTCGAGCTGGCAGGGATGTGGTCCGTCATATGGGTCGGGGTCAAGCGGGAGACCGATGAAGAAGTCGTTTATGTTTTCTTTAACGTAAAGCCCGCCATCGAGGTTGAAGTCCTTCGGGGTGCGGGAAGAATGTGTTGAGATGGTTAGCTTCTGTCCCCATAAGGCGTCCTTCAGTCCGTTCATATTTATGGCAAATGAGCGTGGCGGGGACGAATCGCGAGATGAAGTGTCTGCATAGGCAAGCATACCAATGAAAGCTGTAAGCGCAGTGAGAATCAGTGTTATTGTGAGCAGCCTGGGATTGAAAGATCTATTCTTCATTTTTCTTCTCCTTTCAAGGAATTCAGGATGTAGACTATGTATTGCCGGCGTCTGCCGAATTCTTGCCCGCCTGATAACTATCGTAGTAGTCCCGCGTGCGTCCGGAAAACTTGCTGAACAGATAGGCGGCAGTGATGCCACCGATTGTGGAGCAGATGGTGGCAAGTGTTGCCGGACCAAGGATAATCTGTGGATTTGCCGAACCGGTTGATGCACGAAATGCCATAACTGAAAACGGTATCAACGTAACGCTTGAGGTATTGATAGCCATAAACATAATCATAGCGTTGGAGGTGGTCTGTTTTTCGGCATTGAGGGTTTGCAATTCCTTCATCGCCTTGAGTCCAAGAGGTGTAGCGGCATTATCGAGACCAAGCATATTGGCGGCGATATTCATAAGCATAGCGCCCATTGCGGGGTGTTCGGCGGGGACACGCGGGAAGAGCCGCACCATAATCGGGTGCAGGCGGCGTGCCAGAGATTTCACCAGACCCGACTCGTCGGCAATCCTCATAATCCCCAGCCATAACGCCATAAGACCGATGTAGCTGATGCAGATTTCGACCGCCATTTTCGCCATACTCACGGTGAAATCCGTAATCTTTGCCCCGACAGACTTCAGGGCATCAATGCGTCCCTGAAAGGTATCCGCCTTCAAGGCATCCTGCGAAGAGACCACAACTCCCACCAGCACCCCCAGAATGATTAAAAAGACAAACACATGGTTTAACATCGCAAATTCACCTCCCTTATGCAAAGTTCAGTATAAATACGATTTCAAATATGATAAAATCAATGACTCGTGAAATTCGTGGTTATATAAAATACGACTTTTTACGTAGACGTCATATATACATACGGATTTCAATCGAGGGAAAAGGGCGAGCAAAGTCAAGATGAAAAAAAAGAGCGGAAGCCCTTTTTGTGTTTTTTTCCTTGAATTCTAAAACCTTCATTTAGTATTAGTGAAGGTTAAGATAGATTCCCTACAAAAAATGGTATTTTTCTTGCAAAATAAGTGAGTGGGTTATTTTTTTGCCTCGGACTTTTTTCTCCCGGACAAAAGATTTTTTATCAGAGGCGTGCAAGAGATGAATTATCTACATCCAATCTTCCATGGGCATTCTTATCAGGTCGGTTCCCGGATTGACATCGCTCGACTCCTTCCTGTTGACCCGGATAAAGAGGACTCAGAGTTACTATTTGATATGCTCTCGGAGCCTCCGAGATTTTCGGAACGCATTGCGCCTGTCAGCACACGGGTTGGTGCCGAACTGGTGCGCGGCAAAAACTGGACAGAACTTATGATTAAGGGCTATCGGATATTCACCCGCATCTTTTCCTATATAACCGCCTACGTTGCCCAGACTATGGAGGACGTTTTTAAGGAGAAGGGAATGGTGCCATTTCTCTCGCTGGGGATTGACCCCGATACTCTCCATCGCATCCTGGAGTTGGATTATGAACTGAACGAAAACACCTATGGGAAATTGATTGACCTTTATGGCAAGGGGGTGATTGCCCCCTGTGCAACGGTGCCGTTCCACGTCATTTTGCCGATGCTCGAAAGCGAATACGACATCCGCCTGCTTATCCGAATTGGCTTCCTTTTCTATTGGCCTATAATGAAACTCTATTATAGATACATATCGAGCATTCACAAGGAGAAGTCCTTTGTGGTGAGTTTCTGGCTCCCCGAAGGCGGTTACAGCGAGCGTGTGCTCGATATACTTATTAGCGAGTTCCGCGCAAGGTGTAAGAAAGATAAAATTAGAGATTCGCACCTTGTATTGTTGCTGGATAATGCACAGGCTAATGAGCGCGATAATGACATCCTGATGAAAAATTGGGATATTGTCCGTCCGGGTTCGGATAAAAGGGAATTTGTCTCTGTTGTCTTCCGGGACAGGCATTTCTCGGACTGGGTAACATATTCCAATCCATCGGTTAAGAAGCTCCTCGACCGCACAATAGCCAAGATGGATTCCGACCTCAACGGGGGAAAGATAGATTATTGCTGGGCGCATTTTGAGGACATTGCCGCACTTACCTATACCATAAAAGCGGCTAATAATTTTGAGCAGAAGATAATCAAGCTGGCCGAGCTCGGCTACCTGCCGGTCTCGCCGGATGTCTTTGTCCGCAGGAAAATGAACAGGCAATTTGGACGCTCCCCGCACGACCCGTATATCGTTTCTCTGAAAAATAATACCGCCTGGAGTGATTGGCACCACGACAATGTCTCCCTTGGGCGCTGGGAGGGAACGCTTGACAGCAATGCCGAATATAAACTGGTGGACGAAAACCATCCCTACCTCCGTGTCACAAAAGATGGGGAGGTGGAGGAAGCAGGACCTCAATGCTGGAAATTAGCCCTGAACCGCGCTATCAGTACCTGCGCACAACTCGTCAAAGGAAACCCCCATAAACTCCAGGGTGGGATGATGGAAGTTCTCGCAAGTCTTATCCCTACCAAAGATAAAAAGATTATCAGGCGCAACGTAGATGACTTTCTTGTGCATTATGCCCTTCTCCACTGGAGGGAACATTTTCTCCAGCACGGTTATGACGAGCCGGACCTCACAATTGAAGAGATTGTGGACCAGCACCTTTTGCGGGGAGTGAAGGCACACTTTAAGGTGCGCCAATATGCAATTGCAGCGACCGCCGCCCAGGCTTACTACTTCTGCCTCGATGCGAAAAAATCCTGTGCCACATTCTGGGAAAACCTCGACCAGCACGCCGTCTATCAGAATGTGGCTATGCTTGTTTTAGGGATGGTGAACGCGATATATGTGTATCACTGGCTAAAGCGTCCAGCCGATGCCAAAAAGGTCGTCCAGACTATGAAACAGGAGCTGATACGTTTCGATTCTGCCTATCAGCGCTACAACCTGGCGGAATACGGCATTACGGAGGTCGAATGGAAAGATGCCATTAAGAGCGGGTTGGAGGAGACACCGATGAACATCGTGGAGCGCGCTACACGCCGCATTGCCGCCAGACATCTGCGACCATTAGGCTATCGCCGCGACTTCTCTTTCGAGGATGAAAATATTACCTCCAATGTCGGGCACGTCTGGAGCGGCGAAGTGGTGAACTCGAACTTTAACTGGGAGAACCCCGTCTTCTGCGGCCTCCAGGAAGAATAAAAAAATCCCCCCCGTATGTCCAGAATATGTGGTAGCTTGTCTGAATGAACAAATTAAGCAGTTTCGTCAGCCGCCTCAGGTCTATAAAGACGTAATCTCTAATTCGTTCTGCATTTCAGAGTCCTGAAGTATAACTGGAAAAAAATAGTGAAGAAAAAATTAAGGTCTATTCGCCACCTCCTGGAATACCTTGGAGTGAGGCTTCTGATTACGCTCCTTTCACTAATCCCAT
>CAZGKP010000228.1:0-6506 GCA_964526215.1 uncultured Candidatus Sumerlaeota bacterium
CTGAAGGGCACGCCGGCGATTCGTTTCATCTATCGTTCGTTTCATTGAATCGGTAACCACATCGCCATAAAGAATAACAGTGCCATCTACGTTTCTGGCGGCGCGACCGCACACCTGTATGAGTGAACGCGCCGAGCGCAGGAATCCCTCTTTATCTGCATCCAGAACGCCCACGAGCGACACCTCCGGCAAATCCAGCCCCTCGCGCAAGAGATTTATGCCGATTAGGACATCAAACTCTCCACGCCGCAAATCCCGCAGTATCTTTGTCCGCTCGATTGTGTCTATCTCGGAGTGCATATACTTCGCCAGCACACCCAGGTCGGCGTAATAATCTGTGAGTTCCTCCGCCATACGCTTGGTGAGTGTCGTAACAAGGATGCGCTGGTTTTTCTCTACCCTTTTTCTTATCTCGCCCAGAAGGTGGTCCACCTGCCCCGATGCCGGGCGCACATAAATGGCGGGGTCAATGAGTCCTGTCGGGCGTATCACCTGTTCAACGACGGCGCCTCTTGTCTTTTCTATCTCGTATTCGGCGGGTGTGGCAGAGACGTAGATTACGTGATTCATCCGCTCGGCGAATTCCTCGAATTTTAGCGGGCGATTATCAAGCGCAGATGGGAGCCGGAATCCATATTCGACAAGCGTGAGTTTGCGCGAGCGGTCGCCTTTATACATTGCGCGCGCCTGCGGGACAGATATGTGGCTCTCGTCAATGAACAACAGGAAGTCTTCGGGGAAATAATCGAGGAGCGTATATGGCGGCTGCCCCGGCAGACGTCCGGTGAGGTGGCGCGAGTAATTCTCGATGCCGGTGCAATAGCCCATCTCCTCCAGCATCTCCAGGTCATACATAGTGCGTTGTTCGAGGCGTTGTGCCTCAACGAGTTTATTCTGTGAGCGGAGTTCGGCAAGCCGCTCCCGCAATTCATCGCGGATAGACTCAGTGGCACGATTCAGTTTTTCACGCCCCGTTACGTAATGCGTTGAGGGAAAGATGGCAACGCGCTTGAGCCTGCGTCCCTTCTTGCCCAGAAGCGGGTCGAGCTCGCTAATTGCCTCAATCTGGTCGCCGAAGAATTCTATACGGAGGGCGGTTTTTGCCTCATAGGCGGGGAAGATGTCCACTACATCCCCGCGCACGCGAAATGTGCCGCGAAAGAAATCGTAATCATTCCGCTGATACTGGAGTTCGACGAGGCTGCGCAATAAATCGTTTCGCTTCAGCCTCTGTCCCTTATCCAGAAAGATGACCATTGATTTGAAGTCTTCGGGCGAACCGATTCCGTAGATGCAGGAGATACTTGCGACAATGATAACGTCGCGCCTCTCGAGGAGCGATTTGGTTGCTGAAAGGCGCAATTTGTCCAGCTCATCATTGATTGAGGAATCCTTCTCGATATATGTATCGGTTGTAGGGATGTATGCCTCCGGCTGATAGTAATCGTAATAGCTGACGAAATATTCAACGGCGTTATGAGGGAAGAGGTTTTTGAATTCGCGGAAGAGTTGAGCGGCGAGGATTTTATTCGGTGCCAAAACGAGCGTGGGGCGATTTGTGAGGGCAATCACATTAGCCATAGTAAAGGTCTTGCCGCTACCCGTAACGCCAAGAAGCACCTGATGCTTAAGCCCCTCCTCGATTCCGTGGACGAGCTTATCAATCGCCCCGGGCTGGTCACCCTTAGGTTCAAATTCGGTTATTAGGTGAAAATCCGGCATAAGAGATCCTTAATGTCTCCAACAAAACGAACCGCTGGGGAAAAATCGCTAGATTTCAGAGACTTTAGACTATAGAACAATAGCGTGGCTTCTCCTATGAATCCGCCTTATGTCGTAGATGCGCCTCAGACGTGCAGATAAGGGGATGAAAATACGATTTTTTACCGTGGAGAACACAAAGTTTTTATTCTTTTTCTCCGCGAACTTCGTGTGCGCTATGGTTTAATTTTTTGAGGTGGAGGAACAGGATTTGCAAGATAGATTCTATCAATCATATAAATTTTTCGTAACAGTTTAGCAGTTTGATAATTAACCGCAAAGTTTACTCGCATACGAGAGACGCAAAGAAATACCTTTTGATAAGTCTGCGGGATGACGTAGAGGAAACCTATAAAAAGCGATATCTGTCCGAACGTTGCTATGCTACATAAAATAGAATTGGAGAAGTTTGTTACGGCGAACTGGGAAGGTGTTATTCCCCCATAAAGACAAATTGCACTGAATCTGAGTAGGCACGATACTCGAATTTATCATTGGGTATGGCGGTTCCTGGACTGGCATGCAAGGTGACGCTGCCTTTGTCGGGATTCTGTCCTGCCTCGAAGCGATAACCCCCCAGTGAGTGCCAGGTGCGATTGTTGCGCCCCGGTGTGCCCGGTCGTCCTCGCTGTTTAAGTGGAACTATTTTGACTCCCTCGGCATATCTGACCTCATATCGAGTATCATCGGCATTTGAGCCGTAGGAAAAGATTACCAAGACCTCATAACGCCCGGCACGCGGGAAATCTGGCGTAAAGCGCGCCCAGGATGGATCGGCATTCCCATAAGTAAAGCGGGCACCTTTTCCCATAAGGTGCGTGTCATCCACTTTGGCGTAGCTGTTGGTGAAATCGGGCGTTTCCTTATAGACGGGTGGAGGAGTCACGATGCCCCTGGGGTCGCGCGCTTCAACCATAATCTCATCACCAGGCAGCAGCCCACGTCGCAGCGCCACCTTGCGTGCCAAATCGCGGCGGGCAAGTTCAAGCGTGCGATATACCGCTACAACTGAGGAGGGTATAAGATTGTCGTCATCTGTCGGAATGTCAATTTTGGGTTTGGTGTAGCGCTCGTCTTCTTGCTGGGCATTGACGAGTTCATCCAGCCGGGTGAGCACTTTGTCAAGATTGTTAATGACTGAGTCGGTTGGACTTTGTAACCCATCAACGTAGACTAACAGTCCCTCGACGAGGGTTTTGTTCTCAGGCATTTTCGCAAGGGAAAGAAGCCGCTTAAGTTTCTGATTCGCTTCGGGCGATTCGCTTGTGGCGATCTGCCAGGCGCACTTACGCACAAAGGTCACCCGCTCTTTTCCCAGGAGACGATTTTCCAGAGGCGGTAGCGGTGGAAAGAACGACGCGGGCGGCACCTGATACCAGAAAGCCACCGACGAAAGGTTGTCTGCCCGATTGTTCTGCGTACCGTGTTCAATGGAGACTTTAATGCGCTTTTTGAACGGGATAGGGTCGAGGATGTGAAAGCGATACATAGAGGTGCGCAAGCCTGTTTCTGCATATCCCTCGCAAACTGGTGAGCCGTGCCAGAGGGTGGAGTGGGTATGCATACCCCAGGCGTCGCAGAAATAATCTTCGGTCCCGGTGCCATGTAAAGGTTCATAATCGTCCACCTCGATGAGCTCATCACCCTCTCCCCACCATTGGGGTTTTGTGCCCGCAACGCTCATAACTGTTCCTGCGTATTGTCCGGCACCTTCTGTATCGAGGATAGTATAATTCCCCGGGAAATCGGCGGGATATGCCTGACGGTACTGTGCGTGGAAGCGCTCGTGGGTTGGCGGTGGTTCATCCAGCGCCAGGTAATCAATATGGCAATAAAAGGCGCTATGAGGCTGAGTGCCTTCGTTGGTGATTGTGATGCGAGCACCTTTGGCAAATGGCATAGGCCACCAGCAGTTGCGAGAACGACCACGGGAAACCACCGTTATGGGCCAGGAATAAACTTCGGCTTCCATTCCGTTGCCCACGCCGAAAAAGTCGCCGAAGGGAACTTCTACCGCAGGTGTATCTAAACCATCCCAATACATACGTAACACCAGGGTGCGGCCAATGGGTCCTTTAGTGTTCGACGTCATCCAGATGCGGCGGATAATGCCCGGACCTGAGACATCGGCAAGAGTAACTGTTTCACCGGGCAGGACTTTAATACTATCCCTGTTAGCGCCTGTTTTATCCCAGGTGGAAATGCGAACAGCATGTCCGGGTAACGAACCTATCCAGGGCGAATGGAGCGGATTCCACCGGGGCAAATTATAGCGGCTACATCCTGCAATCAAAACCAGTGCGAGAAACAATTTGTTCAGAGATTTCATTTGCGTCCTCCTTTTCCCGAATCTAACAAAGTTCTGTAATGGTTTCGCTTATATCCTTTCATAAAGCTAAAAACGTGAGGGGCGCTGGGTGGGGCTGACGCCTTAAACGTGCACCCTTAAAGTATCCCAATATCATACCAAGAGGAACATTCTCGTCAAGAAAAAATCACAACTTGGCTGAATAGGGCGCATCTTTGCAAAGCTACCAAATCAATCAGGGCTTTTCACTACACCACCATCCCCCGTCATAACATAAATAACTGTAACGACTGAAATTAAGAATGGAACACTGATGACACTGATGCCACGGATACACGCAGACTTGTCTGCCTGCATCGGAGAGAGTTCGCAAGCTATTGCCTTAAGAATGATGTCCATCTCCGCCTTTGACGTATGCCGCATAATACCGGTAATTCCCGCTGGAGAGAAAGTAAGGAAGGCGTTTCTTTGTCAATCTGCAGGCAATTCTGACTACGCAGGCGAAACGAACGGTCAATCATCACCAATTATATCAAAAACAAAAAAATATTTTATCCGAAATCTAACACCAAAGGTCAATAAAAAAGATTCATAATTATTACGGGATAACGCGGATTGACACGGATGTTTTTTATCCGCGAAATCCGTGCAATCCTGTCTGAAACATATTTTCATACTTTTGGGGAGAGGCGAAAAATTCATAATGACTGTCCGGTATTAAGGGGATTTCTCTTGTATACTCTGCGATGTGATAGATTTCTGACCTCTCAAAATCACTTTTTGGCGTCCCAACCTCCAACTTTCAATATAAACAACTGACAACGGACAACTAACAACTGACAATAAAAAAAGGGAAGGGAGGTTCTCTTTGCCTCTCCTTCCCTCAATGTAAGATTCGGATGTAGTCTCGATTCCTATTCTACGTTGAAGATGCTGATCTCGACCGGGATGGTGGCGTTCAAAACGGTGAATGCGTCGGTCATTCCGGGAGGAGAACCCCACGCTCCGGGATTTGAGTCATCACAAGCCCAGATGCGCAGCTTACAGCTATAATCAAAGAGACCGAGATCGGTCGGATAGGTATCCCAGGAGATGCTGTGCTCAACACCCGTGGGGGTCGTGGCAAGACCTGTGGTTCCTCCAACTATACTTGTGGTTAGATTCCAGTCGACACCATCATTTATCGTATACTCCACTTTAATAGTCGCAGGGTTACTCTGCATATCAAAGATCTTAAATGACACCGGGACATCGTCAACGTGACTACCGGGCGGCTGAGTGATCATTACCCAGGGGTTCTCATCGCCTTCGTGGATATCCCACATTCCTTGCATAACCTCGCTGTTGCCTTCCTGGTAGGAGGGATGGTCCTTGTACCAGGGTGGAGACGAATCCCAAGGTTCTCTCCACATACCTGTCCACGGGTCGCTGGTCTCCTGGTTGTTAATTGCCCACTCGGTTGCCTTCCTACCGGAGGACTGCTCACCGACATTTCGCATACCCATCATTGCATATCCCTGGTCCTGAGCATAAACGTCGGGGTCGCCATACACGGTATACAGATAAGCACCGTATGATGGGTTCACTGGATTTGTGTCCTGAACGGCAATGAGCCTGGTTTTCATATCAGTTATCCACGTTCCGTAGGTAGCAGAATCCACAATGTTCATTGCCCACAACATATGACCGGCGCCAGAAACAAACGTCCATTCCTGCTCGGCTGTTGGAGAAGTCGGTGTACCGTCGTCCCAGCGCTTGAGGAAGTTATGCATAATGCATTTGTTGTAACCATTTGCAGTGTCGTTCCAGTATGGGTCGCCTGGTACAGGACTCCAGTCATGCTCAGTAACCAGGTAATCGAGTATACTGTTAGCATAGACGTGGTCGCCCACCTTTTCAGCAGCGGCGGAATAACCGGCGAGGTCCCAGACCATAAGTCCATAGCCCCAACCACTGTTAAACATACCGACAGAGGCGCGGTTGGTCACAAAATACTGAACAAACGTTAGTGGTGTGCTGTAGGCTGCAACGTTTGCCTTTTTCCAAGCCCACGCCTGCGTGGCGGAGGTCTTATAGTCGGGGTCTCCAGTAGAATCGGTGAGTTCACACATAAATGTATAATCGGGGGCGTAGAATTTCAATCCAGTTGCAAGCACCCTTTCCTGAATCTTTTCACCGGTGAAGCGTGCACCGGGATAGCTCCCATCACCGATGTAATCCTTTGCGGGGATAAGAGAGTCAATCAGGTTAAGTCCCCGTGCGACAACACCCAGCTGGTTTTGGCTTGCGGTGGAGATGGTGCTTGTGGAGCTGAAGTCTTCGGGCCATCTCCAGCCGCCGTCGGTGTGCTGCCATCTCATCAGCTGGTCGCCACCCATCTCGATGGCATTAAGAAAATCGACTTCCAAGTAAGCACCGAGTTTGGGAGGTTTTTTGC
>CAZGKP010000229.1:0-6403 GCA_964526215.1 uncultured Candidatus Sumerlaeota bacterium
ACACACACACACTCTCACTCTCTCGAACAAATAACACACCATCGCCACCAAGATTCTTGAAATTACATCCCCTGATACTTATTTTGGAATTGAAAATCGCAATACCCTTTGGCCATCTCCCCTCAATATAATGCGGGGCGGTCATAAGCCGCTTCGGTCTTCCATAGGGACCCGCATCAAGCTCCAGGGAAACTGCACCGATTGTGCCCCTCTGGGCGATCAGGCAGCGCGCCATCTCTCCCGACGTAATTTCCCAGCCATCCACACTCTTCAACAAAGCACCACGCCAGATGCCTGCACGCTCCGCCGCACTGCCCTTCAACACCTTACTCACCTGCACACCACCATATTGATTTACCAGCTTAAAACCGACATCCTGGACCTTTTCATAACAACCTGTGCCGACCAGGGTGAGGTATTCTATACTTCCCGGAGGAGACGATAACCGGCAATCCATAACCGTAATTATGGCGGCAACACCCGGCGGCGCGACAACACGACATCTCTCCGCATCCTCTCCTACTAATCTCACTCCGCCCCTGAACCAGAGCGTCTCCTGATATGTCCCGCGTTTGACATAGATTGTCTCTCCTTCAATTGCTGCATCGAGGGCTGACTGAATGGTCTCGAACTCACCCGAACCGTCCCTGGAAACAACAAGCATATCCGGAGTCTCTGATAGGCATACAAATGACCGGAGCATAATCCCCATAATAATTGCAAAGACATAAATGGTGCGGATTCTGGTTGACAACCGGCTGGACAAATATACCATCTTAACAGTGTTTTGGATGAGGTTATACATAATGTTGCCAGAACGCGAAATTGAATCTTTAACTATGGCTCTTACTTCTTACCTCTAATTTCCAACTTCTTACTTCTAACATAGAGGAGGTTTAAGATTTATGCTTATACTGACACGGAAGTCGGGAGAGAGTATCAATATCGGTGAAGAGATAAAAATCACAATTCTTGAAATAAAAGGGAATCAGGTGCGGGTAGGTATCCAGGCACCCCGCAATGTTGCTGTCCACAGGGAAGAAATCTATCAGCTGATAAAGAAACAAAATATCCTGGCTGCTAAACAAGCCACCAATAATCTTGAAAAATTGTCCCGATTCTGGGAAGAGAAACACCGTGAAGAGACGTAATTATCCGGAGATTATTCCCCTGTCTCAGGTGAGGACCCCTCTTGGCTGCTCTCCTTAAGTCTCGCACCGATGAGGGGATATTTAAACTCACGCCCCTCAACGGTATTCCACATAGCATACAGACAGGTGATCTCGTATGCTGCCCAGATTGTGATAAGCACCACCCAGTTTGCAAACTTCAGTATCCCCGCCAGTGAAGTGTTTATCACGCCCATAATCTCCGTGAATAGAAAAAAGACCAACCCCGCAAGTAACGCTGCCAGAAAAATCGCCTGAAAAAATATCCCTTGATGGGCATGAAACACTACCCTGCGACTCCTCTCCTTAAATGATAGCCATAAGATTCCGTTAAAGAGGATGCCCCATAGCGGTATCGCCGCAAATAAGTGGGCAAGTAGAATGTAACCACGCTCTTCCCGATTCATAAATCACCGCCTCAAGTGAAAAAATGGTTTCTCCCCTTGTGAAAACAAATGACAATATAGGTCGGTGGCTACCAATGTCCATAAAAAACCGGAACGGATTTTACGGCTGAGCTTGTTCACCCATTCCTCTTACTGAATCACTGTGACCGATGCCTTCGAATGATAACTATCGGCGTTAGTTCATCTGCCTGACCAAACGGATTATCTTTCATAATTGCTTCTACTTTTTTTCTTTCAATTCCTTCAGAGGCGCCCAGCACCCATGAACCGCCGATGTCATTGACATCCATTATGGCGACTTCGCAGCCGATGCGGTCGCGAATTGACTCTGCAACGGTGTCGGGATTCTCCGGACCCAGTATCACACATTCATCATAGGGTGGAACGGGTGAAGTATGTGCGGCGTCTATGGTGGCTGCCTGAATACCGGCTATGCGGTAGAAATCCCCCCTCCGCCCGACGAGTTTGCCGAATGCAGACACAATAGCCGCAAGCAAAATTCTCCCCGTGCCACATTCATTTATCGCACACTGCATAGTTGCCGGACTCCGCAGTCAGACCCCATAAGGCACCTTCTTTACAAATCTCCACAATAAACTCGCAAGGATGCCTATCCTTATCTCATCTTCCGGGATTGCGCGACCCTGGCTTATAGCCGTTACGCTCTCACTCACCGCCACCACATCACCCGGACGCCGCACATCCCGCGTATAGCGGTCAATTACCTCAACTATGTCGTCCTTTTCAGAAATAATGTGTGTGCGGACAGGCATTCTCTCAAACTCCATCTCATCAATACACCTGAAACGGACAGGATTTCGCTTAACAGCCATCAACAATAACCTCCACAAAAACTACAGGAACTTTAATCTGTGTAACAACCAGAAGTTTCCAGCGTCAATCAAAATTTATTTTCCCCCATAATCTAAAGCAATGAAAACTTGCAGAGTTAACACTTGCGTTTAGTATCCAGAAAGACTTTAAGGTTTGTTGGTGATTCTCAATGATTCATAAAACGAAACATTATTATGTGTTGATAGCAATACTGCTTGTTGGATTAACACTGCGAGTGGTGTTCTGCCTGCAATTCCGCGTAACGCCCTTCTACCGGCATCCCACACTTGATGCTAAATATTATGACCGGATGGCGATGCGCATCGCGTCGGGACACCTGCTCCAGGATAAGGCGTTCTTTATGGGGCCGCTTTATCCTTATAGCCTCGGCGCAATCTATGCCGTTTTCGGGCATACTCGCATTGCGCCCCGCATTGTGCAGATGCTATTGGGGCTGGGTTGCTGCGTACTTCTCTTTATGATTGGGTGCCGGGTATACTCGCCTGTGGTCGGGTCATGCGCCGCCGCACTCTATGCTATTTACAAACCGGCAATCTTTTACGAGCAGACGCTACTTTCAGAGACCTCGATGGCATTTGTGTGCCTTGTGCTTTTATTTTTGCTTTTGCAAAGGGATGAGAATACGCGCCGCGTCCGGTGGCTGGCTATCGGCGTAATGCTGGGCATTGCGGCACTCTTGCGCGGCAATGTGCTTTTATTCGCACCTGCCCTAATCGTCTGGCTGGTTGTGTGTGAACGAAAAGATTCGGGCAAATATTTCTCAAAAACCGCCGCAGGCAAAATCGCCCTCTTTTTAGCAGGTTTGATAATCAGCATCGCTCCCGCCACAATTCATAACTATCTCGCAGAGAGAGATTTCGTCCTCATCACCTCAAATGCAGGTTTCAATTTCTTCATCGGCAATAATGAAAAGGCGTGTGGGCGTTTTGAGATTCCTCCCCGCGTGGATATGGACCAGGACCCCAGCGGCTCTCGCATAGCCGAGAGGGCATTGGGCAAATCGCATCTGAAATCTTCGGAGGTCTCCCGCTACTGGAATACCCGCGCACATACATTCCTCAAGGAACATCCTTCGACTTTTCTAAAACTTCTCGCCCTTAAACTTTACTATTTCTGGGGACGTGTGGAGATTGCACAGATATACAGTATCTACGAAATGGAGTCTCTTATGCCCGTCCTCAAATTCCCGCTCGTGAACTTTACAATCATTGGACCGCTTGCACTCATAGGACTTATCTACGCTTTCTGGAGAGCCGACCGACGCAAGACCTTGCTTGTCTTGTTCTCAATCGCATACATATTCTCGCTCCTGCCTTTTTTTATAACGGCGCGCTACCGCATCCCGATTGTGCCGGTGCTTTGTATATTTGCAGCATATTCGATTGTATGTATTGTGGAAAGCGTGAAAGGGTACCGCTGGGGTAAATGCCTCGCCTTTATTGCCTCATTTGCAGCCGTATTATTTTTTCTTAACGATTCGGGAAAATTCACCGGGCGCCTTGAGGCGGCACAATTCCACAATGCCCTCGGATTGATGTATCAGGCAGAAAAACGCCCATCTGATGCAATAGCCGAATATAGAAAGGCAATCACCGCCGCACAATCACCCTCGGCTTATGCAAATCTCGCCACACTGTATTATGAGCGAAACGACTTTGACCGCGCAATCTTTTACTATAAGCGTGCGATCCGTTTTGACCCGGAAAATGCCAGGGTGCATTTCAATCTCGGACAGACGTATCTCGCGGGAGGCAAATTCGATGCGGCGCGCACAAGCTTTGAAAAGGCAGTCTCACTCGATGCACGTGTCCAGCCTCTGGCATACTATAACCTTGCCCTCTTATATATAAAAAGCGGTGAAAAGGAAAAAGCCGCTGCCGCAATGAAAAAATACCTCAATATGCAACCCGATGACAAAAAGGCAGCCGAACTCTTCTCGCGCCTTGCAGGCAAAATGTAAATCTGTTCCTGTATAATTCAAATGCCCGTAATGGTCGTTACGATTTGGCACGGCGAATTCACCATGCCGAATCTCCGATCTTATGAAAAGATGGAAACGGTCTGCGAACGACGCGAATGGTCGTGAGCGAAGTTACATCCGAGGGGTTATTCCTCCAGACTCTCTATGATGCCCTCGATAGGAACTACAAAGGCGTACCCTGTGCCTGATGCCTCTAAATCAATTCCTATCTCTTTCATCATTGCGTTTAAGTGCTCCAGGATGTCCTCATCATCGGTTATGCCAAAGAGTGTCTTGTTGTAAGATTTGGGGCTGGTGATGAGTTCTCTGAGACCCGCGAAGATTGGAACCTCCTGAGCCAGAAGCTGCATCACACTCTCGGTCTCGATAGACACAATCCCTCGAACGTCGAGTTCAACGAGAGCAGGCACCACATCCCCGACGAGGTCTGGATTATTGATGACCACTATTAAGAGTTTCATACTACGGCTCCCAAAATTATTCGGTTTTGTCGGTTCAGCCGGTTTGTCTGTTTAGTCGGTTCTAAACATAATCAGCGAAATTTGCGGCTTCAATATTTTTCCCCTCTAACCGCCCTTTACTCTTCTTTTGACTTACCTATTTCGCCAGCCTTTTCCAGCCCTATCTTTGTCGTTATGGGACCGACTATCTCAAAGAAGATAGTTGTAGCGGCGATAGTATTTATTGTGAGTGCGGCGATGAGCCTGCCGTTTGCACCATAAGGCGAACCCGGTCCCCCGAATTCGCGCGCAACCATTAACGCAAGCCCGATTGCCACTCCTGCCTGCGACATAAGCCCAAGCCCCAGATTGTTCCGAATGGTCTTCTCTACCTTTGATACCACTGTCCCGAAGTAGGCTCCGCTCATCTTACCAACTATCCTTCCAGTAATGTAAACCGGTGCAAGGATGCTTAATTTCCTTAATATATGCAAATCGAGGTGCGCTCCCGCCAGCACAAAAAACAAGATATAAACCGGATGTGTGATTTGTTTTATTGCGCTGTATGTGCGTTCAGCCTCCCGGGTGGAGAGATTAACCATAGCCATCCCCACTGTTAGGTTCGCCAGTATCAGTGATAGATGCATCGCATTTGCCAGGCCAGTGGTGAGAAGTATCGCCCCGATGGTGATTGTCAGGAGTTCTCCGCGTGATTTGGTGCATCTCGAAACAGTGGTAAGTGCCAATCCAATTATGCCGCCAAGCGTAATCCCTCCGATAATTTCAATTACGGGTCCCGATACGAGGTGTTGAAAGGAGATTCCTTTCCCCCCAAGGATTAATTTTGCACCGGCAGCAGCGAATGCATAAATCATAATCGCAAGGGCGTCATCCAGCCCCACTATCGCCAGAAGGAGAGTTGTTAAGGGTCCCTTTGCTTTGTATTCGTGAATGACGGCGACCGTGCCAGCCGGGGCGCTCGCTGGTGCCATCGCCGCAAATATTAGCGCTATCCCAATTGCAAATGCACCGGCTGATACCGTCAACGATGCACAGACCCACACCAGCCCCAGCACCATAAAGAATGCGCCGAATGATTCAGCAAAAAGGATGATAATGAGTTTTTTGCCCATCCTTTTGATGAGCGCACGTGATAGCTCTGTCCCTATAAGGAATGCAACTATACCCAGCCCGAAGTCACTTATGAGACCAAGCCCCTTCACAGTCGCCGGATTCATAATATCAAAGAACGAAGTGCCCAGTATGACGCCGACAATTAGATACCCGACAACGGCTGGCAGGCGGACACGTCCTGCTAATTTTCCGCCCAGGTGACCACCGAGCAAGATTATGCCCACAAGGAGCCAGTTCTCGGTCACCTGGAGGGTCTCAAGGAGATGATGCCAGAATGCGTGCATCTATTTAATCACCCGTGACCCTTCGTGGCTGCGGAAGAGTGCAATCACCGCCTCTGCATCCGATGCCTTACTCAAGCCCTCCACACAGCCGGGGCGCTTCAAGAGATGACTTAAGTGAGCCAATAGCTTCAGA
>CAZGKP010000230.1:0-6390 GCA_964526215.1 uncultured Candidatus Sumerlaeota bacterium
GCCCGAATAAAATTGAAGAAACTCTACCCATCATTTTCTTGAGGTCAGACTACTAGAGGTCGCTTATATTTAATCTATTATCCAATCCCCGATTTTGACAAAGGCTACAGTAATATTCTCGCTCTCGGCTTTTTGATTTCAAACTTATGGGGGGCTGATGAATTCAAACATCAAGTTGCGCTCCAGGGAAATTTCTCTGGCGGCAATTTTCTTCCTTATCCTGTGGCTCGGATTTTTTTACAGGGTATTCGCCGGGCACGTCCTCTCCGGCGGCGACCTTGTCAATCAATATATCCCGTATAAACACTTCCTGAAATCGTGGCTTTTGAAGGGGATTCTACCTCTATGGAATCCCCACACATTCAGCGGGCGTCCGTTTCAGGCAGATATACAAATCGGCATCTTTTACCCGCCCAGCTGGCTGTGTCTTGTGATGCCGATACCGGTATTTTTTACGGTTCTCACGATTTTGCACTTATGGTTTGCCTCACTGGGTGCATATTTACTGTCGCGGCGATTTCTGCGGTTGCCAGTGGCGCGCTTTTTTTTCGCACTCGTTTTTAGTCTCAGTGCATTCTTCACGGCGCGGCTTTATAGCGGCATAGTGCTCTTCATTTTTGCCGCATCATATATCCCCTGGATTTTATACGCAGCCGAGCTGTGGCGGGAGCGGCGCTCAAACGGTGCAATTTTACTGCTCGGATTCCTCCTTGTGCTTCAATTATTGTCCGGTAGCCCGCAGGTTGCTTATTATGTCTGGATTGCACTCCTGATTTTATTTTTAGTCCAGCTGCCGAAATCGAAGGGCCAAAGACCTCTATGGTTCGGGTATGCAGCGGCGTTTTTGTTAATGCTGGCTCTGGGTGCGGTGCAAATCCTTCCCACAAAGGAATATGTCGAACATTCTTACGAGAGGGCGCACGGGGCGGAGTGGGATTACGTTACAAAAGATAGCCTTGAGGTGAGAAACCTCGTAAGCTTTGTTACACCGGGTTTATTTTGTCCACCGCGCCGTGAGGAAATTTACTGGGGCGGAACGGTCGGTTTCTGGGAATACAACGGTTATCTGGGGATTGCGCCTTTGGTTCTTGCAATCTTATTTTTCGTATTGAGACCGTTCAAGAAATCGGCACAGCCATCAAAAATTGGAGAATCCCGGCGGCGGTTTTTTCTCTTCAGCTTGATACTTTTTCTGCTCTGGCTAACACTCGCATTCGGTAGGTATTCTGCGCTTTTCTGGCTATTTTACAGAGTGGTGCCGGGGTTTAATCGTTTTCGCTGCCCGGTGCGGCTCGTCATTTTCTATATCATCGCAGTTGCATTTTTTTCATCCGCTGCACTTGAACGTGTGATTGAGATTTCAAAAGATGCGGGCGTGGAAGCAAGGCGATTGCGACACCGCGCGCTTTATGCTCTTTTGATTATGGCTGCGCTCGGTGTGTGCGTTGTCGCTCTGTTTTTTGCCTTCCCCATAGGTATCTTGAAGACACTGGGGCTTGGAAGAATTTTTCACCCGGAAGACATTCAGTATCTCACTGCTCCCATTGTAGAGGTCATCAAGTTTGCAAGGAGAAGTGCCCTGATATTTGCCACTTTCCTCTTTACATCCTGTGTGCTTATTGCGGCGATTATGTTTTTTAAGAGGCGGGCGAGAATCACCATCCTGACTCTTCTGGGCGTTGTAGTTGCAGACCTCTTCATATTCGGTATTCCACAGATAGAATCTGTGCCGTATGCGGACTTTGCAAATAAGTTTTATCCCGATACCAAACTTTCGGCATTGACAACCCGCGCCGTAGATGCCCATCAGCGCTTCGTTTTCACAGACGATGTGTTTTACTGGCAGAACGACCAGAATCAGATGGAGGTATATCCCAATCGCGGGATGCTAAAAGGGTTATACAATGCACGTGGCTATGACCCGGTCTTCATCCGGCGTTATGGTGAGTTTTTTAATGCAATCGGGTATTTTGAAGGCACGGAAACTCCCGGTGGTTTCCTGAGACTTGTAGAAGTTAAAAATCCCATTTTGCTCTCACTGCTCAATGTAAGGGGCATCCTGACATATACATCCTACCGCATACCGGGATGGCGCCTTGCCGGAAAATTCCCCTTTGGGCTTAATGTGTATGAAAATACAAACGCCTTTGGGAATGCATTTTTAGCCACTGCATATTCTACTTATAGCGTTAAGAAATCCATAATCCGCAGAGTATTAAGGAGCACGCGTTTTAACTTTCGCCGTTTCGCCCTCACTCCCGATGAGAACCCATACAAGCGCCACTCAAGCCCCAAGGATAGAGAAAACGAGAGTGTGCGCCTCATTCACTATTCTCCGAACCGGCGCGAATACGAGGTTATAGCGCGTGGCTCGGATACGCTTGTATTCAGCGAGGTTTATTATGCCGGCTGGCGCGCCTACATAGATGGTGCACCCGTCCCCGTTCGCATCGTTGACTATGCCTTGTGGGGCGTATTCTTAAAGCCTGGCAGACATCGCATTGTTTGTGTTTTTCGTCCCCGGACATTCATCATCGGGGCAGTCATAACTCTATGCACTCTAATCGGGCTACTTCTATGGCTCATATCAATACCCGCCCGCCGTGTCGCGTTTTCGACCTGCGGTGGACAAACAGGCACAATGGACAACGGACAAAAATAAGAGGCAAAAAATGAATCTCCCCGAAAATTACGACCCGTCAAAATACAAGCGCCCCTCCGTAACCACAGACGTGGTCTTAATCGTCAGCAACAAAGACCGGCAGCGGAAAGTCCTGCTCATCAGGCGGAAAAATCCACCGTATAAAGGATACTGGGCATTACCCGGAGGGTTCATTGACGTAAAAGAGACACTGAAGCAATGCGCCGTGCGGGAACTGGCGGAAGAAACAGGTGTGCAACTTTCCGAGGAAGATCTGAAATTTCTGTTGATTGCAGATAACCCCAAAAGAGACCCACGCACACGCGTCATCTCGGTAGTATATCTTGCCGAAGGACAGATGGCGGATTTTGCACCAAGTGCCGCTGACGATGCCGCCGAAGTCGGATGGTTTCCCATAAACACATTACCGCCACTTGCCTTCGACCATTCCTGGATTCTAACAGAGGCAAGGCGCTTCCTGCAACTTTGACAAACAAGTAGGAACTCTCCACTAGGGCGATCCAATTTGCAATTTGCGTTTTGCAATTTGTCTGACCCCTGTCCACACGAACGTTCTTTACCTTTTTGCCTCTACGGCTGACCCGTTGGCTCCATACTACATTCGTTTGTGGGGTGATTAGTAGTGGAGGTGGCGAAAATAGATAGCACCATCACCACCGTCAAGGACACTGGAAACCCAGACTATACTTATGCTTCCTCCGGGGGCAATGGCACAACTCGGGTGGGTATAAAAAAGATTCTGTCCGTCAGATACGAGATTGCTTTCCTTAAATTCACCAGTTAGGGCATTGCCCTTCATAATAAAAATCTGTCCGCCAAAGATGCTCTCTCCCCGCCAGCATACATAAACCTGCCCATCCCTGCTCACCTTGCCTGCCGGGAGATTGTTCATCTGTTTGGGATTGTCATCCACGACAGAGCCAGCAGCGGTGCTCGCATCACCCTGGCGCGCAAAATAGATGCGGTCTGTTGCACCATCGGAGTCATACCATAACGCATATAGCAAACCCTCGAGGTCGCTCGTCAAAAAAGGGAGACGATTTGCCGGGAGATTCTCCAGACCATCGGGGTCGTAGCGCATCCATTTTTCGGTCTGGATGTTGAATAGGGCGGCACGCAGGATGAAGTCGGATTCGCCTGATTCATACCACGTAACAAAGGGCGTCGGTGCGATGAATATCTGGGGGTAAAGATTGTAACCGCGGGCAAGAGGTGAAGATACCTTGACGCTGGTGAAGCGCCCTTTTCTGTCTTGCGTGGCGCAGAAGATTGCATAACGGCTGCCTCGCCCCTCCTGCCAGGTAATAAAGAGGCGATTTGTTTCGGGCTGAACCGCAATTTCGGGGAACTCGCAGTTCTTATCGAGACTCGTGTGGAGTGCTCCCGGATAAATCCATTCGCCCTGCAGGCGGAATGCATACCGCACCTCTGAATGCCCCGGCAGTGTTAGCACCCAGACAATATGCGGATTTCCCTTATCGTCGAGGGCAATTGCAGGGTCGGTATTGTCGCCCGCATCCGTGCGGTCTATGAGCGTCTCATCTCTCCATTTACCTTTTTGCAATTCCCGGAAAAAGATGCGCCAGCGTCCCTTATGACTACCCTGCCACACAACAAATGTGTCGCCAGAGGCATTCACAATAACACGGGGATTAGAACAGTTCGACGCAATGGAGCTGATGCGTTCCTGTGTGCCTGCCCTGTGCGCACCGGCAATTAAAGCCGTAACACAAATCAGTGCCACAAATATAATTATCTTACGCTTCATTTCACTCGTAAAAATCTACTCGAAGAATTGATATTAGTATTGCCCATTGTTGGCAGCTCGGTCAAGTCTATAAAATAACCCATTTTGTTACACTTTTGAAAAAGGCAAAAACATTCGCCGCAGCGAGCCGCTCCAGCTCTTTTGCATGTGGCGAACTGAAGACTAATTTCCAGACCTTACTCTCCCCTTGTTACTTGACTCGTGGGACTTTTGCCTCAACACGGTTTGCAGAAACGGTCGTGATGATGAGACCGGGAATCCAGGCATTCTCCAGGAGATGGTCAGCGAGGTCATCCGCCCTCATATCCGCCTGGATGCGATAAATTGCCACACCTTTTGTGAACTCCGGCGTTGCCACCCCTTTCACCCTCCGCATCTCCTTAAGGATTTTTTTCAGCCCATCCATCTGTCTATATGAAAGCCCACTGACAACAAGTTCAAGTTTATTTATGTGTTTTTGCCAGTCAGAGAGGATTTTATCCATAATCATAGGGGCGATTTTTCTTGCGGTCTTCTGGAATGCGAGGCGGACAGCGGCAGGTTTACCTTCTGCGGCAGCATGGTCTGATGTGTCTACCGCACCCAAGAGGTCCCCTGTGTCGGTGTAAATGATGCGGGCATCCACAGTGCCACGATAGGAATGCATTAGGGCGCCATAGACATCCGATGTTCCTTCGTAGTCCGCAATTGCCTGAAATACGATAACGATTTCAGCGCCGAAGCGTCTACCGAGTGCGGCTGCCTTGCCATAATCATCGGGGTTCATCGCCACGTCGCGAGCCTTTATGACATCCACCTGACTCTTATCCACAAGGTCAAAGCCCTTATCGCCCAGCACGTCTTCAATAACGGTTTGCGCCGAGAAGGTTGTCTTCGGTTTCTCTCCCACCTTTTCCATGCCGATGAGCATCAGGCGCGGATAACCCTTTTCCTCCTTTAATACCGCAATGGCAATCAGGTCATCTTTAATCTTGCCCAGTCCCACCTCCGCAGTTATTACAACCCGGTAAAGGTCGCCATCTTTTCCCTTTGAGACAACCTTGAAGGTGCGGAGATAACCCGATGAGTGCGTCAGGATTCTGTCCGAGATAAGCTGGTAATTTTCCACTATGCTCTTTGAATCAACCAGTGTGCCCACACCCATCTCCACGGCGGTGCGTTTGGCGTCGAGGAGCGCCTCATCATAAGCGCGGTCGAGGGGTTTACCCGGCATCAGTGCCGAAACCCCCTCCGCAACCACCGATTTATATTCAGACTCCTGTCCTATGGCGCACAATGCCAGACTCCAGATCGCGAGCATCAAAGCCATCTGCAAAATCCAGATGGCTCCACTACTCGCGTAATCGGGCAAATGTGCCAGGAGAGAATTCTTGAACTTCATTGAAATTCTCCTTTCCCCCAAAACCTGTCAGAACCTTTTTTATTATTCAGTTAAAATATATCCAGTGGAGGCGAGATATGTCAATGTATTTCCATACCGCCTGCAAAGGGGGTGCATCCGACCGTTACCAGCGGCGCCAGAATATTGAACCAAGCATACGGTAAATGGTGCGCAATCGCCCGAAGAAATGTTCGTATGGATGTCGCAATACGCGTTTTGCATATCCCCACCTGAAGTAAAACGAACGATACGCCTTTTTCGCCCACCACCTTATCTCCTCACTCGACAGATGCGGATAACTCGGCTCGCCATCCTTGATGAATCCATTTGCATCGAGGTAATCGCGGAAAGGAACACCGGGGTATGTATTTATTATGGAGAACTGGGCAGTATGGGGGTTAAGTTTCTTTGCCCATTCGATTGTTTCTTTTATTGTATCAACCGTTTCCCCAGCCAGCCCAATGAGGAAATCGGCATGGACGCGCAATTCCGCCTTTCGCGCAGCGACGGAAAATTGCGTCATCTGCTCACGTGTGAGTCCCTTTTTCGCCTTTTTCAATATCCGGTTACTTGCAGATT
>CAZGKP010000231.1:0-6280 GCA_964526215.1 uncultured Candidatus Sumerlaeota bacterium
TAATCACATTTCTCCCTAAAGTCATTGGTTCTGTTCCTCCTCAAGGATTGCTTCAAGCATTGGAATCAGAACAGGTAGGTCATTACGTATCGTGTTCCATACAACAGATAAGTCTACGCCGAAATACTCGTGAACGACAATGTTACGCATATCGCGCATATCAGCCCAGGGCACTTCTGGATGAGCTGATGTAAAAGACTCTGTTAAGTGAGACGCCGCCTCGCCGATGATAGTGAAGTTACGCAGAACGGCATCTACCGTCCATTCATTGGCACTGAAAGCCTCGAAGTTTAATTGCTCCGTGTGAGCTATAATTTTTTTTGCCGCATAGAGGATATCTCTGATGCGCATTAAGTGGTTTCTACTTCGCATAGATAGCCTCCCGCAGAACCTCATCGCGCATTTCCTCACGCAATGCCCGTTGCGTCACAAGGTCTACCGGACAACCGAGAATCTCCGATAGGCGGCGGCGGACGTGCGCAAAATGAAACAGTCCAATTTCGCGGTTAAATGTTACCAACAAATCCACATCGCTGGTATTATCGGCTTCGTCACGCGCCACCGAGCCAAACACAGCCACAGATTCCACACCCATTTCCTGCAACTCAGCCCGATGGGCAGATAGTTTATCGAGAACTTCCTGTCGTTCCATCGTAACAACCTCCCAATTGCCCGTAAATCCAGCCTTTCTATCTGGGGGCGATTTCCCAAACAGTAATTTGGGTATTTCCCAGTTCAATAAAACCGATTTGAACTGTTTATGGAGTCTGCGCCCAATTCCCTCTGCAATCAAAATTCACAATTACGTAGCAACTGCTAATTTCTCGGTTTGCTTATCCAACCTTTGGATAACTTCCTGGATAGCCTCAACCTCGACCTCATCGAAATATACCTCGCCACATTGGGTACAAACCCAGGCAGGAATTGCATCCAATACCAGGTGATAGCCTTTTCGGTCAATTTGAAAGGGGGCTGACTTATGCTCCATTTTACCTCTGCAATGAATACACCTCATAATCGTTTCCTCTTTCGGTAGTCATTTTCCCATTCATCTCGATTAGGAAGGAAAAGAATCCTTTTTGCTGCCGCTCGATGCACGAGACTTAAAATATCCATTTATTTGCCCGATATTAAATATGTCTTTGCAGTGCGAAATTTGAGACCGATTACGCCGAATAGTCTCTGTTGCGGTGCATCTACTGCCTGAGGTTACGTCTTTCCACTCTGGTGCAATCCGGTCTCGCTTATATTGTAAATTTACAATATCCCCACCGTTCGTTCATAATCAACCCAAAAACACATCAACAGGCTTTCAAACGGGAATTAAGCAGAGGTGAAGTAATTGAGCCAGAGCGATTTATTATCTAAGAGAGGCTGCTCCGAAAATTCAGAATATAAAGCCCCGATACACACAGATATATCGGCGTACATCGGTGCTCATCGGTGGCTGATTTTTATTGTTTTGGGAGAGGCACACCCGCCTCATGATGACTATTCTGAATTGACGAAGACGCATTAAGAATCCACATCATTATGTGAATTTTCAAGGCTTTCGGTAGTCCGACGCTGTTTTCCCTCATTAGGGATTACGACAACTTACGGAATTCCTCAATAGTAAGTCCTGCATCACGGACAATCCCACCCATTGTAAAGGCATTGATAGGATTGCTTCGCGGAATTGTGAGGAACCTGATCCCATCGGTCATCACAATGTGTTTTCTCCCTTGACGAACGATGCAAAAGCCAGCCTTCTCCAGGGCACGGACGGCACGAGTATGATTGATTCCCGGAATCCTTGGCATATTCAAACACCAATTTCTACTTCCCGGACGTCTGCATCCTTTATGGACTCAGATACGGCGGCTAAATACTCCCGTATGGCATCTTTTATGTTCTCGATAGCATCATCTTCCGTTTTCCCTTGAGACCAGCAACCGGGCAGTCCCGGACAGGAAACACTATAACCTTCATCGGTTTTGTGCAGCAGAATCTTGTATTTCATCGTAGCGCCTCCGTAATATAATAGCCAGCTTTAATGCCTATACGAAAATTCGCCTGTAGCGAATGAGCCCAGTATTGGGAAACCAGCCTAAACTGTGCAGGGATGGTTATCGGGAGTGCTCTGTATGGTTGCTTGTTTCCTCCATCTTAGGTTTTCGGATAGGCACTTAATCATAATACAAATCACACGGTCTACATAATATCTGGGCTGAAAAAGACATAATACCATACAACTTGCGTTATATTTTATGGATTAAGCATATTCTATCTCTTGCTCCATAATCAACCCAAAAACACATCAACAGGCTTTTCAAACGGGAATTAAACAGTGGTGAAGTAATTGAGCCAGAGCGATTTATTAAGAGAGGCTATTCTGAATTAACGAAGACGCATTAAGAATCTCATCATTATGGAATTTTTCAACGCTTTCGGTAGTCTGACCCCATTAGCTTTGTGGAACCCTTTGTTAGAACTCATTTATCAATGGCCTGTAAAAACTTTACGGCATTCCTTGTGATTCGGAACAACCTATGCCCTTGAGAATTTACATCAGAAATCAGGAAAACAAGGGAACAAAGGGTATTTAAATCATCTTCGATGAATCGTTCTTCACTCATTTCAATACTACCCTTGCCATCCATTACTTGATAAAGCGTACCACCCCTAACGGCTATTTCAAGAAATAAACTACCACCGGATTGATCAAGTTGACGAATAATAGAAATTGCTTGATCAGATATTTTTGTGTTTGGTGAAATTGCAGAGGCAATCTCATTTAAACCTGAAACTTGGGAAGCTATCGTAATTATTAAGGAATCCAGAATTTGAAGTTTCTTGATGACCTCTTCATGGTTCTGCTGAAGCAGATGCTTAATTCCTAAACCAAGCGAATGATTTGAATTGATTTTTTCAATTACGTTCTTATGTCTCTTCGCATCCAACCAAGCCACAAAATCTTTATATTCATCATCTGATGTCGCTCGACGCTCGGATTTAAAGTTGGCGATTAGTCCGACGATAATGGCGAATGTTGTAGTTATGGTTGAAAGTTCCATGTATCCCTTCTTTGCCTTCTACCGGGAGCATAAGGGGTCAGATGCCCTAAATTGTTCAATTTTCTTAATACCCAAAGCAAGTTATCATTACTTTTTAGTCTCATTAAACTGCAGTCTATACTGCTTTTGTTTTTAATGGCTAAAAGTGCGTGATTCGACAATGCGTCCATGGTAAATCCTTATGCGATAAGGCGGTAATAAGCGGGTGGGCGTCTCCAACGTTTCCGCTGCCAGACCTGCCATTTCTTACTATCTCAATGACTCGACTGTTCTTTAAGTGTCAGGAAATAATTGAACTATTTAGGGCGTTTGACCCCAAATGTCTGTAATCAAAATAGAAATTCATAAATTTTATAGATCACATCAAGTGTTTCCTTAAAAGTGTCAGAAGCAACTTGCCGTGTAACTTCTAAGGGATATAAATCACCGTGAATAACTGGATTCATTTTCCGCAGCAAATCCTTAGTTGCTCGTTTTGATAGTTCGGGATTTTCTTTCAACAATTCTTTTATTTTGCTGCTTAAAGATTCTCTGTCGCGTAATTCAGCAACTGGAGGAGCTTTCCCATCATGTTCTTGCGCCCATTTTTTCTGTATGATATCATATACGCAGATTTCAAGCATTGCCCTGGAGAGGGCGATTACAGATAAATATTGTCCAAATCCATAAGCACAGCGAATTTCGGAGACATATTCATTGAGAAAAGAGGGAATTTTCTCAGCCTCCATAATCAATGCTCCGAGTTCATAGATACCCTCAATATAATCAGAAGGCCCAAACCACTCAAAAAGATATTCCATTGCCTCATCACCCAAAGGATCAACGTTTATTTTATAACCCAATAATTCATTAATTTCTTTCTGACTCATTTTGTTTTCAAGCAATTTCGCCAAGGCTTTTTCAATTTCCGTAGGTTCATTTTTCAGTATACCTATTATGGTATTGCGAGTTTCTTCATTTTCAACCCCGATCACCGAATATTTCGGATCCAGAAAAGCAAAGCGTATCTTTTTCTTTAGCTCAACATATTCAAAGCAGAGATGAATGAGCTGTTCCCAATCATCTGTCTCCTCTGATTCTTCGATGCGTGGATGATTTGCCATTTTTTTAATCAGTTCATTAAACCGACTACGTATGAGAAGAATTTGCCTTGCAAGCAACTCGAGATCTTTACCCATAATTCTGCTCCTATAAAAGTTATCTTTCTGGTTAAACGTCTAACCAGTGTAAGTTGAGTATTCCCGCCGATTCCGCGAAACTAATTTGAATAATTTAGCATATCAGGGCCCAATAGTTCCACTCTACGAAGAAATAGGAGAATACTCAGTGCGCCCTACCCCAGCGCGCTGCACTTGAAATCACAGTTTGCAACTTCAAATGGTCTAATTCCTCCTTTTTCAGTCGGAAAGCGGTTAATATTGCGTTTGACCGCCTGGACAAGCACCCGCGTCTCAATGAGAAATACCTCACACATTTATGGTAATGGAGTCATACGTATTCGATTTTCCTCTATGACCGAGAAATGCCCTGCCCAGTCTCTGCGGCTTTCCAGGGCAGAAATAGCTTTCTGGGCAATATGGGATGGAGAAGCAGGAGAGATGCGAAACAGGATGATACCGGATGAAGCGGGTAATCCTGAATGGAAGGCAAGTTCACCGAAATCCTTGTCGAATGTGATAAGAATTCTATTCTCCGAGACCGCCCTGGCGAGGACTTCACGGTCGCCGATGCCGGGAGTTTCAGTGCGTATCCAGATTATATCATAACCCCTTGCCCGTAATGCCTCGACCGCCTCACCCGGAAAATTTTCATCCGCCAGAAGCCGCATTATATCACACCTTCAGGGGATAGACCTTTTCCGCGTGCAGGATGGAGTGGGCATAAGCGAGACAGGCTTTAATATCCTCAAGGGTCAAGCCCGGATAATTCTTCAGGATATTGGCTTCGCTCCAGCCATTAGCGAGGAGTTCGATAATAAACTCCACCGCAAGGCGAGTCCCTTTCACAATGGGTTTTCCCGCCAGAATTTCCGGGTCAATTATTATATGTTCCTGCCATTTCATTTTAAGGCTTCTCCTTTTATGAACCACACAACATAAAAAAGAATATATGAAGCCAATCCCCGCTTTTATGCAAGGGGAAATATATATGGAACCCACCGATGGCGCGCCCACCGGAGGCGCGCCTTCGGCATTCACCTGTGGCGAAAGCGAGCATAGGAGCGTAAGTGAGCAGACGGGAATTAAACAGAGGTTAAGTAATTGACCCAGAGCGATTTATTATCTAAGAGAGGCTATTCTGAATTGACGAAGACGCATTAAGAATTCACATCATTGTGGAATTTTTCAACGCTTTCGGTAGTCCGACGCTGTTTTCCCTCATTAGGGATTACGACAACTTACGGAATTCCTCAATAGTAAGTCCTGCATCACGGACAATCCCACCCATTGTAAAGGCATTGATAGGATTGCTTCGCGGAATTGTGAGGAACCTGATCCCATCGGTCATCACAATGTGTTTTCTCCCTTGACGAACGATGCAAAAGCCAGCCTTCTCCAGGGCACGGACGGCACGAGTATGATTGATTCCCGGAATCCTTGGCATATTCAAACACCAATTTCTACTTCCCGGACGTCTGCATCCTTTATGGACTCAGATACGGCGGCTAAATACTCCCGTATGGCATCTTTTATGTTCTCGATAGCATCATCTTCCGTTTTCCCTTGAGACCAGCAACCGGGCAGTCCCGGACAGTAAACACTATAACCTTCATCGGTTTTTTGCAGCAGAATCTTGTATTTCATCGTAGCGCCTCCGTAATATAATAGCCCGCTTTAGTCATAATATAAATCACACGGTTTACATAATATCTGGGCTGAAAAAGACATAATACCATACAACTTGCGTTATATTTTATGGATTAAGCATATTCTATCACTTGCTCCATAATCAACCCAAAAACACATCAACAGGTTTTCAAACGGGAATTAAACAGTGGGGGAGTAATTGACCCGGAGCGATTTATTATCCCAGAGAGGCTATTCCGAATTGACAAAGGTGCATTAAGAACCCTTATCATTATGGGAATTTTCAGCGCTTTCGGTAGTCCGGCCCCGATACTCCAAAGAAAAATGAATTTATGAAGCCCCTGAAAGTTGAGCAAATCATAGCGTCTGTTTGAATGCATAAGTAATTCGTGGAAAAGGAAAACCTCCTGGCGTAAA
>CAZGKP010000232.1:0-6277 GCA_964526215.1 uncultured Candidatus Sumerlaeota bacterium
TCAGCGACAGGCGACTAAAGATGCCGGTCAGATTGCCGGACTCGAGGTCCTTCGCATCGTCAATGAACCAACCGCATCCTCACTCGCTTACGGGCTTGAGAAGAAGAAGGACCAGAAGATTGCCGTTTATGATTTTGGCGGCGGCACATTTGACATCTCTATCCTCGACCTCGGCGAGGGCGTATTCGAGGTCAAGAGCACAAATGGCGATACGCACCTGGGCGGGGACGACATTGACCAGTTAGTCATTGATTGGCTGGCGGAGGAATTTAAGAAGAACTACGGCATTGACCTCCGCGAGGACAAAATGGCTCTCCAGCGCCTCAAAGAAGCCGCCGAAAAGGCAAAGTGCGAACTGTCCTCCTCTATGCAGACAAATATCAATCTCCCTTTCATCACCGCAGATGCATCTGGTCCGAAACACCTTGACATCACGCTCACACGTGCCCAGCTCGAACGCCTTATGACGCCACTTGTGGAGCGGACCGTTGGTCCCTGTAAGAAAGCGCTGGAAGATGCAGGATATAAGCCCGCAGATATTGATGAGGTCATCCTCGTCGGTGGCTCAACACGCATACCTCTGGTTCAGGAAACTGTGAAGAAATTATTCGAGAGAGAACCTCACAAGGGAGTGAACCCCGATGAGGTGGTCGCTGTAGGTGCAGCCATTCAGGCAGGGGTTCTGGCTGGCGAGGTGAGCGACGTCCTCCTGCTTGATATTACGCCCCTGTCTCTGGGTATTGAGACCCTCGGTGGCGTCTTTACAAGACTGATTGAACGCAACACTACGATACCTACAAAAAAGAGCGAGATATTCTCCACCGCATCGGATAATCAGACGGCGGTCTCGATACACGTGCTCCAGGGTGAGAGAGAACTGGCACGCGACGATAGGACGCTTGGACGCTTCGACCTCGTGGGGATTCCACCCGCACCAAGGGGTGTCCCGCAGATAGAAGTTACCTTCGACATAGACGCCAATGGTATCGTGCACGTTTCCGCAAAAGACCTCGGGACCGGTAGGGAGCAAAAAATACGCATCGAATCATCGAGTGGCTTAAACAAAGAAGAGATAGAGAAAATGGTGAAGGACGCCGAACTCCACGCAGAAGAAGACCGTAAGAAACGGGAAGAAATCTCTGTGCGTAATCAGGCAGACTCACTAATCTACTCACTTGAGCGGACGCTTAATGAAGTCGGTGACAAGATACCATCGTCAGAGAAAAACGAAATTGAATCTGCAGTAGAAAATTTGAAAAAAACACTTGAAAGTGGTTCTACAGAGGAAATAAAAGAATCCATTGAAAAAGTGAACAAAGCATCCCACAGACTCTCCGAAATTCTCTATCGCGCTCAGACGGCACAGGGTGCCCCTGCGGGTGCCGCCACCACTGCAGAGACCTCCGGGAGTGAAAGCACCGAAACACCGCAGGAGGGGGAAGTGGTGGACGCTGAATATGAAGTTCAGGACGAGAACAAGGGGTAAATTCTATGGAGATTAAAGGTTCTGACCTGGTAAAAAAGTATAAAGACCACACTGATAAGTATCTTTTAGTGAACGTTATTGCAAAACGCACACGTGCACTCGTGGAGGGTGAGATGCCCGTGGTTGATACTAACGGGCACTCCCGACCCAGCGAGATTGCCGAAAAAGAACTCGTTGCGGGTAAACTCAACGTAAAACCCAAGAAGACCCCTAACAAGCTTATAGATATTGTGAATGAAGTAACTAACCATACCTAACATCCGATTTTTTTCTCGCCTCGCTGAAAAAGACCTTGACTTTTCCCTCCCGGGCAAAGAATAAATAGAATTGTTTCCTTGAGAGAGATTTACAAAGTTTAAAATTCCACTGAAGGAGGTGAAGGGTTTCAAGTAGGGGCGTAATAGATGGACAGCCGGCGCCCGATGAAGACTTTGAGCGGCTGTCAGATGTGATTGTTGTATTCCCAAATTCCCGTAGGAGAGGTAGATAAAATGAGTGTAGCTGTTGAAGTTCAGTACCCCAAAAAGCTCTTTTACAAAATCAACGAGGTGAGTAGAATCACGGGCATAAAGCCCTATGTCCTCAGATACTGGGAGACAGAGTTTAACCAGCTCAAGCCCCAGAAGGACGTCAATGAGCAGCGGCGCTACCGGCAATCGGACATTGACCTGATTCGGGAGATAAAGAGGCTTTTATACGAAGAGCGATTCACGATTGCGGGCGCCAGGGTGAAGCTCAAAACTGCAAAGGGGATATCGGGGCGGAATTCAGCCCATAAAGTATCTCACAGGCGGAAGATTAAGGCGATTACAAAAGACATAATGTCAATCCGCAAGGAATTAAACACCCTCCTTGAGAGATACGCATAATATAAGAGTCGGGGCGTAGCGCAGTCTGGTAGCGTACCTGAATGGGGTTCAGGTGGTCGCTGGTTCAAATCCAGTCGCCCCGACCATTGAAAGCAAGCCGCAGACCTTGATTTTACAGGCCTTTGCGGCTTTTTCTTTAATCTTCGCTTTGGCTGATGAATCCCCTGAAGATTATGCGTGTGCAAAGTTAGAGCTATCATTACTCATAACGGCTCTTGAATTTATTGCGCCGGTTTTTTTTGATTGGGGGTGTCAGCGTCCGGCTACGGACTGCTGACGATTAACGGAAAGTGGGTGAAGCACAAGTGGCGTCTTCGCCGTGGGAAATCACAAAAACTATCGGCAATGACTGACAATATCTGCAATATCTATCTCGCCGTCCTTGTTTATGTCCAATCCGGTAGGGTCGTTCGTGCGCCCCAAGACATAATCGGCAATCTGAAATGTCGCTATGCTGCCATCTATTCATATGAATGGTGGATAAAACTCGCTTTATTAAACCAACCTTGTGAAGGTTTATTTGCTTAAAGGTCTTTTTGACACGATGTAAATGTCCAGACAATACTATCCCGAAAATTTATTTTTGACAGGATGACGCGGATTAACACAGATGTCTCTTATCCGTGAAATCCGTGCAATCCTGTCTAAAACTTATTTTCATCCTTTTGGGAGATCGAAGGTCGAAGATTCGCTGTGGTGAAGTCGCCGTGGTGAAGTCGTCCTCGCGACTCATGAAGACTGCCCCGAAAAGATATTTACCACGGAGACACGGAGGACTTGGAGAAGAAAGAAAAAACCTTCGTTCTCAACAGGCGAATGTTCCATGCCCTCCGTGTCCTCCGTGGTAAAAAATTGGAGCTGTGTGAATTTTTTGCTTTACTTTGAGCACCGAAACGTTAGTGTAAGATTGTTAATCGTGTTTGGAGATGGAAATTGCAGTATCTGTGAGTGACTGCTACGGTTGTAATTGTTGGCTTGCATTCGGCGGGCGTTTTATCTCGCGTTAAGGAGGAAGAAGATGATGCGGTGGTTGTTACTGATGGCGTTGGTGGTAGTAGTGGTGTTTTCTGGATGCACGACGGTGCAAAAGGGAGCGGCGGTCGGTGGAGTTGCGGGTGCTGCCGTTGGCGGGACGTGGGCATACCACGGTGGTTGCCTGAGCACGGCGGAGGGCGCCCTTGTGGGAACCGCAACCGGCGGGCTTGTCGGTGCCCTCGTCGGCGACCAGCTTGAAGAACGAAAGGGTGACGACCTTGAGGCTGAGATTGAAAACCTTAAACGCCAGCTCGCTGCAAAGGAAGAGGCACTCGAAAAGGCTGGAGAACTGAGAATCGGCGAAAAGGACCAGATTATTGATGGCCTGAAACGACTCACTGATAAACAGGACACGGAACTCGCCTCTCTCCGTAAACAATTGGCAGAGAAGGAGGATGAGCTGGCACGGCTTCGTGGCATCACCCGTCAGCGTGAGCGTAACCTTGATGAACTCAAGAAAGAACTGGATAACCTCCAGGTTCAACTCGCACAAACGCCCAAAGGCATTACGCTCACGATGGTTGAATCGCTGCTCTTCAGACCGGGTATGGCTGACCTAACTGAGAAGGGCAAAAAATTGCTCGATAACGTGGCTGCCTTACTAAGCGAACGCTTCCCCGGACGTGAACTCAATATCGAGGGTCATACGGATAATCAGCCCATAAAGATGTCGGGGTGGGATTCCAACTGGGAACTGGCATCCGCCCGTGCACTTGCGGTTCTACATTATCTGGTGGATAAGCACGGTTTTGACCCGAAGCGGCTTTCCGCAACGAGTTATGGCGAATTCCGTCCCGTTGCCTCGAATGTCACAGAGGAAGGCAGACTTCAAAACAGGCGTGCCGTGATTGTTGTCCTGCCCACCTTAGAGGTGGTCAAAAAGCCCCTCTTCCAATGAGGACTTTCCTGATATTGCAGGGCACCTCCCGGATTTTGTGGAGGTATGCCTCTGGCTTTCAAAGGCAGAGTGGGTGCTTTTTGTTCGGATGCACCCTTTTGTTTTTTTTGTGTGGATGTGTTGCCCCCGTCTTACCTCCGGGATTCATAGATAATAATCCGCGCTTTAATTATGTGGACGGGAAACAACTGAAGGTGCGGATTACGGGGGATGTTAATTTGCTGTGCCCGCCGGATGTTGTTTACATCCCCCCTGTCAAGTGGCGGAATATCCCCGGCATTGCTCCCGAATTGCAAGAAGAGCTCGCCTCGTTTCTGCGGGATTATGTCTACCAGGGTCTACTTGCTGAAAATTATTACAATATGATTATGACAAAAGACGCCAGACTGGATGCATACAAATTGCTCAATTATCGGATTGTTTTTCTTGAGGTGGCTGTGACGCGCATCCGAAAGGGGAGCGGTTTATTGAGATATTTCATCGGTTTCGGGCTGGGGCGGAGCGATCTACAGATTGAGGGGTGCCTTCGCGACAGCAAAACCAAAAGAGACATAATGGCTTTTGTGATGCGTTATCGTCATCTGGGCAATGCGTATCAGGGCTTTAATCCCCGCGCCCTTTCGGGGCGATATTGCCTGCGGATGTCCATAGAAGCGGTTGCGCTTAAAATCACAGGCATCATTAAACAGATATGGGAAGACGCGCCATCGGTGGGTGAATAAGACCGGCTCTCCGTATCCGCTGCGGGTTATGCCGAAGACGCGCCATTGGTGGGGCGATTGAGAGGTGAATGGGGGGAAATGAATGAAGAATAGTGAATGGTGAATTGAGAATTGAGATTCCCCCAGAGATCATGTCTCATCCATAATTCACCATTCACTATTCATTATTGGGTGTTGGGATATTGGGAGAGAGGGGATTTGGGTTTTGCCCATAGAAGCCCGGTGACATAAACGGCTGGTGGCGCCAGATGCAGGATGAGTCTTGCGAGTGAACCGGCGAAGAATATATGTAGATTCCAGGGCAGCACAATAAAGATTACGGTTAATACGCCGAGATAAAAAAGGACAGAAAGCCCGACGAAAATCACCTCGGTATTCCTCCATCGCCTCCGGTTGTATACTGCACTCACGATAAGGAAAATCCAGAAAACGCCCCAGTGTGGGAGATTGAGTAAGAACTCATCGAAGTATGCGGAAAAGATAATCCCCAGGCGCTCTGTGCCTTTTATGATAGTTGGGAGGTTCAGAACCTCGCCGAACTCTTCGCCTTTGGCGTAAGGGAGTGTGGAGGCAAATATTCTGGCAGGGAGGATGAGGGCTACCGCCAATCCCGCAAAGAGGAAAAGACCTTTTATTTTTTTCTTCCAATCCCACGATTTCGCCGTGAGTGACGCGAGTAGAAGTGCGGGAATTACTGCTGTCATACAACCCAGACCATCATCTTTGGTATAAATAGCGAATGTTGCGAAGAGCCCGGCGGCACCAGCGTCCCTCATTTTGCCTTCCCGAAGCCAGCGCACGAGAAAAATAAGGGTTACGAGAAAATAAATGGAAAGAGGGGCATCGGCGTAACCGGACATAATCCCACCATCGGCGGGCGTTGCGAGTTGCGGAAGGGTAGCCAGAACAAGCGTGATACCAAGTGCCGGTGTTCGTTCAAGATACCTGCGTAGTTCAGAATAAAGGATAAGAAGCGCGGCTGCATAAAGCATTACAAGAGGCAACTTCATCAGCCTGTCATCATAGCGACCCAGCGACCTTGTCACCACCAGCTCGCCAAGCGGTAAAAGCAAAGGGTGCCTGACCTGTGGATGAATCCGTTCGGGGTCGTGGAACCCCTCCGAGTATAATGAATGTTCGTAATGGAGGATTTTGGTTTTCAAAGCCCAATGTGCCCGCGAATCAACACCCACAAGGGGCAATCGCAAGGTAGACTGGAATTGCACGAGGACAGCTCCGAGTAATAGTGCAAGGAGGAATATGTGAG
>CAZGKP010000233.1:0-6142 GCA_964526215.1 uncultured Candidatus Sumerlaeota bacterium
TTTAAGTTCATAGCACCTTGTTAAATCAGGTGCCAATACTTTGTCAATTACCTAATATAGAATGATATATTAAGTCTATCCTTTTTTTGCCCTATTACCTGTCACAGCTATAAAATTTCTCCACCATCTCTCCAATCATATATAGATTATCTATATGTATTGTTTTTGTAGCCTTGTCAAATGCCAGCAGATGGAAGTTGCCGACATCGCAGCGTGAATGGATGGGAACGCCGCGCTCTGTATATTCGCTGACAGGTGTGCGTTTTGCGCCGATTGCGATAAGGAGTATATCGGCTGTCTTCCATGTCCCGCAATAGGTCGGCGGGATAATGTGGGTGTGTGTAACAATCATAGTCTTTTTGCCAGTCGCAGCCGAGGGCGAGCAGCATTACGCATAAAAGCCCTCGGCACCAGCGTTTGAGTTTCAATGATTGATTAACCAGATAATTAAGAGGGTAGTGAGGCATCCGCCCTCTGGAGAAAATAGATTTATGAAAATGGCGCAATCTTATTTCTCCCCGTAAGAGGTTTCCGGGGCGGCTATGGTTTTACCTCTCGGACTGATGCGAGGTGATGCCTGTGGGGCTTTTTTCATTTTTTCAGCGGGTGGCGGGGTTAATTTGTCTCTTTTCAGGGCTTTCTTACGTTTACGGGCGTTCTTCAGAATCTCTTCAAGTTTTTTCTCTGCGGCGGCTTTCTTTTCTTTTTCGGTCATCTTGCTTATTGCCTCTTTTCTCTTTTTTGCCTGTTCCTGGACGCGCTTTTTTAAGCTGGGTTTTGGCGATGGGGTCGGCGTGGGGGTTGCCTCGATCTCCGCCAGTGTCTTTGCGAGGGAATCGTGGTTATACTTGTATATGAGATAAACGGCGTCCTGTCCCTCTGCGCGGACATACCACTGGTTGCGGGGTAATGTGCTCTCTTTGCCGATATAGAGTGTGGGGGTGGATGAGTAATCCTTTAGCGATGCAGAAATGGTATATGCATCCTTGCCGAGACCATAATCTTTGTACGGCTTCTGCGGGTAATCTTTGATGAAAGAGGAGGCGCTGAGGCGTGCAAAGGAATTCACCATACGTGTGCCGCTTTCCCTGGCGATTTTGAATGTCTTCGGTTCGAGGCAGGTCCAATCGTCCGATGCGAGGCGTCCGAGTTTTATGGCTGGCTGACCGGGCTGTTTAATAGTGAAGGCGATGATTTTACCCGGCTTGATGTCGAATATAGTGCGCTCTCGCCACGAATCCTGTCCCGTCTGGAAGAGATACATCATATATCCATTAACGGAGATGACCTCGTCCGATGAAGCCTTGCGGACATAAGTCGTGGGAGACATATAGTTCATCCCCATCTTGCCAACGTAAACGTCCGCGAGGAGTTTGTCGTCCTTACCGAAGAACTTCACTCGTGTCCCCGTCATTTTGTCTACCTGGAATTTGGCGTGATTTTTGGGGTTTCGGGAAATCACCTCTCCTTCTTTAGTCTTTTTTAGTGTGTCAAAGATACGGTCTATGTTCCTCCTGGATGCGGGGTATTTGCGCTCTGGATTCACATACCAGATGTCGTCAACTTTTGTGAGGGTGGCGGTGCTCCTGCCATCAAATTTTGAAATCCCGATTCGATGGCAGTCGTCAGCCGAGACGTTTTCAAAGACGGCTTCGCGCTTGATGCCTGTCAGGGTTCTGGGGGTCGTTGTCTTTGCTGTGTCTTGTCTCAGCGGTTTTTCGGATATAAAGACAATAACGACAAGGACAATGGCAATAAGGGCGATTAGATATACTGATTTTGATTTCATCTGTCCCTCCTATATAGTCTCAGTTATATATGCGCAAGAACGTAAGGGCATAAGGAGATAAGGGCACAAGTGCACAAGTGCATAAGTTTAAAGTCCGGGTTCATTCTTTGCTGAGAATCGCCTCGTAATAGCGTCGGCGAGAGCGGATCCAGGGTATGCGTATCAGTGCAAATATGATAATCAATACAGGCACTCCGAGTATAGCGAGCCACTTATAGGTAGTTTTCTGTGCATCGGTGAGGTCTATGCGCAGGGGGCGTTCGGCGGACTCGCGTGTGCGGATGCCTATGAGGTCTTTGCCGATAGCCATATTATCAATTGCATTATCAAGGAATGAGAGGTTTTCATCTTTTGCGCGTGTGCTGTAGAGGTAATTATCGCGGACGAAGCGTGAGTTGCCGACAAGGAGAACAGACGTCTTTTCGCTTTTATCTTTTCTCTCCTTTTCGATGGTGCCACGTGGCGGGCGTTTGTCTTTTTCATCACTTGTTACCTCGGGTTTTACCTCGGGTATCTTCTCGCCCTTGAATGCACTGGGGAACTCACCTTCTGCCAGCAACGCAAGGTCATATTGCTTAAGGTCTTCACGTGTGAGTTTTGGTTGTTCTCGCGAGAAGGGATTGAGATTGAACGGGGCTGTGGCTTCATATCCGTTTTTTGTTGTTGAGGCAAGCGTCGTAATCTTTACGCCATCGGGAACTTTTTCAGAACGACTGACGGAGCTTGCCCAGGGCAAAACGAGTGACATCAGGCGTTTTGTTATGGGGCTTTCGGGGTTGAAATACTTCCTCGCCACCTTTACCCAGAATGGGTAATTTACCATTGTGCGCATAAAGCGGGTTGAGAAGGATGCCATCGCATTTGAGCGGAAATCCTCGATGAGGTCATCGTTGAGCTGGAGTCCATAATGGGAGAGGATTCGGGCTATGTTGGGTTTTTTGGCGCTTGCCTGGAGTGTACGCTCGTCAAGATTAATGCCGTCCGCGAGGCAGATGAGTTTGCCGCCCCGCATTACGAACTGGTCAATCTCGAAGAGTTCGGCATCCGAGAAATCATCAGGCGCAAGTAAAAGCAGGACGTCTATGCTCTGTGGTATTTTCTCGCCCTCTGTGGGGGTTACGGTGCGCACCTCATAGAGTTTTTGTATATCGCGTTTCAGGGTATCGTAATCTTTATCTATGTCTATGTCTTTGCGATTGGTGAGAAGCCCTACAACGGGAGGCTTTGGCGTCGAGACCTTTTTTATGGCGGCGGATAAGTCGTATTCGAGTGTTTCGGGATTCACAATAGGGATAGTTTCCTTGCGGTCTTCGTAATTTATAGTTATCCCGAAATATGCCTCCATCACCTCGTATTTGTGTTTATCAATGGTCTGGAGGTTGATGGGTGGGATGCCGTCATACATCAATTTGCGTTTGAGTTCATCATTATCCGCAGGGTCAATAAATTGGACGCGGAGATTGCCTTTCGAGAATGCCTGATATTCTTTTAGCAGGTCTCCGACGTCCTGGCGCAGGTTTGATAGATATGGCGGGAGTTTGCTCGAGAAATAAGCCTTCACAGTAACGAGGTCATTGAGGTTGCCCACAATCTTTTTACTGGAGGCAGAGAGCGAGTAAAGCCCCTTCCCCGTCAGGTCAATGCGCCAGATGAGGTGGCGCGCAACCAGGAAATTCACAACCAACAGTATGACTAAAACCGAGATGACCAACACAAATGTATTAGCGGTTTTGGCAAACTTATGCACAGCAATTATCCTCCTCAATTACGGCGTTATCATCAAACGCATACGATAGTATTGAAAATTGTAAAAATATTCACCATCCAATTTGCATTTTACAATTTACAATTTACAATTTTTATATTACTTCCTCGCCTTTAGCATACAGGCATTCAGAAATAAAAAGAAGAAAATCACAGAGGCATAATAAATCAAATCGCGAATATCCAGGACGCCGCGTGCAATATTTTCAAAATGTCTGCTCAAAGATAAATATTGGAAAAAGGGAACAATTGCCTGCGGCAGGGAAAATAACCCGAACGGGTCGCCTATGATGTATAGGAAGAAACAAATCATGGCACCCACTATCCACGCCGCTATCTGGCTGTCCCATAGCGAGGAGGCAAACAAACCTATAGCGAGATATGCCCCACCTAATAGAAATAGTCCGATATATCCCCCTATGATGGGACCACGGTCTATGCCCACACTCGGGTCAACTGTCGCCTTAACCAGAATCGGTAAAGCAAATGTGAGCACCAGTGCGAGCGCTAAAAATAACCACCCGCCGATGAATTTGCCCAAAACCACCTCGCCATTGCGCAAAGGCGCCGTCATCAGGGTCTCGATTGTCCCCTGCTTTCGCTCCTCCGCCCATAAGCGCATCGTAACTGCCGGTATAAAGAGGATAAATATTATGGGCAACAGACCGAAGAATGAACGCAAATCCGCCTGTCCCCTTAAAAAATATCCCCGCATTACGAGCCATTGTGCGATGACTAAAAACGCCACCAGGAATACATAAGCCAGCGGCGTATTGAAGTAGCTGCGGAATTCCTTTTTCATAATTGCGATTGTGTTATGCATCTTGAAAAACCTCACAGATAAGTTAATAATCGTTGTGTCCGTTTGCCCGTTAGTCCGTTCAAAGTTTCCCTTCTGTTAAATCCACATCTCCTATTCCGAACTTTTGCCTTTTACCTTTTATTTTTATTCTCCTGCGGTGAGTTCGCGGAAGACACTCTCCAGGCTTGCGCGTTCCTGACTGAGTTCCGTGAGTATCCAGTCATTTTTTACCGCGAGACGGAATATGTCCTCGCAGGGGTCTTTACTCTTTGGCGCCATAACTTCATAGCGGTAAAAACCGCCGTCGCCCTCGCTCAGAAGCTTAACGCCATCAACGGAGATAAGTTCTGCAAGTTTAGTCTGAATCTCATCTTTGGGACCCTTCATTTTCACGAAATAAGTAGTGCGCCCACGGCTGCGTTCGGTGAGTTCCTCGGTTGTGCCATCCGCGACCAATCTGCCGTTATGGATAATGATGGCGCGATTGCAGGTAGCCGTAACCTCGGGCAGGATGTGCGTTGATAGAATAGTTGTCTTCTCCTTGCCGATTTTCTTTATCAGTTCACGGATTTCGATTATCTGATTCGGGTCAAGACCGGAGGTAGGTTCGTCAAGGATAAGGATTTCGGGGTCGTGGATGAGTGTCTGTGCAAGACCGACACGCTGGCGGTAGCCCCTGGAGAGCTCGCCGATATTCTTTTTAATTTCGCGCTCCAGGCTGCACATCTCAACCATATCGCGGACGCGCTTCATTCGCTTCTGGCGTGGGATACTGCGGAGCTCGGCGATGAACAGGAGATAATCCACCACGCCCATATCCATATATAAAGGTGTGTTTTCAGGCAGGTAACCGATTAGGCGCCGCACCTCGATTGAATCATCCTCTATATTCAGGTCGCCGATTTTAACGGTGCCATTATCAGGTTCCAGATAGCAGGTGATAATCTGCATAGTGGTGGTTTTGCCTGCGCCGTTGGGACCAAGGAACCCCAGGATTTCTCCCTTTGTGACATTAAAAGATACATTATTTACCGCAACCGTCTCACCAAAGCGCTTGGTGAGATTTTTCACCGTAATCATAACTCCCCGCCTTATTATGTGGATATTACAAAAAAATTACCTGCTTAAATCTGGAGCAATGTATGTGCCAGTGGCGTAACTTGCGAACAATCAAAGCTTCAGTTATGTGGAGAACTCCCCAATGGGAAAAATTGTCGCGGATGAACACTGCGTTTTATTTCCCTGTGTGCCATTTTGTGCAATTTTTGATTGAAGTTACGATGTCCCACGAGGGAAAAGAAAGTAAAAAGTTAATCCGCCGTGGCGGATAAAAAGCCAAAAGTAAGGAATTCGGATGCAACAGTGATGGTGGAATATGGATATCTTTGCGCACACTTTATCGGGCGTACTGCTTGGCCGCATTGCCGCCCCGGATGATACCCCTGCTGAGTGGAAGTATTACCTGACGATTTGTGTGGGTGCATCCCTTATACCTGATGTGGATACAGTTTCATATCTTTTTGGACCGGACGCCTTTGCCGCTGTTCATCAGCGCTACACGCATACAATCTTTGCACTGATGATAATACCGCCCCTTGCGGCATTCGTCGTGCGCCACATTTACAAGAAACATTCCTGGCTGCGAATATATCTACTCTTTTTCATCGGGATGATGATTCACATCTGTTAGGACCTCATTGCGCACTGGCCTGTGGAATGTTTCTATCCTTTTTCTCGGCGAGGGTGGGCAGGCGCTCGCTGCCGGGAAATTCCTGTACGAAAGGCCC
>CAZGKP010000234.1:0-6069 GCA_964526215.1 uncultured Candidatus Sumerlaeota bacterium
TTGCGTTCTCTGCGTTTTCAGATTTATAATATCAATCAATTACAAATGCTCCGATATATAAATAGGTGGAAATACTTCATTTCCTTTTGCAGGATTTTATCGGTAGGCGCACCAGACTCATAGCACTTGCCTTCTTTGCAAATGTCTTATCAATGATGTCTGATAAAACGGGGTAATACGTAAAGAGGTCTGCAAAGCAGGGGTGAAATACGTAGTATTGTTCAACGAGTTCAATCGCCTGGCGGATGTCTTCGGAACTAATCTCGCGTGAATCTCTCTCTTTCGCTAATCCAACCGCATACCAGCGCATCAGGGCATAATAGGTCAGGAGATAATGGTAACCCTCGCGAATATTCCCGGCACACAAAAGGTTCTTTTCGGAGATGAATTTACGCACCCATTTTTTGACCTCTGCGACGAAAAAATCTGACATTGTATCGAGGCGCACATCCCGTAAGTCCCGAAAACTTAAACGCGTCTTTAATGGCAATATCCTGATGCGCCCCAGTTTAAGAAAATTTTTCACATAGTGATACAGGATAAATGCAAGCGTGATAGGGGTTGAGCGACGGCGTTCGGGTCTGTTTCGGAATGCGATGAGGACGCCGAGAAACATCCGCTGGAGTGCGGGTGAATGAATGGGCTTTTTTGCGATGCGCAAAGGACGTTCATAACACTCATTTTTCATCGAGGCGAAAAATGTATCGAATATCTCTTTGCGGGCGACGGCATCATTACAAGCCTGTGGCGCCATCGCCTTTACAAAATCGCGCAGGATGTCCAGCCACACAGAACCTGCAATAAGCCTATCCTCGAAAGCCGCCTCCTCAAAATCGAGGAGCGCAAGCAACTCCTTTTCTACCTGTGAATATTCTTCCTTTGTGAGCGGAATATCGGCATCCAGGTATAGAGACTTCTGCTCGTTTTTCGTTCCAAGAGGCAATGTCATAAAATTACGGGTAGAATAATGGGGATTCAAACGCCTTCCAGGCGCAGGAAATGGACGATTCCGAATTGTTCGCCCGCAATGATGGTGTGCCCGTCCGGTGCGACCGTGCAACACAAGAGGGGGCTATCGCCGGTAAAGGTGGAGAGCACTTGCCCGCTCTTTAATTCCCACACCTTTAGCGTATTGTCCCAAGAGGCAGAGACAGCCTACCACCCATTGGGGACAAGGGAGATTCTGAACCGTCCGGCTGTAATGGAATGTGCACTCCTCGCATCTATTTGATCCGAATCATAAATTATCCCCGTTCCTTCCCACCTACTTTCATAACATTTTTCGATTTTTTCCTTAATTGTGAATTTCTGCTCCGGGTATCTACTTTTAGCCAGTTTGCATTCTAAATAGACGGGGTTTTTCCTTCCACTTACCAATTGGAGTGTCCATATCACAGGTTACCTTGCACAGGTTGAAAAAACATTGTGTGTATTTCTATATATCCTTAACGTTTGAAAATCAGTTTCTTAACAGTTCGAAATAATCTTCAAACTCAAAGAAGTATGGATCAAATTTTATTTTTGCAATGTCCTCAATGGTTTGTCCAGGAAGCATAATATCAACTTGGAAAAGCCTATCACGATAATGATGTTCCTTTTGGTCTGTGAATTCCCAAATTCTTTTTCCAGTCCTTGTTTCTATAATCTGCACATTGTATCCAACTTCGCATACCAATCCACGATTGAGTTTACCCTGTTGCCCCAATTTATAACTAATCTCTACAATGTAATCACTTCCCAAGCTTGGAACTCGCTTTATAGGAATTTCGGAACTGCAAAAGGCTTCTTCTGTATAGGAGGCAATATGATCCTTAAAAACCGAGGCGTTTGCTCCAAGAAAGCTACCTTCAGCTTTAATTATATCAATGTGAATTCGCAAATGTTCTTTCTCATCGTACCTGGAGAATTGAATTAATCTATCTAGGATTTCTATAAGAGTCTCGGCACTGAACGATATTTTCCCTTCACTTTGTAGACTTTTAATTAATTTCGGAAGGGGAATCATCAATCTCCCAGGTATCTCAATATAATACTGTGTTTCCAGGCTCCTTCTTGCCTGCGAGAAACTTCGAAGTGAATTACATCTCTTTCCGTGTTTCAGTCTTTTAATACCGGATAGGCAGTTATTCGCAAATCTATTCACTTCATGATACTTCATAGCTACTTTAAAGAATTGGGCATCAGTAGGATGAAGATCATCTCTTTCTTCTCCGGTTGCCTCATTTTGTCTTTTGGTATTCACCAACAACTCTTCTACATACTTCTGAAGCTGCGCCATCTCTTTCTTCATCTGCCCTGATAATCGTATTGGTTTCCTCCTCCATATTGGATGTGGTGTTGAGACAGGAGTCGAAGTTAGTTGTGATGTGCGAGAGGTTGTTGAAGGCGGTGACGACTTAGGTGGTAATGCTGGATGTTTTAGTAGAAAAAATATCCTCGGGATATTTTTGATAATGTCTTTTTTGATATCATCAGGTAGGCTCTTCCAAATGGTGAAGAGAATAAGTACGAAAACAGTAATTACCGCGAGAGGTTTTCTCCAGCGAGAATTACCAATAAGGGTTAAAAATGCTTGGATAAAATTCCCGGGGGTAGCTTTAGAACCAACATCTTGATTCTGCGATTTTTTCGGAGCCATATTCAAATGTTTCCGTCTTAATAGCAAAGCATTATGGTCTTTAGCATATTCCTTGAATTTATTTCCCTTTGCTTTCGCTAATGATGTTAACGATTCTATTAAACTCAGGTACACTGGAAACCTTCTACTAATACCCTTATTTTGACAATATTGGTTAACAATAGTCTTTGCTTTACCAACAAGATATTTTTTAACTGATTCTATATGATGGGGTTTTATGAGAAGACTTTCTCTGTTAGCGAAGTTAATTATTTCCTGCAAAAAACTATCTATATCCTTTTTCCATTCGGATATAGAGCTCTGGAATCCGCCCATAACACGAAGTATATGATTTTTCAGAAAATCCGGATTTGTACTCATAGCACTCAATCCTTCTCCTGTAAATGCCCTCAATCCTCATAGATTCTTTCTCTATTTGATATGCTCATAACGAAAAAATAGAGATCTTCTAACGACTTTCAGAAAAATAAAACTATCAATTTACCTCAGCTATGACAAGTGTTTTATGCCTGAGATAAAGACAGATGTCAGAATTTGGCTGAGCATCTGATTAAGCGGCTATGAAAAGATGAAATCGTTATGAGCTATCACTTGCCGGAGGGACATTGCGGGTGGCTGAACTCGAGGAATATGACAGGGCACTTCGAGAAAGAAATAAAGCAACGACACAGTATAATTCAAATATTTCCGAGGGGTGAAACAGTTATTACTTGCCCTTGATAACCGGCAAAGGTATAGGGAGACAATCATTTAAGGGGTGGTTTTGTGTTTGAGACGAATTTTTTCTCACCTGAATTTTTCAATGTTCATATAGTGCTGGTCTTCGCCATCGGGTTACTGTTCGGTAGTTTCCTGAATGTGTGCATTTATCGGCTACCGGCGGGGATGTCCATTGTTTATCCGAGGTCGCACTGCTTTTCGTGCGGTGTGCCCATTCACTGGTATGACAATATCCCGCTTTTGAGTTATATCATTCTGGGTGGACGGTGCCGTTATTGCGGCTCGGCGTTCAGCATCAGGTATTTTCTAATCGAACTTTTAACGGGCATTATGTTCGCCATCACGTTTTATCGCTTTAGATATACGCCGGCAACGCCTGTATATATTACTTTTTTGTGTCTATTGATTGTGGCGACATTTACCGATATTGATTGCTGGATTATCCCTGATGGCGTGAGTCTTGGTGGGTTGATTTTCGGGCTTTTTGCGGCGCTATTAGCGGGACTTTACCCGCGTGGGTTTATAGTGGCAGGTGCGTGGCCTCTGGCAGGTGGCGCATTTTATACCCCTTTTGTGAATGCCATTATCGGTGCGGCAGTCGGGGCGTCTCTGCTTTACATAATAGGCGTCGTGGGTTCGTTTCTCTTTCACAAGGAGGCGATGGGATTTGGTGATGTAAAACTCCTTGCCCTTGTGGGGGCTTTCCTGGGCGCCATCAATTGCCTCTACGTGTTGATGCTTGCCTCAGTGAGCGGTTCGATAATTGGAGGTTCAATCTTGCTGGCGCAAAAAATCGCCATGCACAGGATTAAAAACGTCTCCTTGTCTCCTCCTGAAAAGAAACAAGAACCAAGTGGCGAAGATATCGCCGAGATTCCCTTGGAAGAATTGACTGCCGAAGAGCGCGAGGAACGCATTATTGAAAATATTTTAGCTCAAAGCAAATGTGCGCCGGGTGGCGATTTCCCGCCACCTCCCACCGGTCATCATATCCCCTTCGGACCCTTTATCGCACTGGGGGCGGCAATCGTCCTTTTGTGGGGCGAGTCGCTCAATCAACTCCTGTTTGGTTTAATGCAATGAGTGCGGAAAAAATCATTTCGGAGACCGAGCGCTTTCGTTTTGTTGACTGGGGCAGATGCGCTTATGTTCCTGCGATAGAGGAGATGAAGGCATTCGTTGATGGGCGCATCGCCGGCGTGGGGAAAGACACAATATTTTTTGTGGAGCACAATGCAGTTGTTACGATGGGGCGGCGTGCCAGTGATGCACATCTGATTGGCAAGCGCAGCCCTGATAATCGAAGTGTCGCCGGAATCCCGATTGTTGCAACCGATAGGGGAGGGGACGTAACCCTGCACTCACCCGGACAACTCGTCATATATCCAGTTATTGCACTCACGGTAGGGGAGCAACGTCTCCACGACCTCCTGGCGGTTTATGAAGAACTCATCATTCGGACGGCTGCGATATTCGGTGTGCATGCATTTCGCAGAAAGGGAAAGACGGGCGCCTGGACGTCGCACGGCAAACTCGCATCCATCGGCATTCACCTGCGCCGCTGGACAACCTATCACGGCATTGCATTAAATGTCTCCAACGACCTTTCTTTATTTAATGCCATCGTCCCCTGCGGTCTTTACGGCATTACAATGACGAGCCTCGAAAAAGAAACGGGGCACAAGATAAATATAACCGACGTCAAAAGGCACGTCGTCGCTATCTTCCCCGAAGTCTGGGATGCTTTCCGCAAGAGAAAAATCACCACAATATCTTCGCCTCTCACAAAAGGATGAAAATATACTTTCGAGTGGGCAAGCCTGTCTAAAAAAATTAAGTTTTATGCAAACTTACAAAAACCCGCAAACTTTTTCAGTTTCTTGTTGACCCAATACTCACTAAGCGTTAGCAAAATATCAGTAATAGTAATTCTCCATTTTGCGAGGTTTGACGTCTTGAATTCATTATCGTCCACAATGCTCTAAAGGATACAATCTATGCAAGGCATTGAATATATTGAAGTTATGGCTGCTTCTGCGAATGGTGCGCAGGCGTCTTATATTGCAAAACAGAGTTGTCTGGGTTCTTATATGGAACTATATAATCACTGTTAGCTGGGGGAACTATGATGAAAAGCAAAAATTTGCGCATAGCTATGGCAGTGATGATTGTTATGTCCGCGTTTGGCGGGTGTGCAACAGAACGTCACATCGCCCCGACGCTCTCTGAATCTCCAAGGACTGGCCTCGAGTTAAAGCCCCCGATTCTTGGTGCAGTTTTTAACGGCAGGGCCGCTCAAGAACCGAAGGACGCAGCGTCACAACTCAAAGCAGATTTGAGACGGATTTATGGCTCTTCGATTGAGTGGGATGATTACTTCGCGAAGACACCTCCTGGTCGTGTTGCGGTGCGCGTTCGGATCGTCACGCTCGGAGCGTCCTTTGGGAGTCGCCTGATTTCTACGACGGCTTTCGCCAATGCCGTAAGTTCTGCTCAAGGTAGCGCCACTGGCCCATGGGGGGCTGTCGTAGGAAGTGTGTCGGCTCAGCAGTTAGTATTGGCAGGTTCTCTGTCCGGTGAAGGCTGGTGGAATGGTGCCGCCTGGATTGATCTTGAAGTACAAGACTACCGAGGTGCCAAGCCAATAAGTTTTACCCTGCCAATAGTGGCTGAGCATAGAGACTCCAACATTTGGGGATACTCGTCGGGAG
>CAZGKP010000235.1:0-6047 GCA_964526215.1 uncultured Candidatus Sumerlaeota bacterium
CCGCGTCGGGTGCACTCATCGCCTTACTCGCCGATCTGGAAGACGATTGGGCGCGCTTCTTTGAAGATGCACATTCTGACCTCTCTAAACTCCCCAAACTCGTATCGTCCGATACCGCCCTCATCGAAGACACGCTCGAAGTATTCCAGGAGGTCAAGAAGGTCCCGGACAACCTCATACCGCAACCAAAGACAATTTCGGTAACACAGGAACAGACCGGTCTTGAGCTGGCGGAGGAACTCACCGCCCACCTTGAAAAATGGCTCCCCGATACGCCTGACACAATAAAATGGGAGATGGAGGAACCTTCAAAAGATTACGAAATCCCGCTTGCCGAATTGCCCGATGAGCTGGAGGACATTATCGGCGACCTGATTGAAAGAGAGGAAGATTTCACAGACGAGATTGAAGACGTTTCATCCAGCTGGGGCGATTCGATAGACAAGGGCGCCGGCTGGGAGGCATCAGATGGCCCAATCTCAAATTACAGCGCACAGGGTGTTACGGGCAACATACTACCGAACTCAAACGAGATAGGTGGCAGGAGCGGCGAGGGGCGTTCGGGGCGTTCGCATGGGGAGTTTGTCGAGGCGACCGCGCGTGGCAAGGGCGGTAGAAAAACGCCCACTCGCCTCACAAACGACCCCTACGAGGCAGGCGTTGTGAAGGACGAGATGAAACAGATGACGACTGGTTCGACCGGTGGCGGTAAATTGAGCGGTGCGGGCGGCAGGGGACTTCGCGGTCCCGCCCCTCCCGAAGTCCGGGAGACACTGAAACGACTCTCGGGCAAACAAGCTGACCTCATCACTCAAGCCGAGAAACTCCATATCGCCTTCGAGGCGCACAATCTACCCACGTATAACCTGAGACGTGCCATCACGGGTATGCACCGTATAGAATCAGATTTACGCAACTACCACTACCACAATTTCTTGCCCGAGCAGCACATAGTCCTGCAAAATCTAAAGGCGGGCAAACTCCTCGCCTCCCGTAAAGTCAGATTAAATAGAGAAAATGGGCAAAGGGCAAAAAATAGCTGGAAAACGCTGATTCCCCAGAGTATTAAAGAAACATTCCCGAAAGGGTATGAGGAATATATAAAATTATATTACAAAAAATTGGCAGAGTATTAAACTAAAAGGTGATGATAAATTGCGCAGATATGTTACAGCACTATGCGGCATAATCCTTCTTATGGCAATGGCGGGCAGTTTTGCCGAAGATGCCACCAATGCCTCGATGCCCTCGCTGATTAAAAATGGCGGCTTTGAGAAGGGCGGGATGTATCCTGAAGGATGGATTGTGCCGGAAGATGAATCTGTGCGCTTTATCTCCGCAGACCCTTTTCACGGGCGCATCCTCGAATTGAGTAACCTCGCATCACCCACCTCGAATGTCGTAACGTATAAATCCCCCATTGTAAGGATTGATGAAAGCTTGCGGTATCGCTTTGAGGCAGATATAAAGACACTCAGAGCTGATTTTGCACTGACCTTTATGGGTTATGGAAGGGTGCGGGGAAAGATGCAGCCCGTTTATCGTGCAATGGCAAGATACAGGGCTGATAATGGCGACTGGCGGCTCGTGCGACGCACCTTTCGCCCCCATTGTCGCACCTATAAAGCGGAATTCCTCCAGGTGATTTTTTCCGCAAGCGGTCCTCCGGGAAGTGTTTATATTGATAACGTATCTCTTACGCCAATTGCAAAACCGGCAGGACGTCGGGTGGAAAAAGCGAATGAATCGCCAGATACCGCATCGAATCCGCCCATCGCTTGACGATGTCCACAAGCCGAAACTAACCTCATTGACCCCAGACATCTGATTGCGAGCCAACTGGAATGATGTCCGATTGCAAAGCAATCAGAATTGACTGATGATAAAAAAATTTCTCCAGCGCAATCGCATCGAGACCTCTCTGTTTTTCCTCCTCTTTATTACGTTTGGCTACTTTTATCAATCTGGACAACATAATGAATCTGCCCGCTTCGACCTGACCCGCTCAATTGCTGAGGATGGCACCGTCTGCATTGATAAATATGCCTTCAACAGCGCCGACATTGTTCGGGTGAACGGGAGACTTTTCTCCAACAAAGCCCCCGGGCTTTCCTTTATTGGCGTTCCGCCTTTTTTTCTCTTCGGACAACTCTTCCGATTGTTTATACTTCCAGAATGGATTGTCGAAGACCTTTTGTGTTACCTCACCGCTCTTTTTAGCGTTGGGCTTTTTTCTGCGCTGTGTGCACTTTGCATCTTCAAACTTTTGCGGCGAATATCAGGGGATGTAACGTTCGCCTTCTGGTGCACAATCGCTTATGCCCTTGGGACAATCGCTTTTCCTTTCTCAACGGTATTTTTCAGCCATCAATTTGCCGCAGCGCTGGTATTCATCTCGTTTTACTTAATCTTTAGCGTGAGGGAAGAGGTGCGTGAAGGGCACAAGGAAACGCGAGGCGTAAAACGGGCGGGGCTTCGCCTCTTTTTGGCGGGACTTATGGGCGGCTTTGCCCTCACCACTGAATATCCCACGATTGTGTTGGTCGGGCTTATCACACTCTATCTATTCATCGGTGTGCGCTCATTGCGGGGCAGCATATATTACATAATGGGGCTTTGCATTGGCGGAATGTTCCTCGTTGCGTATAACCTGGCGGCTTTCCACAAGATTTTTTACATACCTTATGAGGCATACACCCAGTCGGCGCATAGTGCATTTCCGGGACACAAGAGGGGTTTTGTGGGGATGGGGATGCCCTCTTTGGGGGTATTATGGCGCATCACATTTCACCCGCAGCGGGGACTGTTTTACTGTAATCCGGCGCTCATTGGTGCAATTCCGGGGTTGATTCTGGGCATTTTCATAAAGCGCATACGTCTCGAAGCAATCTTTATCTTTCTGATGGCTATTGGTTATTTCGCATTCAATTCTGCTTATGGGAATTCGATAGTGTATTGGGGCGGAGCGTGGTCAACCGGTCCCCGGCACATAATCCCGCTTTTGCCATTTTTGTCGCTACCGATGTTTTTATTTTTCCGATCGCGGATACTGCGTCTACTATTTTACGCTCTTGCCGCAGTCTCGATATTTTTTATGTTCACAACGACCGCCGTTGACCCCCGCTCACCTTACGAATATGCAAACCCGGTTATGGATTACCATATCGCTAATTATGTGCGTTGCAATCACGCCATCATAACAAATCCGATTTTTAATCACCGCCTGATTACGGAAAATTCCACCGCCGCAAATCTCGGCAAATTGATACGGCTCCGCCCCTGTCTTGAGTTCCTGCCACTTTACGTCTTCTGGGCAGTGATGGCTTTTTCTATAACAAAACGATTACGGACGGAAATTAAACTTCCAATTTCCAATCTCCAATCTTCAATTTCCAATTCTAACTCTCCAGTTTCATCAGAGGGTTCGGGGGAAAACGACGAAGGAGTTTCAGTGCCATATCGGGGTCCAGAGCAAAGACCGTGGCAGATGCCGAGGTTCTCATTTCACCCCCGAACGTATCGTTTTTTAAGCATAATGTTCGTTACGGTATTATTTGCGATACCATTGATTCACCAGGCGCAGCAGAAACACGCCCTGATGAGGGGAAATGGGCTTGTGGGCAGATACTATAAAGGTATGGGGTGGAAGCGTAAGCCGCAGTTTGTCCGCAAGGACAGGGTGATTTTCTTTAACTGGGCAAAGCGCCTCCCTATCACGGGGCAGTTCAGCGTCGAATGGGATGGATTTATCTCGATTCGCAAAAAGGGGCGGCATCGCTTTATTTTAGAATCGGACGATGGCTCTTTTTTATACATAAACGGGCGCAAGATAGTGGATAATGGCGGGTATCATGGTGCGCGGATGCGAGAGGGAATGGTTTATCTAAATACCGGGAAACACCAGATTAAGATAAAATATTTCAATTATCAATTCGGTGGCATAATAAGACTATACTGGGTGCCGCCGGGAGAGAGCCAGCAGATGGTTCCACCAGGGGTGCTAAGCAGTCCATCACAGGGCGGAAGGGAATGAGATACTACCCTGCATATAGAACCGGGCAATTCCCCGCAAATGAAGAGGTTTCAATGCTTTCTACCGGGGTCTCCCGTATCAAATTGATTTTATTTCCTTGCCCGGTTTGAATGACACGACCTTACGGGGAGGTATTGGATATTCCTTTTTATTTTTCGGATTGCGTCCGATGCGCTTTTTGCGTTTCTTTATCTGAAACACACCGAAGTTGCGAACCTCAAGTCGCCCATATCTCATTATGGTTTCCTTTATGCTCTCAATCAGGCTATCGGCAATAAAGAGCGCCTCCTTATCTTTTATATCCAGCCTTTGAGCAATATCCCTGACAATATCTATCTTTATCATCAATCCCCCTCCTGTTTTCGGTTAAAAACTAAATTCGAGCAAAAATCACACAATTGCTTTTTTCAAGTATTTTTTTGCCTTTTTAGCATCATCAAACGCAGGAGCATTGTTTCAATGGGTGGCAGTGTCAAGGATGAGGTCGCCTTCTGAGACGGTGCCGTTTGTTGGGTCGTAGGGCGGCTGGAGTGGCAGCAAACCGTTGCCGATTCTAACGCGAACCGAATCTGTATCGGGACCGAAACTGATGATTTTTGCGGGGACAGTGTCGGTTATGCTCAAAGATGCGCCGCGTTCATCATGAAAAATATCACGGGGCAATCCGTTGGGGAATTGTTTGAGTAAACCCTCCTTCGTTGTGGCGAGCTTGCCTTTCGGCGGAAATGGATATTTGCGTTTGCGCGGAATCTTTATGAAGACATCGCCCGGGCTAACTGTGCCATTTGTCGGGTCGTAAGTGATGGTAGCGAAGTCATCTTTTTCATCAGGTCCTATGCTGTAAATCACAAAAGGCTCTTTGTCGGGAATGAATCTCAAAGGGCGATTGCTGAATAGGTCTTCGGGTAGACCTTTTGGTAGAAACGGGGCAAAATCTGATGCGCGCGTGGGAAAGTGTCCGGTTTTGAGAAAGCGATAACGCGCCGCCGCTGCGCCCGCTAATAACCGGGACTTTGCCTCTGCTACATTCCAGCGCGCTTTGACTTCTTCGCGATTCGGTCCGGCTACTTCTGCTAAGGACAAACTGAGCGGTGATTCTACGGGAATAAAATCATCCCAGTGGAGAGAAGCGTCTTTTTCCCGTAGATTTTGCAGTGTGTCGAAAAATTCCTTTACCTCCTGTGGTGTCCTACAGGCATTAAGGATATACAGTTCCATTCCGCCACACGTAATACCCTTAAGGGCAACCCCAATTAGATTTTCAAACAAGCCTTTCTTACCACTCAAGAACTGATTGAGGCGGTAGGTAAGGGTAAGGAGATGGAGTGCCCTTTCATTATCGCCCTTGAACATTGCGAAAGTAGCTTCCACACGCTTCACCTTCACTGTTACCTGCAACTTAAGGAAATTCGGAATGGGGGTAAACAGCATCGAAGGCGGAAGCCCTTCGGGTATACTTTCCTTGCAAGATGCCGTCTTTTCGAGGAGTAATTCGAGAGTCTTACCCGGCTCTATGGTAAATGTCTGCATAATATAGTCATAGGCATTCTGTCCTCCTTTTGAGAGCTTGTAGGATTTGATAGCCCGCCCAAATATTTTCGCCGAGAAGGCAATTGTTGGGTCAGGCGCATTTTCGATGTCCGTTTTCCAGCGAGGAAATTTATCCGTTAGTTCGTCCCATTTTTTATTTCTCATTAGGGCATCGAGGTAAATGACGCGGATGTATGCGTCATCGGGATGGTCCGCCAGAATAGCACGAGCCGCCTTGAGATTCGCCTCCAGGGGCTTTTCAAAATTCAGGGTTGCAAAATATTCCAGCAGGTGCTCGTCGGTTATCCGATGAAAGTAGGATGGCAGCGGGCGTGGCAGAGCAACCATATCTTCAAGTGCGAGTTTTTCCGTGGAGGTATATATTCGGGGGGTCGTAGTCGTAATACTAACGAGGTCCCAGTCTCCGGGGACTTTTCCCGATGGCTTCATTTTCATAGCTGTGAAATGAATCCCCCAGCCCCCC
>CAZGKP010000236.1:0-6046 GCA_964526215.1 uncultured Candidatus Sumerlaeota bacterium
AAGCTTCTCAAGTGCATCAAGCCCGTTATATGCCGCAACTATCGCATACTTTGATTTGAGGACCTGCCCGATTACGTCTACAACATCAGGTTCATCATCCACCACCATTATGCGCCACTTTGCCATTGCTTATTTCCCTCATATTGTTTATATATGCATAATATTCAAATTTCCTATATAATGCGCAAGGAAAAAATCTCAAAGTATAAGGGGATTATGGATGAATTGAAGTATAACTGGCGCACATTTTTGTCCGTTCAGCGACCCGGACGCTATGTGGATAGTGAATGGAATTGCATTATTACGCCACCTGAATCTGTTTGTTGCCGGATGGTTCTTGCCTTCCCTGACGTTTATGAAATCGGTATGTCTTATCACGGGTTCAAGATACTTTATGAACGCATCAATGCCTGCGATGAATTTTCCGCCGAACGTGCCTTTGCTCCCTGGGTAGATGCCGAGTCCCTGCTACGCCAGCATCGCCAGCCTCTCCGCTCCCTCGAAACCGCATCCCCACTCGCCGAATTTGATGTCATTGGCTTTACACTCCAGCACGAATTGAGCTATACAAATATCCTCACGATGCTGGACATTTCGGGACTTCCGCTCCTATCTGTTGAAAGGACTTTGCCCCTGCCGCTTATCATAGCTGGCGGTGAAGGGGCATTCTCTCCTGAGCCCCTTGCGGAATTTCTTGATGCCTTCGTGCTTGGTGACGGCGAAGAGGTAACCCTTGAGATTCTTCAGGCGATAAAGGATTTTAAGGCGGCTGGAAGTAGAGACAAGGAAGAACTCCTAACGAGACTCGCAACTATTCCCGGTGTCTATGTGCCGTCATTTTACGCTCCTGAATATACGCCCGATGGTGCGCTCCAAAAAATGCGCAAACTCAAAAGAAATGCCCCCGACGTTGTGAAGGCACGGCGATTCGACCTCGCCTCTGATGTGGGTCCGATTCGTCCGGTCGTTCCCAATCTGCGCATCACACAGGAACGCTTTGCCATCGAGGTGCGAAGGGGTTGCACCTACGGTTGTCGTTTCTGCCAGGCGGGAATGACGACACGACCTGTCCGTGAGCGCCCACCCGAACAAATCCTCGAAATCGCCCGCACCGGCATCCGTAATACCGGCTTTGATGAAATTTCACTCCTTGCACTATCCACCGCAGATTATTCACGATTGCCTGAAGTAATTTCTTCCCTGGGTGAGGCATTTTCGTCTCAAGGCGTAAATATCTCCCTGCCGTCCATACGCATAAATGCCTTTGACATAGACCTCATCAATTCGCTTCAGTCTGTGCGAAAAAGCGGACTCACGCTTGCGCCGGAGGCAGGCACCGAGCGTCTTCGCCACGTCATCAATAAGCCCGTTGATGACGCCCTTTTTCTGGACATCGTTCGCCGAGCCTTCGCTTCCGGCCGCCGGACCCTCAAACTCTATTTTATGATTGCACTGCCTACAGAAACAACCGAAGACCTCGATGGCATCTGCCGCCTGCTCCGCGAGACACAAACCATTGCACGCAAATTGTGCGGAAGGAAATTTAACATAAATGTAACCCTCTCCCCATTTGTCCCGAAGGCGCACACCCCATTTCAATGGGAAGCTCAACCCGATGTGGACGAATTACGAAGGCGAATCAATTATATTCGCAGAGGCGTCAAGTCGCGTAACATCATCTTCAAGGCGCACAATGTTCATCAAAGCCGCATAGAGGCTGTGTTTGCACGCGGCGACAGACGATTGGCGAAAGCCCTCCTGCGTGCCTGGGAACTCGGTTGCCGATTCGATGGCTGGGAAGAGACGTTCCGCTCCGAAATCTGGCAACGTGCCTTCGATGAAACTGGCATTAATCCCGATTTCTACGTCTCTCGCAAACGTGGTGAGGATGAAGTCTTCCCCTGGGACCATCTCTTCGCGGGCGTAACAAAGGAATTTCTTCTGCGGGAATTCAGGCGCGCACTCGCCGGCGAGCTCACGCCGGATTGCACGACCGGTGCGTGCAGTATATGCGGTGCCTGTCCCGAACGCCCCGCCAACATTCTGGCATCGCAGATTGAGGAACCCTTTGCTTCCGCACCCTCTCACTCCGCAATCCGCATTCCGCATTCCGCATTCGAAGCTCCGCCCATTCAACGACTCCGCCTCACATACTCAAAGCGCGGGACTTTGTGTCTCACATCGCATCTCGACCTCGCCAAAACAATGCTCCTGATATTAAAAAGGTCGCAGCTACCCGTAGCATTCACGCAGGGTTACAACCCGCAGCCGAAGGTGCAATACGGTCCCCCGCTCACCGTTGGGTTTGAAGGCGAGGGTGAGGTGATTGATATCTTCCTCTCCACCCGTTCTGATCTAAAGGAGGTACTGAAGCGGTTGCGAAGTGTTTCGCCACAGGGTCTGCAATTCAAGGAGATAGAAGAAGTGTTGCTGGGTGCGCCATCTATTGGAGTCAGTGCCGTTGCCGCCGAGTATCGAATTGGTATCGGAAATGATTTGTCAGGAACTTTAATTGAGAGGCAACTCGAATCGTTTTATACAGCCGGGACTCTGCCCGTAACGATTCAGAAAAAGGCGAGGAGTGTCCAGCGTGACCTGAAGAGAAGCGTCTTAAAATTAGAGCCGATGCCCGAAATAGATTCAGATATGGGTTATGCATTCACACTCCGACTCTCGTTAAAGCCAGAGGACTATATAGACCCCCGTTATGCCCTTATGCACATATTAAACCTGCCAGAGGATACGCTCAAAAAAATGCACGTTCTGCGCACCCTCATACTTCTGCATTACGTTCAGTCAATTACTTGAGTTTCTTCACTTCTTCCACAAATTTGCTCCATCCCTCCTCGTTGGGCTTGGGCTCTGTCTGTTTACTCCACAAATATAAATACCAGAATTTTTCATATCCAAACTTTAAAGCTCTGCTTTGGATACTTTGGGCACTTCGGGGGCCGCAACATTCGGCAAATAACCATATCTTTTTCACAAATGGTTTCATTAGGTTACAGTATTCTATATCAATATCACTTGACCTTAAAAAAGATTTACAACTGATCACCACCACTGCAAGATGTTCTTCAATAAATCTAAAATCCATAATTGGTTCTGGGGTTCCATTCCACTGTCTAACAGGTCCTTTGTGATGAATAATCACATCGCACTCACATGAACAAAAATTTCCGCTACTGTCCAGTAAATGACCCCAATTAGCTGTCAAATCTGTCCCATCTAAAATCTTTCTAATAGTGTATATCAAGTGAGCAGAAAGTCGCAAACCTCTTACAAAAGGCAAGACTCTTCCTTTACTTCTTCTTGCTTCCATTTGCCTTATGAAAGTGTCAATTCTCCAAGTTGAGAAATCTGAGAACATCTCCCTAAAGGGTACCTCATCCAGGAGGCGTATAATATTCCCACTTTGTAAATTAGCACCCATACAACAATCCACCTCAGCCTTTTTATTCCTGCATTATCATATCTATAAACTTCCTTAATGATAAGTTACGTTCTTTAGCCGCTTTTCTAATCTTCTTTCGACCAATCGTAGTTAGCTCTAAAGTTCCAATCCGGTTCTTTACAGAGAAAGATACGATTTCAGTTTTTCCCACTATTTTTTCGAATCGCCTCTTTAATCTTTCGGTATCCTTTAATCTCTGGGGAATCAGAAAATACGCCACATATACTCTGATATTTCTTGATTTCTCAACACGTGATATGAGTTGTTTGATTGTCAAATCAGGAAGGCTTTTCCGGAGCGGTGCTAACACTCTAATATCGTTACCAGATAACCGACCTGCAATTACTTCTCCAGCTATGACCCGCTGTGCCTTTGCATCAAAATTGCGCATGTAGTGAACTACGTTGACCAAGTCAATTTTCCGCTCTTCCACCAATTTCTGCACTTCAGGACACAAACGTTCTACGCTGAGAAATTGCCCCAACATATCCGTGGAGATACCAATGGTCTCGGAAACAGCCTTTAGACTGCCCAAATCATTTTCCAACCACCTTATTTCACCGGCGATTTGGATCAGATTATTGGGTCTTTTTTTTCTACGTGTGTTCGCAATCAATTGGGCAATTATTATCTCTCGTTTGTTTTCTCTATTCATTGATCTCTTATATCCATTAAACTTTCCGCTTTAGAAATCCATTGTCTTCCAGCCATTCCGACAGTGCTCTTACTGCTATCGATTCCCTGTCCATTGAAAGTTTGCGTGTTGCTTTATTCAACGCATTGTCAATCTCCTTGGGGAGGCTAAGAATGACAACAGGTTCTATCCTTCGTTTTTCACCCTCCTCAATAATTTTATCAGCAGAGGCTCTGGGGTGCTCCTTGCCATAGTTAACGACACGGTCCTTTTCATATTTGGAAAGCTGGGGCATCATGTCCAGCAATCTATCAGCCTTTCCAGCATCTCCCTGTGCAGCATCTATCACTCTTTTCACATCTGCCTTTTTGACCTTGCGTTGCTTCAGCAACTTTTTGGCCTTCGGTGTTGCCTGTTCTTCAATTTTGATGTAGTCTCTCACCGTCCGCAGAGGTAACCCCAGTTCTTGTGCTACACGTCGGTCATCTTTTTTATAGTGCAAATACAGTGCCGTGATAGCCTCTGCCTTATCAGCATGGTTCAATTCGATTCTCTGTATATTTTCGCCCAATGAGAGAATTTTAGCCTCTACATCCAGTAAGTCTCCGGAAAAGACTGCAAGAATAGTATTCTTATGGAGTTTCCGGTGTGCAAGAAATCTCCTCTGCCCAACAATAAGTTCGTAAGGAGGATTCCCAGATGACCCTCTTAGAATGACCGGTTGCAATAAGCCAAGCTTTTTGATACTTTCTGCCAGTTCGTTAATCCTTGCGTTTTTGTCGGTCAACCTAACATTACAATCGCTTACCTTCTTGATGTCTTTCAAATCTATCTCATATATCTTTTTTGATATGGCCATCAGTTACCTCCTTTTTCTTAACAAAGCATTCATTTTTCAGAATATAAACTTATTCATTGCAGGTGATGATTATCGGTTTTCCTGTTGTTTATGACTTCAGATAGTACATCACTCGGGTTGACTGCAAATAGTTCGAAGATACCCTCCGGGATTCGATAAGTTTCGCACGTTTTAGGTGTATTGGGCCAAGACGCTTTCGCGGGGTAAGAAGGATATTAAAATCAGATATCGTTGCCACGCGCTTGCAGTTGGGCAACTCAAACACGAACTTTCTTAATCCTTGTTTCACTTTGCCTTCGGACTCTTTTTCAAGAAGCTCATAAATATAATGCAGTTCATTAGGGGTTATCAACTCGACAGGTGAACACTCTTGCATATTTAACAGCTTGTCCAGGATTTCGCGCCGTGTTCTGAGCAGAAACGGGCCAAACTTCACATTTGAATCAAGATACTTTGGGACGTACTGACTTGTCTGTTGCCGGATGTCGTAAAGCCAATTCCGAAAGATCAATAATTCTTGCATCCATCTCTCGCCGTTATCAATGAAATTCTCCATTGATTTGTCTCTATCCACAACTGTGCACACCCAACATCCAAATCGGGACTTTCCACAACTTTGTGTCCCTGTATCAATGATAAAAGGGCATTCGCCACCGGAGCAAGCGTTTTTGTAAAGTGCAAGCAATCTTCTATTACTACCATCCCACGGATTTGGACATTGCAAAAGATAAGCCCATACCTCATTGTTGGATAAGTTGGCAATCGGCGTGTAGACGAAGGCATTGGGCAAAGTGTGTTTGCGGAGGCGTTTGCCCTTGTTGTAATGATTCATTGATGCGGCACGGTTTCCCGATTCCGCTTTTCGACTTCCAAGAACGATAATTGCCTGTCCATTTTTGTTCACAGTTTTCAAGATGTAATTGCTAGTCGGGTTGATTTTCATTCGCTCTGTGCACCAACGGAACCAGCGATTGGGTGAAGGATAACCTTTACCAATAAGATTTACCCAAAATGTATCTTCGAGTTTAGGCGTAACCTTTACCACGTGGAACAACTCCGGATTGTGTTTGAATAGTGTTGCTTTTCCTGCTATTTTAAT